>JBAZCM010000079.1:0-9067 GCA_041654935.1 Sphaerochaeta sp. | reverse complement strand
CGATGATCTTTATCAACACGCGTTTGTCGCGCATGCCATCAAACTCGTAGTAAAAGAGTTGCTCCCACGATCCGAAGTCCAGCTTACCACCGGTAATCGCTACGACCACCTCTCGCCCCATGATGGAGCGTTTGAGGTGGGCGTCGGCATTGTGCTCGGTTTCGGTGTTGTGTTTGTACTGATCATAGGGTAGCTCTGGGGCCAAACCCTCCAGCCAAACCTCGAAGTCGTCATGCAAGCCCTTTTCCACAGCGTTGATGAAGACACTCGCCGAAATGTTCATGGCGTTGACTAGGACCAGGCCTTCTCTGATCCCACTCTCATTCACCGCCTCCTGGACGCTCTCGGTGATGTTGACCAAGCCACGCCTCTTGGAGAGGTGAAACCACAGTTCCTTCCGATAGGTCAGCATAGGCGCCTCCTTACATCCCCATTATACCACCTCTGATTGCATAGCATAAGGATTGTAGTTACACTCTACGATCATGCAACCAACAAAAAAATTGACCGTAGCAGGCCATCTGTCTGTTCTCGTAGCTATCACCATCTGGTCGACGACCTACGTCTTCACCAAGATGCTGCTCAAAAGCCTCACTCCCAGCCAAATTTTGGTCGTGCGTTCAATCCTTGGTTTGATTGTACTCTCTCTTCTAGCCCCCAAGCCTCTTACCTATGTGAAGCCAATCGACCGCCTTTTTGTTGCCTTGGCAGGATTTTCGGGGATCTTTGCCTATTACTTCTTGGAGAACACCGCCCTCATCTACACCAGTGCAACCAATGTCGGTGTCATCGTGGCCGCTGCGCCGTTTACCACCTTGCTCGCGGCGCGGTTTTTCCTTAAAGAAGAGCGCCTTCATCTCTCATACTTTGTTGGCTTGGCTCTCTCGATGAGCGGGATCATCATCCTCACCACCCGTGATGGGGGAGATCTAGCAATCAACCCCATTGGGGACCTGTTGGCCTTGCTGGCAATCTGTATCTGGGCCGTCTACACCACACTCACCCGTGTTGTCTCAAAACGTGGGTATCCCAACCTTGCCTTGACCCGCACCATGTTCTTCTGGGGTTTGGTAGGCCACCTCATCGCCCTCTTTGCCAGTGGACAGACACTGCCGATCAAGACAATAGTCCAGCCAGAGCTCCTGTTGCCCTTACTCTTTTTAGGCTTGATTGCCTCGGCGTTTTGCTTTGCACTGTGGAACTTTGGAATGCGAACCATTGGGCCGGTGAAGAGCTCCTTTTATCTCTACCTCAGCCCCATCATTACCATCCTCTTTGCCACCACTTTCCTTGGCGAGCCCTTTGGACTGCTACATGGAGTGGGCACCGTCCTTACTTTGGCAGGCCTGTTGGTCAGTGAATGGAAGAAGGGTGAGAAATAAGTATACAGAACACTAAACACATGTTACCCTGGTGGTGTGATGGACACCCAAGGTAAGCTCGATATCCTCAGTAGTGATGCACAGTATGATCTCAGCTGCTCTTGTGGCACCAACGATCCGCTTGAACAACGTAAGCGAAGTGCCGATGGTTCACGCTGGCTCTATCCGGTAACTACCGCCAGCGGTGGGGCAGGCATCATGCTCAAGACCTTGATGGGAAACCGGTGTGCCGGCGACTGTCGTTACTGCCCCCTCCGTTCAAGCGCTGATTTTCGCCCGGTCGCCCTCAGCTCTGAGGAGATAGTCCGTTTCTTTCTCGATCTTACCACCCGACGAAAGCTCATTGGTCTCTTTCTCTCCAGTGCGGTTCTCGGTACTCCTGACAAGACGATGCAACTGCTCATCGATGCTGCTCGGCAGCTGCGGGTACGCCATCGGTATCGTGGCTACATCCACCTCAAGATCATTCCCGGTTGCTCTTTGAATGCAATCGATGAAGCAATCAAATACGCCAGTGCCCTCTCGTTGAATATCGAAGTCCCTTCAGCACGCCACTATGAGCAGCTTTCTGCCTACCAAAGCTGGGAGAGGGATATAGCGTTTGGACTCAATTATCTGACTCAGCGCACTGCCAAAGGAACTGCCGGTGAGCGCTGTACTACGAGCACCCAATTCATTGTAGGAGCGAGTGACGAAGAGGATAGGGAGATCTTGGGGGCGGTGAATCATCTGTACCAGAATCTGGGTCTCGATCGCTCTTTTTTCAGCGCGTATCAGCGAGGACTTGGAGACTCGTCAATCCCTGGCGAAAAGGCCAGTCAATCGGTGATCCAGCCCGATCTCTTTGATATCTCTCATAGTTCTGGCCCTTTGGTCCGCGAACATCGACTCTACCAAGCCGAGTGGCTTCTACGAGTCTATGGATTCTCCTTGGAAGAGCTATGCTTCAGCGAGGATGGGAATCTGAGCCTCCTCACTGACCCTAAACTTACTTGGGCACGAGCAAACACCGGTCTCTTTCCGCTCTCAGTAAACAGGGCCAGTGAGCAAGAACTGTTACGTGTCCCGGGTATCGGGCCGGTATGGGCAAAACGGATTATCGCCCTGAGAAGGCAGGGGCGGATCGGATCGTTGCACAACCTGAGATTGCCTGCCAATTCTTTGCCCTACCTTATACGCTAGAGTGTGCTTGTTCTGCGAGTTTAAATTGCATACAATGCGGTCATGGTCACACTCTACGGCTCGTTCTTCTTTGGCTACTGCATCGTTGCAATCGTTGGCCCGTATCTGCAGGTTATGATCCGAAACTTTGGCTACTCATATGAAGTGGTCGGATCACTGCTCTCTATCTATGAGATTGCCTCCATCGTCGGCCCCCTCTTGATTGCGGCCTATATCGATCGAACCCAACGCATGCGCTCAACGCTGATTATCTCAGCGCTAGTGACCAGTTTTTCGATTATGCTGCTCGCCTATATCAACCATTTAGCAGTCATCGCCTTCGCTCTCATCACCCTCGCTTTTTTCTTCAGGTCCATCATGCCAGTGCTTGACAGTTGGGCAAACAACCAATATGACGGCAACTCCCGCTCCTACTCCTACGTCAGAGCGTTCGGCTCCTTTGGTTTTGTCCTCATCTCCCTCTTCTTTGCTGCCACCGGACTTCCTGATTCGACAAGAAACTCCTCCATCGCAATGTGGGGGATGGGCTTGAGCCTTGTCTTTCTTGCCAGCATTCTCATCTGGCCACGCCAGGCTGAGGATAAGACGCAGCAGGAAAAAGAAAAGAATACCAATAATACTGGCGGGCCGTGGTTTGACCAGGCGTTTGTGATAGGGATGATTATCATCTGCCTCAACCGCTTTGCCCTCTCTGCGGTGAACAGCTTCTTCAGTCTCTATCTCGTTGAGGTTATCAAGAGCAATTCTATCAGTTTGATGCACGCTATTGCCAGCGGCAGTGAAATTATTGCCATCATAATTGCCGGTCGACTTCTGCATAAGAAAAAAGTACTGCCAGTCCACCTCTTTGGAGCCAGTTCGATTGCTCTTGTGGTGCGTCTCTGTCTCTACGCCTTTGTGCCAACTTTGACTGGGGCGGTTATCGGCCAATTGCTGCATAGTCTATGTTACGGAGCCTTTCAACCAGCGGGAGTCTATTTTGTCGTACGGAGAGTCAAACGCCATCGCAGGACCATGGGTATGACAATCTACACATCGGTAGGCAATGGGATACCTGCTGTCATTGGTTCGTTGGTCGGTGGAGTACTGATTCAGCGTTTTGGCTATGCGAACCTTTTTCTCAGCTATGCAGGGTTTGCCATCGCCTCGCTCATTCTCTCTCTTTTCTTCTTATCGACGCTATCAACTCCACCGTTGGAGGAGATTTAACGGTCTTTGGTTGTTTGAATGCAAACCGATGATGTGGTATGCTCGAAAGGGAGGCACATGGTGAGAGAAAGTGATTGCTGGCATCTGCGTTCCATCGGGGAGATCCCGTTGGAGAAGGTACAAAAAAATCTTCGAGAGCTCTCCACTTTCATGGAAACTGGTGTCGAAGTCATCAAATCAATTTTTTTCGCCTATCATCCCTTCGCATTAATCATCAGAGTCTCCCAAGACCTCGCTTATGAACCGACCGAACAAAGTCGCGCCTTGCTCTCCTACCTCGTCAGTCTCTTGCCCTTTGCCCGCTTAGATGGACCAACCCTGGATGAGGTATCGACCAAGGAGTATCGACGTCTGACCAACAGTTTTGATGAACTTTTGCGCAAGTCGATCAGGTGGGTGGACAACACTGCTCTTCGATTACGCTCTGAGGGCACGATTGTTGGCGATGAGGTGATGCTCGCCTTCCAGGAGGAGGGCCTTGCATTTTTACTGGGGCCTGAGCCGAGCGACGTAGAGCAGCAGATACGGGCCCTGCAGTATCGACTGCAGCCTTTCAACACCTTGATTAGCGATGTTTTTGCAGCAAAACTCGATGGCCTACTTGCCGCCTTCAAACTCCTCGTTCAAGCGCCAAAGCACCATTTACAGGATTGGGAGGTGGTGAGCAATACTGCTCTTACCGAGCGTGATGCACACCTGCTCAGTGTTGAGATGGCTTCCCAGTCATGGGATGAATCCTCACACCTATTGATTGAACGGGAGGGTAGTTCACGCCCTCCCTTTGTTCGCCTCCGCTCAACGTACTACGCCTTTGATGCCCATCGCCTCTTGGTGGATGGGTATGCAATCATCAAAGCTGCGGTCATCGGCCAGGGAGAGGAGTTTAAGAGTGCTTGGAGGGAGATTGAGCAGACAAAAAACCGTCTTCTTCCCATCACTTTCTTCACCGCGATGCTCTCCAACATGCACTGGCAGCGAGATTGGCCACTGGGCGAGGGAAGTGTCGATGCCCTCTTTGAACGTGATGAGAAGCGCCTGTTGATTCAGGTCCCTTGGGCTGATTGGACGACCCAGGGTTTAAACCCCTTGGTCCACACCGATGAGGCTGTTGCCCTCCTCAAAGAGGCAGTCTCTCAACAAGCATTGGTCGAGCAGAGCGATGATCCCTCTCTGATCATCGATTGTCGCGACCGACAAGATTATCCCATGCAGATGAAGGGAGGGACGATGACCCTCTCTTTTCGCCAGGTTGCCAATGAAGGCACCACCTGGGAGGGAATGGGGCGAATCAAGGATGCTTTAGGGCTAGGATTAACTCCCACAACTGAGACGAACCCCCAACCGATTACTGATGAGCAAACTAATGAAGAGTTTGAGCTCTCAAGTGGATCTTCCTACTTTACCACCAGCTTTGAACGGGAGACGACTCCCATCGAAGATGAGGAGGATGAGGAGACCGCCGATGAACTCTTTAATATCGCCGATCAGCCATCGCTCTTCGATTTTGATTATGGCGGATTGTTTGACCCCGATCGCGAACGCGAAGATGATGGGGATGACGATTATGAGTATGAGAGCGAGGCCTATTATATCTTTGAGGACCAACAGATCAGTGAGGAGTTGGAAGCCGAGGTCGGAAGTCTGAGCATGGCCGACGAGGAGATGGAGGCAGGCAACCCCGATGGGGATGTCACCTTCTATGGACCCTCAGAGGATGAAGATGATGCCGATGAATTATTGGATCTGCTTAAGGAGCCTGAGGCGATTACAACCCCCATTTCAGTTGAAGATCTGCTTGATCAAATTCTCGTCCGACTACCGGTGTCATCAACAGGAACCTTCGCGACCTTTGTCCAAGAGGGAGCGCAAGAAGTGCTCGATGAGACCGCTGCCTTGATCGAAGAGGCCCGCAAAGCCCAGAGCCTGGATAAACGAGATAAGATGTTCAGTGTCCCTGGCCGCGATATGACCATCATAGTCATCGGGGCCCGAGGGGATGCCATGAGTGCCTGGGATCGACGCAACAACGTCGGGGCGATGATGTATATGCAAAAGAAGGAGCGCTGGACCATGGTCCAGCTTGAGTACGATGAGACGGGAAATCTGTTGGATGCTACTGAACAGATTGTCACGGTCAAAGAGTTCAGCCAATCCGATTGGAAGTACATCATGAACCTCAGTCATCGAATCCTTGAGCGCCGAGGCAATGTATGATCCAATCCTTGCACCTTGAAAAGCGGGTGGAGGTTGCCCTCCTTGCAGCGAAGCGCGCTGGCGCCTATCTTTTAGAAACCGGTCGCACCGCTGACTTCACAGTCACTCAAAAAGCCGCCAACGACTTTGTAACCGACGCTGATACAAAGAGTGAGGCGATTATCATCCAAACTATCAAGGAACACTTTCCCCACGATGCAATCTTTGCCGAAGAGAGCGGGAAAGCCGGGGAGAGTGGGAAGGGTCGCTGGATCATCGACCCGATTGATGGGACGATGAACTTCAGTCGCTCGATTCCCGGCTATACAATTAGCATTGCTTGGGAACTTGAGGCGTACGAACCATTGGTTGGTGTTGTCTTCAACCCGCGTCAGGATGAACTCTTCTGGGCCTCTGCGGGCAGTGGGGCATACCTCAATGGAGCGACAATTGGCGTCTCTCATATCACCGATCCCAAACATGCCCTGGTTGCCACTGTCCCACCGCATCGCCACCATGACCACTACGACCAGTATGCCCAGCAGGCCAAACGATTGGCCCTAGGTACCAGCGATTTCCGCTCGTATGGATCGTGTGCCCTTGAGATGGCCTATATTGCTGCCGGACGCATCGATGCTTATTACGAGATGTGGCTAGGCTACTACGATATGGCCGCAGGTCTTGCCTTAGTACGTGAGGCTGGGGGCATCGTGGGACCTGCAGACCCCAGTGTGCCATTTAGCGATGGTCGATGCGATGTGGTTGCCTCAAATGGCTTGATACACCCCCATATATTGCATATGGTGCAACAATGAATTTCAAATTGGCAATCTTTGATTTGGATGGAACCCTTCTGGATACCTCAGAAGGGATTTTTGGAACGGCAAACAAAGCCGTTGTACAGCTAGGCCTCTCGGCCGTAGAGGATCGGGCACAACTGGCCAAGTTCATTGGGCCGCCGATCGCTCAATGTTTTATCAATGTCTATGATCTTGCAGATGAGCTCATCGATGATGCAATAGCCATCTATCGTACAGAGTACGATCAGACCGGTCGTTTCCAGGCACGCCCCTACGAAGGTATCGAAGAGATGCTAGTTGATTTGCGTAGCCGTGGATACGCCTTGGCCGTAGGCACACTCAAGTATGAACCATTAGCCCGTCAGATGCTCGAGCACTTTGGCCTCTCTCAATACTTTGACTCAATCCGTGGTAGCGATGAGGCTTCGACCCTCTCCAAAGCTGATATCGTCACAGCAATTCTCAAAGAACTGGATTTTGAAGCTTCTGAGGCTGTTCTTATCGGTGACACTGTGCACGACGAAGAGGGGGCCCAAGAGAGCGGGGTAGCTTTCATTGCCGTAGATTGGGGTTTTGGTTTTGCCAAAGGTCATCCCCAAGATCAAGGCATGTTGGCGATGGCTCGAAGTGTCCAAGAAATGAGTTCTCTGTTGTAGAGAACCTTGCATTACAGCAGGCGACAACGCTATGCTTATCCTAGGAGGTAGAAGATGATCTTCCAGTTAAAAAAGAGTGAAGTAGTCACCGATGCCGCCCCCAAGGCAATCGGTCCCTACAGCCAAGCGGTGACCGCAGGACCTTTTGTCTTTACCAGTGGTACGCTCCCCCTCGACCCTGTCAGTGGAGCATTGGTGGGTGAGACAGCGGCAGAGCAAGCTACACAGGTTTTTGAGAATCTCAAGGCTCTCTTGCAAGCAGCAGGAACCAGCCTCTCCAAGGCAGTGAAGGCGACCGTCTTCTTGAAGGACATGGCCGATTTTGCGGCAGTCAATGAGGTCTACGCCTCCTATGTCGAAGGACCAGTACTGCCCTCACGCTCTGCAGTCCAAGTTGCTGCACTTCCCAAGGATGCCCTTGTTGAGATCGAAATGATCGTACTGGCTTGATAGGACCGCTATGAAATACACATCCCTCTATGAGACCTACCGCAACGTCGAAGGTGTCAAACTTGTCGATTTCGGTGGTTGGTACCTTCCATTGCACTTTGCCGCAGGCATAACTGCCGAGCATCAGGCAGTGCGTACTGCAGCCGGCCTCTTCGATGTATCACACATGGGAGAGTGCGTAATTAGTGGTGAGGGTGCCAGCGAGTACCTAGAGTACCTGTGCACCAACACCATTGCCGACCTGGAGGTAGGTCAGTGCCGGTATACGATGATGTGCTACCCTGACGGGGGTGTTGTCGATGATATTCTTGTCTACCGGCGATTTGAGAGCACCTACTTGTTGGTCCTCAATGCCGCCAACACGGAGAAGGACCTAAGGTGGATACGAGAGGAGAACCCTCGTGCCGCCGAGTGTCCGGAGGTAATTGATATCTCAGCGAGTACTGCCTTACTGGCTCTACAAGGGCCTAAGAGCGAGGCAATTCTCTCGACCTTGGTAGAGGGATGTGAGGCCCTCGCCCCCTTCTCGTTTAAGAGCCAGTGTGAGATTGACGATATTTTTGCCTTGGTCAGCCGAACCGGGTATACCGGCGAAGATGGTTTTGAGATTTTCTGCAATATCGATGATGCACCGCGGCTTTGGACGATGATTTTAGAGGCCGGCAAGGAGGACGGGATTCTTCCCTGTGGCTTGGGATGCCGTGATACCCTACGCATTGAGGCGAAGCTGCCACTCTACGGCCATGAGATCAGTGAGTCCATCAGTCCTTTGGAGGCTAACCTTGGTGCCTTCGTGAAGTTGGAGAAGGGGGAGTTCTGTGGTCGTGAGGCCTTGGTTGCCCAGGAGAAAGGGGGCATTCCTCGATCGCTTCGAGGTCTGCGGATGATTGACCGAGGAGTGCCCAGACAAGGCTATCCCATCCAATATGAGGGCAAGGAGGTCGGCAATATCACCAGTGGCTTGAAGAGTCCAACTCTCGATGGCTTTTGGGCTTTTGCCCTCATAGATCGTAGCCTTGGCCTACGCTTTGGTGACGAAGTGGAGGTGGTGATCCATGGTCAACCAAAACGTGCCGAGGTAGTAAGGAGCCCGTTCTATCGGCGACAAAGACCGTGAACAACAAAGAGAGAAGAAAAGGCCTGGGTGAATTCATTGCCCTGGATAACTCGGCGTTGATCTACCCACCCACAGAAG
>JBAZCM010000078.1:0-9177 GCA_041654935.1 Sphaerochaeta sp. | reverse complement strand
CCGAGCCGACGGCAGCAGAGACGGAAGCGCTGGATGCAGGCATGAGCCAATTCCAAGTGTGGGCCACACTCGCGGGCACATCGCATGCAGTCCCGCTCATCCGGGGGACCGCGACCGTGACGGCAGCTATACCGCCAAGCGCTTAGGGGGACCCATGAGACGGGATGTTCTCGCGGCCGTCCTGGGCGGCCTTTTCTTCTGGGAGGCTGTTGCTTGGCTCACGAGGACCGACTTCACGCACTGGGTGCGAATGCGCGAACGTCCGAGCCGAGCTTGGATCTCCTAGATGCACCACACCACGATTTCCTCTGGAGGGGCGATGACAGACGACGTGATTCACCGGCCCGAGTTCGACCAGTTCCGCGGCGACGTGACCCGTCGCCTGGACGGTCACGACTCTCTCTATAGCGATCTCAGGCAGACTCGCGAGGAGTTGGTGGCCTTCACCGAGACCTTGAAGACGGCCCGCGAACAGATCGTGTCCATGACCGGCGACCGGGCCAAGTGCCAAGAGGATTGCAAGGGACATCGCGAGCGGCTCGACGCCCGGCTCAAGGCTCTTGAGCGGTTCCGCTGGCAGATCGGTGGGACGGTTGCGTTCCTGGCCTGCATCCTTGGTCCGGCGATCGGGATCATCCTTAAGTACAGCTGAGGGAGGGGAGATGGTACAGGCATCCGAAGTCAAACGCGTCGCCCTCTCGCTGGTAGGAGAGCGGTACAAGCTGGGGGAAGAGGCGTTCGGCTACGTAGTAGGCACGCAACAGACTACGGACCCGAACGACACGGACTGCTCGGGGTCCATCTACAGCACGTTTCGCAAGGCAGGTGTAACCGTGAACGGCAAGGCCCTCCCCCGTCTCACGGCCCATGACTACTGGCGGATGACAACGCCTCTTACCTACCCCGGCCCGTTCCGATGTGGCGACGTGGCGTTTCAGATCCGGGACGGCCGAGCCTATCACGTGGCTATGGTGATCGATGCCGCCACTGGTCTCATGATCGAGGCCGGGAACCACGGCCCCAACAACACCATGCCCGGAAGCGGCTACATCGGCACACTCACGATCGCGCAGATGAACGCGCGCGGCGGCGTCAAGTGGGGTCACTGGCAGACGAACATCGAGGAGGACGACATGGACGAAGCAACCGTCAACAAGCTCATCGACGCGCGGCTTGAATCCCTCCACGCGACCGATGAAATCAAGGCCGCTGAGGCACACCTCATGCGCCTGGGACTCTTGCAGAAGGGTCGTGCACCGCAGCGGATCCCGACCTGGGGACTCTTCGTGACGATGCTGAGCCGCGTGCTCAAACTGCTGGGGCGACCATGAGGGTCCGTCTACTGTTGCTCGTGGTGGCCGCGTTAGTCGCGGCCTTTTTTGTAGGTCAGCCCGCCCAGGCGGATCCGGTCCCGGCAACGGACCCCGGGGTAGTGACGCCCACGGAGTCCTATCTTACGACCGCTGACACTGCCGCCATCCGGGGCATCCTGGCGGAAGGCCGCTCGCCACTGCCATGGTGGACGATCAGCGCCTACAAATACAATAACCCAGGCTTCGACGTGGCCGGCTTGCTCGCTATCCTCAACGCTGAGTCAAGCCTTGGGCGTGGGTGTGACTACAAGTGCAACCCGGGATCGATCAAGGGCGGTCCCGTGGGTAGCCTTTGGCGAGACTTACGCATCGGCACCAGCCCTGCCGGCTACAACGTGTACCCGGATCTCCGCGCTGGCCTCAGGGCCGCGATCCTCCTTATCCACACCCACTACAGCAAGGCGCTCGCGTCCGGCAACTGGTACAGGGTGGGGGCTTACTACGGCCGCGAAGTAGACGGCTACTCCGGCTGGCTACGGGACGTGAAAGTCTCACGCGCTCGCTACGTCAGGATGGCCGCCCGCTACGGAGCCGTCTGGTGAAAGGAGACGGGAATGGTCACAGTCGCCGAATACCTTTTCGCCCCCTGCGCTCTCTACGAATTGGATGCCGAAGTGGCCGATCGGGACGATCACACTTGTGTCACATGCTGGCATCAGTTCCAACCGGGGAGAGTGTGCCCGATGTTCCGCAAACGGCTACTCCGCCTAGCCGTGGGGGAAGACCTTCGAGACGCTCTACGGACCCGTCCGGCCGGTGGTAGGACCTATGCGCAAGACGCCTAGCAGATTCACCGCCTGGTGCGATCGACGCCTGCTAGGTCGCTGGACCAAGAACAAGCTTCTCAGTCGCAAATGGGGGCTCGCGGCCGGGGCCGTCATCGTCGGCGTTGTGCTCGACGTGTGCGGGCATCCCCTGGGGGAGACGACGACACGCATCATCGAAGTGGTGGTTCCCGCCTTCCTGCTCGTGGAAGGGGCGCTTGACTGGCGAGCCATGCGCAAAGAGAAGAATGAAAGAGAGGACACAGATGGATGAATTCATCACGCTCGAAACGCTCAAGAACCTGACCGTCCCGCTCGCGGCCGCCATCGTCTACATCCTGATCTCGGCTTTCCGCTTCGCGGTTGCCGAGTACTGGACGGACATTGTCAACAGGATCGCGACGCTCGTGATCTCGATCGGGCTGGTCGAACTGGGGACGGTGCTCGCCAGGCCCGAGGACCCGGCCGCGTATGTGGCGGGGCTCATCAACGGATCGATCGTCGCGCTCGCTGTAATCAAAGCGAAGAGCGCGGAGGACCTGAAGGTACCGCTGCTCGGACTGCGCAGTAAGTCGCCTGAAGAATAGTTCTACTTGACTGATAACCCACCCGACCCCTTGTAGGTCGGGTCTCGTCGCGCCGTAGAGGAGAGGTTCCTCGGCGGGTTCATATCCCGCAGACGTGGGTTCGATTCCCACCGGCGCTACCTATCACAATCCCCCTCTCTCGTGCGTGTGCTCCTCGCGCGGGGGAGGGGGCTATTCTGCGTTTCTGGGGAGGGAAGACGGTAGTGGGTCAAATTGGATTCTTGGGGGTGTGCCAAAAAGCGAACGCTGTTCAACATAACTTTTCCGCGGATAAGTAATATAGACTATATAAGACTAGCTAAGACTAGCTAAGACTAGCGGCGGCATGCACAAAGGAGGAGGGACGCATGACTAGCGCGCTTGACGTTGCTGCATACATTCTCGAAAAGCGCGGCGAGATGACCGCGATGAAGCTGCAGAAGCTCGTCTACTACTCGCAGGCTTGGCACCTCGTGTGGGACTCGGTTCCATTGTTCAATGAGCCGATACAGGCTTGGGCGAATGGCCCTGTTGTACGCGCGCTATACGACCAGCACAGGGGCCGCTTCACGGTCGCCGACGGTGCCATTGAGGGCGATCCAAGCCGTCTTGCAGACAACGAGACTGAAACTGTTGATGCCGTACTGGACTTCTATGCCGAGTACACGCCTCATGAGTTGAGCGAAATGACACACCGCGAGAGGCCTTGGCTCCAAGCACGGAAGGGCGTTCCGCCGGGAGTGCGCATGGAGAATGAGATCTCCCAAGAAGAAATGATGGATTACTACGCCTCGCTTTGATGGCTTCGAGGAAGAGCGTCCCCAGGCAACCAACCCCGCGTCCCGAGAAGAAGTCTCGTTGCATTCCTGGGACATCTCGGTCAGCCGATGAGCATATTGCTTGGCGGTTTGAACTAATCTCCAGGGAACCGTGTTACGGATGGGATACCTTGACAGCCGATGACCACAAATTGCTTAATGAGCACCTGGCACAGTTCGAGAGCATGACCATCGGTCAACTCTTCAATAATTCGGGTCGCCCCTGCAAGACATACACGAATCCTCACGACATTCCGGACGGTTTGGCGCGCAAGCGTTTCCTAGAGCAATATGACGACCAAGACGAGATCCATCGGCTTAGATGCGGCGGTATCAAACGCATATATGGATTCAGGCAGGGCAACATCTTCATGATTCTCTGGTGGGACCCACGGCATGAGATCTGGCCCTCGTCGAGATAGGGGTTTCCATGGTTTCTAGACGCCTCATCAGCCCCGTTCCGTCCCAGAGGCGGGGCGGGGTTTTTGTCGCTCTATTCCCGTCCACCGTCGTCCCTTGCGACTCGAACGAATCGAGCGTACGTTCGTGCGTTGTGGACGGGAAGACGGGCGGGAGCAAAACCGTTCATACTGGTGACAGCGGAGGCCGCCAGCGGTCGACGCAATCCGCGGGAAACGCCCAGCAGATTGCAGTCGCGTTCTCAATTGCTTCGAGGCGTTTTCATAGATACCTCGGTCTTGGCAAGGGGACACGCGGGATCCAATCCGCGCTCAGGACCGCCCAGCATATGGCGAACACTGATCGTATATGAGAATCGCCAGCGTATCGTATCGGTGGAGGAGTTTGACAGGAGCGGACATCAGCGCCGCGCTCCAGGCGTTGGCCGCGGCGTGGGGTGTCGATGCATCTCGGATCAATATGAAACTCAGCTGGGAGGATGACGAAGGAGACAGAAAGGAGCGGAAGCCAAGCGATGCCGCGGACGCCGCGACCTTTAGCGAGAACGACCGTTCACTCAGCCTCTCGACTTCTCTAGGAATCCAAAAGGTCTTCTACGTTTCCCTTTCTGTTCTTGGAGGCACCATTACGGCTCATCTGAACTGCCCCGACGACCGGCTATTCGAGAAGACGGCAAAGGCACTTAAGACCAGCCTGGGGCTCGAGTCTCTTGACGATGTTTCGGGCGTGATTGACCAGTCCATTGTGGACGATGAACTATGGGAGCAAGTTGCCCATTTGGTTCGGGAAGAGCAATGGGCCCAGGTAGCCAGTCAGACCGCGATTTTCGTAGAGAATCGTGTCCGTGAGCTAGCCTCTCGCTCGCTCGACGAATATGGGAAGCGTCTCATGAACGCAGTATTCAATCCCGGCGGAGATATCTTTCCCCTCGGGAAGACAAGCGGGGAACGGCAAGGATGGCACCAATTCGCAATGGGCTTCACACTGGCTCTTAGGAACGTCGACACACATCGAATTCAGAACCGGGCCGATCTGAGACGTTATGCTTTCGGAGTCCTTGGTGCAGGCAGTCTCCTTCTCACCCAACTGCGGCACCAATATGAGGACAAACTCCACACCCGGGAGGCGTCGGGGGGACCACGGGAGCAGGACCGAGCCGGCTGAGATACAGCTTCTCCTTGGCGAGCACCCAGTAGACTTGAGGCACCCGGCCCCTCACTGACGTAGTTCCTGCGTCTGAAGTGAGTCAATCGGACGCAGGGGCCGAGAGGATACGATTCGGTCTGTAGTAAGGCGGTCGTCCGAGCTACTATTGTCCCATGCTGCACACCGCCATCTGTGCCCGGGTCTCAAGCGAGGAGGAGACACCATGGCCCAATCACCCCAGCCGCAGCGCTCCGGCTGGTGGCGCAGAAGGAGTGGCAAGAGCAAGCTCGGCATACTAGGCGGCGGCCTCGTGATCCTTCTCGCCGTCATCGGCGGCGCCATGAGTGGCGGCGAGGACAACATCAGCCCAACAGCAGCAACCAGCGCAACGAACCCCATCGCCGCCCGGGCGTCGGCTGCCGCGATGTCCCTGACTACCACCACCGCCCCCACCACCACGACCACGGCGGCCCCCACAACGACCACCACTCCTACGTCGACCGTGAGCACCACGACAACGGCACAGCCCACCACCACGGCCGCGCCCACCACCACCACTAAGGCGCCCATCACCACGACCGAGAAGCCCACGACGACGACTGCTCCCAAGACTGACGGGGACGGCAGCACCACCGTCTACATCACCAACACCGGTGCGAAATACCATCGCGATGGCTGTCGTTACCTCAAGAAGAGCAAAATATCCATCAGTCTCGCCAAGGCTAAGGCTCAAGGCTATGAACCCTGCAAAGTGTGTAAGCCGCCGCAGTGAGCTCGCTGCGTCTATGGCCATCTGCTGTCCCGGTTAGTCGGCGTAACGCGCCTCCATCACTTCGACTCTGCCTCGGGTGGCCTCGCTGTGAGGATCATCGATGATGATCGTGAAGGTGGCCGTCGCGCGGGGGGCGAGGATGTCGCTGTCGATGAACGCATAGTCGGTGTTCACCGTGGCGCCGCGGGCGGTAAGGGCATAGCCACGGACTTTGACGAACTTGAGCGCCCGACTGCCGGTGTTCTTGACCTTCCCCGTGAACCTCATATATTTGCGCTCGTGGCTCACTTGCAGCGTCCCGCTCACCAGCTCCACCTGCTGGGTGGGGGTACGCACCGTGGTGGTGGGACGACCGGTTGGATAAGTGTGGTAGGTCACGGCTTCTTCCTCGCGATCATGTGTGGCGATGGCTACTATGCCTCCGACAACCATGACAACGACGATAACGATGACCACTTTGGTCGCATAGTCTTGCCGTGACCACCAGCCGGGCCGCTCAGGTTCCCAATCCGTGTTGCTCATCGCCGCCCCCTTTCCAGCACTCACTACTTCGCCTTCTGTCGCCGCCGCTCCCGCATGTCGATGATGTCAGCGCTTCGGGTAGGTGTCGCAAGAGCGGCGGCGATATCCCCGGAGACCTTGTCTGCAGCTTCGTGGGCCGCGCTTCTAGTCTAGACTAGTCACGCCAGAGCAATTCCACCGGAGCATCTGCACCATCATCGGGCACGGTGTCTTCGTACCGTGTCCATCCCTGGGACCACTCCGTACCGGCCCACCAATGGGTTGCTTCAAACAGATCCACGACTCGCCATAATGGATAGACTGCAATGATCTCGTTCCCACTGATTATCGGGGTATCAACATATACGTTGCTGGGCGCCCCCGGGGCGGCCTTGAAGTCACAAATCGAAGCTGTCCAGTCGTAGCCGATGAGACTTACCCCCAGTTGGTATTGCCAGCTACCGTCCGCTACGGTGGTCTGGATATACCACAAGATGTGTTCGTCGCCGCCGAGGGGACTCGTGCCCGATTCTGTGGGGAGTGGGGCGCTATTCACGAATCTGACCACCAGTTCATCATTAGCGACTACCATCAACACCGAGACGAGATCACCCTTGTCCGCTGACGGCTTCTTCCCGTCTGGGCTGGCGACGTCACCCTCGGGATCCGCGAGTGTAGCTTCGCCAACGGGGAAGGGGATCGTTTCCATCGTAGTGCTATGTGCGGTTGTGGATGTAACTGTCGGGGCCGTAGTGGTAGTTATCGCCTCCAGCATGTGAATCAGATCAGTACTGGTCGCCTCCTCGTCGGCACACCCCGCCACCAGCGCCAAATAGGCGAGTATCAGCACAATCAGGTAGTGTTTCACTCTCATCACCTCCGTTCGGCCATGTGTTTCATGTGGCGCTGCACGTCGCGTTTCTGTTGGGGGCTAAGCTCCAGGTAGATACCCCAGAACTCGTCGCTCTCAGTGATACCCACTAACAACTGCCATGGTCGCATCTTCAGTGCCCGAGCGAGTGAGAAGACGGTTGATACTCGCGGGTCGATCTGCCCGTTCTCGATCCGAGCGATGTAACTCTGGGTGGTGGGATGCCGGCAGCGTCTGATCCGCGAGGCCACTTCTGCCTGCGTGAGTCCCAGGGCCATCCGCCGCCAGCGTACCGCGTTGCCGAATTTCCCCATGCTCCCTCCGCATGATCGGTGCCGTTATCTTCGCAAAATGCGACAAAATATTCCGGCCTCGCATCTTGTATACATCATAACGGTCTGTTATCGTGTGGTACATGGCGAATCGGCAAGAACAGTCAGACCCTTTAGTCCCTCTGAACGCCAATATCACGGCAACCCAGAGGGACTGGTTAGACGAGGAAAGGCTGCGTCGATCCGAACCCGGACGCATGCTCACCCGCAGTGATATGGTCCGGTTCTTGATCGAGTTCTGCCGAACGTCGGGCGAGTATGCTAGTGTGAGGACGAAAAGGACACCGTAGCGGCCGGGAACGCTGTACATTGGCGCAAGCTGAGTGCACTATAATGTACATGTGGCTTAGTCAGTAGACCAACCGAACAGCCACAAAATCCCGTCCGCTACCAGAAGTAGTTTCCCCCATTCTGCCTCACAGAACGGGGGAGATTGCGAGGTAGCGAATGGTACCGTCGCAAGTCCATCTTAGCAGCAGGAGGGCTCCTGGCGAAGCTCTCGCTGCTTCCCCCTGGCTTCTCTACGGCCCACGTCCTCACCTGTCTGTGAGTCATGCCGACCCCCGACCATGGCTGAGCGGGACGAGGCCATCATCGCCCGCAGCGCGGCCGACGCACTCCTTTCGGTCGGTGACGCGTCCCTCCGTGGCGCCTCCTTCGATGGGGGCGCTGCTACTGGGGGGGCGGGTATGACACCCAGCGACCTTGAACGTCTGGCTCGTGCGCTTCCCTACGGCCGTGATCACGCGACCTCCGTCCCGGCGCTCATGCGGGTACTCGGCTGGAGTGACCGGCAAGTACGGGAGGGGTTGGAACAACTGGTCTGTGAGGGGCTCCGGCCCCAAGCACGTGATCCGCGCCGGGTACCGGTCGTGACCCTGCCGACCAGTCCGGGCGTGTTCGTCGCGGAGACGCCCGAGGAGCTCGAGCTTGCCATCAGAGGTATCAGGAGCCGGGCCATGGCGCTGCTCAGCAGGCAGCGTGGGCTCCGGCTGTGTCGAGAACAGGTGGCGTACTCAGAGAGGTTGTTCTGATGGCCGACATCCCCGCCCTTTGCATCGTCGTCTTCATCGTCGCCGCCGTAGCCGTCCTGGCTCTTTGGACGGTGGCGCGCCAGGAACGGGAGATCGCGCGGCTGAAACGCGAACTACGGAAGGATGGCCGGCATGTTGGATCCTGAGACTCGCCTGGTCGACGCCCACACCGTGGCCCGCAAGAGGCAGGCGGCTGTTGAGGCGGAGCTCTACCGGAACCGCACCGCTCGCGCCCTGGCTGCTGCTCGTCGGGCCAAGCGCAGGGAGCGGCTGTTCCTGGCGCTCTCCTGCTTGGCCGTTGTTCTCTGGGTGGTGCTTTATGCCTGGGTGGCGGGGCTTCTATGAGAGCGCTGCATGGTTCCGCATCGCTCCGGACCCGGCCGATCGAGCCTCTGGTACCGACTGTCTCGAGACGCCGCTGCACGGTATGTGGAGCTGTGCTCCGGTCCAGCAACCCGTCCGGCACCTGCGCGACGCCTCGCTGCTCAGGTGTGGACATCGAGCCTCTTTTGGGATGGGAGGAGGCCATCATCGAGGCCGACGACAGACACGGCGCCGAGATGGTGGCGAGGCTGCGAGA
>JBAZCM010000077.1:0-9253 GCA_041654935.1 Sphaerochaeta sp. | reverse complement strand
GCGAATGATATCGGTGACATGAAAGTCCCAACTCTTACCGAAGATCGAGACGACCTTTGTCTTCGCCTGGGCCAGGCTCTGCAGGTTTACATCATCTTTGGCCTTGATGTGCTTGCGCCGCGTCGAGCCAAAGGCGACGATTGTGGAGTGCTTGAGATCAAGGCGCTTGGCCTCTTCAAAGAACTGCAAATCCTTGGGGTTGGAGCCAGGGTTGCCTGCCTCGATGTAGGAGACACCCAGTGTATCGAGGGCCTCAACGATTTTCAGCTTATCACTTACTGAAAAACTGATACCTTCCCCTTGGCTGCCATCACGGAGCGTGGAGTCAAAGATCGATACCCTACCCATTGAGTTCCCCCTTCTTTTTGTCGGAGTGAGAACTGAGCATGTCATTCTCAAAGTTCGGTGCGCTGGTGGGCTTGATCCCATCATGGCGCGAGAGGGACGCCTCATCGAGCATGCGGTTCACCGCTGCAAGACAGGAGAGGATTGAGGCTTCTATCACGTCGGTGGAGACACCGCGACCGCGGTAGATGCCGCCGCCGTCACTGATCTTCACAAAGACCTCTCCGAGGGCATCGCGGTGCTCGGTGACTGCCTGCAGGGTATAGTCCTCCAAGCTGAAGGGGTGACGGATAATCTTCTCCACTGCCCGCAAGCTTGCGTAGACCGGGCCGGTACCCCGGGCAACCTCTTGGTAGGTACGGTCTCCCTTACGCAGGGTGACACACGCCGTTGAGGTCATCAGGTTACCACTGTTGACAACAAAGTTGTCCAGCTCCCAGACCACCGGCGAGGATTGCGTTGAACTTTCAACGAGGGCAATCAAATCCCGGTCGCCAACGCTCTTCTTGCGGTCGGCAATGTTCTTGAACTCGGCAAAGAGGGCTTTGATCTCCTCTTTTTCTTTGTTATACCCCAGCTCAACCAAGCGTTTGGTGAAGGCGTGCATACCGCTGTGTTTACCCAAAACGAAGCTGGTGTCACGCACCCCAACACTCTCGGGGGTCATGATCTCGTAGGTGAGGCTGTTGGCCATCATGCCGTGCTGGTGGATACCGCTCTCGTGGGCAAAGGCATTTGCCCCGACGATTGCTTTACTTGGATTTGCCTTGATACCGGTAATCTGAGCAAGGATTTGGGCACTCTTACTGATCTGTTCGGTCTGTAGAGCGTAGGCAAAGGGCAGTTCATCACTTCGTGTACGAATAGCCATTGCTACCTCTTCAAGGGCAGCATTACCTGCTCGCTCACCGATGCCACAGAGTGTCCCTTCAATCTGCCGGGCTCCGGCTTTCAGACCGGCCAGACTATTGGCCACGGCCAATCCCAGGTCGTTGTGACAGTGCACTGCGATGATCGCTTTATCGATGTTGGAAACTTTGTTCATTACCGTCCCCACCATCCGCGTCATATCCTCAGGCACCGCGTAGCCGACGGTATCGGGCAGGTTTACTACACTCGCACCTGCTTCGATGACTGCTTCGACTACCTGACAGAGGAACTCTAGATCGGTGCGGGTTGCATCCTCAGCAGAGAACTCAACCTCACCGCAAAGATTGCGTGCATAGCGCACCATGGCAACAGCTTGTTCCAATGCTTCTTTGCGACTCATCTTCAGTTTGTACTCAAGATGTAGGTCACTGGTTGCCAAGAAGGTGTGAATCCGCGGCCGCTTGGCCTCCTTCACCGCCTCCCAGGCAGCATCGATGTCCTTTGTCAACGCTCGCGATAGGCTGGCGACCGTCGTCTCTTTCATCGTTGCCGCAATGGTGCGCACACTCTCAAAGTCCCCGGGGGATGCGATGGCAAAACCCGCCTCAAGGACATCAACACCAAGGGCTTCTAGCTGTAGCGCCATCCGAATCTTCTCATCGAGGTTCATCGAATAGCCCGGCGCTTGCTCGCCATCCCGCAGTGTGGTGTCAAAGATGTAGATTCTTTCTTTTTCCATGCTCATCCTCCCAGTTGTTCATTTATCGCTTCAAAAAACTCATCAAGGCGCGCAGCTTCGCTCCAGTCTTCTCCAAAAGACTTTCGCTCTCTATGCGCTTGCGAGCGTTGTAGTAGGGTCTGCCTACCTGGTTCTCCAAGAGCCAAGTGCGGGCAAAGGTGCCCTCCTGGATCTCGGTGAGAACCTTCCTCATCTCCTTCTTTGTCTCTTCGGTGATGATGCGTCCGCCGGTGACGTAGTCGCCGTACTCAGCAGTATCACTGATCGAGTAGCGCATGTAGGAGAGTCCTCCCTGGAAGATCAAATCCACGATGAGTTTCATCTCATGTATGCACTCAAAGTACGCCATTTCAGGCTGATAACCAGCTTCGACAAGGGTGTCAAAACCTGCTTTCATGAGGGCGGTCACACCGCCGCAAAGGACTGCTTGTTCACCAAAGAGGTCGGTCTCGGTCTCTTCTTTGAAACTGGTTTCAAAGATGCCTGCTCGTCCGGCTCCCAAGCCTTTTGCGTAGGCAAGGGCAATCTCTTTACTGTTGCCAGAGGGGTCTTGGTGGATGGCGATGAGTGACGGAACACCCTTTCCTTCGACAAATTGGCTGCGTACAGTGTGACCTGGACCCTTGGGGGCGACCATGATGACGTTCACATCCGCCGAAGGGGCAATTTGGCCAAAGTGGATGTTGAAGCCGTGGGCGAATGCCAGGTACGAACCGCTTTTGAGATTCGGCGCTACGCTCTTATGGTAGATCTGGGCCTGCTTCTCATCGGGAAGCAGCAGCATGACGACATCACTGGTGCGAGTCGCCTCCTCAACGGTGGCAACGGCCAATCCAGCCTCTTCGGCCACTGGCCAACTCTTCGAGCCTTCATAAAGACCGACAACTACATCCACTCCACTCTCATGGAGATTCAGAGCGTGGGCATGCCCTTGGCTTCCGTAGCCGATGATAGCCACTCGTTTGGACTCTAAGTTTGCTAGGTCCGCATGTGCGTCGTAATACATTTCACTCATCTGTGTAACTCCTTCTTATTCAACGGGCCTCTCGGCTCTCGGTCATTCTTCGTTATAGGTGATTGAACTTAGTGGTCGCGCTCCCCGCTCCAATGCGGTGATACCGGTACGGGCCAGTTCAACGATCCCGTAGGGCTGCATCAGGCTCAAGAACGACTGGATCTTATCCAGGCTTCCTGTCAACTCAAGGGTCACTGTCGTTGTGGTGACGTCGCTGATTCGCGCCTTGAAGATCTGGGCAAGCTCGATGACCTGTGAGCGGTTCTCATCAGTGGTGGAGACCTTGAGCATCACCAGCTCCCGTTGCAGGCTCTGATGGCGGGTCATCTCATAGACACGCTTCACATCGTAGAGCTTCTCAACTTGTTTTTTGATCTGCTCGACAATCGCCCGGTCGCCGGTTACGACGATGGTAATACGGCTGATCGCCTCACTCTCTGTCTCTCCGACCGAGAGGCTGTCGATGTTGTACCCTCGTCGGCTAAAGAGGGCGACAACCCGCATCAGGACGCCAGGGTGGTTGTTGACCAAAAGTGCTAGGGTGTAACGTTTTTCAGTAGGGTTCATCGCTTTCTCTTCTCCTTTGTATATAAAACGAAAGCTCCCCGGTGTGCGGGGATCTTTTTGCCACGGCCCATGTAGATACTCTACAGCCGTGGTCAGAGAATAATTAGAATAATTAGGCTAATAAGTGAAATGAGGAGTGAATGAGCAACCGAAAAGGATACGTCACCGCCGATGGGTGACCAATTTCTTGCCATTGTGCTGTACTTGTCGAACGTTCTCACGTTGCTCTCCTCAGGACGGTTCAACGACCGTTTCCTGTTTTTAGCCTTCTTTAGCACTTATTGTCAAGCCTTTATGCAAAAAATTGTATTTTTATGCATATTTTGAAAATTCTTGCAGTTTTTGCCAGGTAATGACCTTCCGTCGGCTGTCCTTTTCCATGTCAATTTCAGAGATTGACGTTTTCAACTGACCCTAACACTTCTTCTATCCTCACTCTGTACTTACGGCTGTAAACACCCTCTTTGTATCAATACAAAAAGCGCCTCTTCCTGCACGTGTTGATGTATCTCACTCCTCTGGGAAGCTTGGTTTTTCTTTCCATCGTTCACGAATCATGTGAGCTGCCATCTTAGGTGTCCTGTTGCGACAAAAGAGTCCTTTGTGATTACCGCCAGCACGCATAGGTCCTTGCTGAGTGTCAAAGTCAGCAAATGCCCATGGATGTTCACCAACTACAAATGATTTTTTATCAAGACATGCGTTCATCGCCTGCAAATAGGCAACCTGATACTCTTCAGTAAACATTTCTGGAATGATGGCATGTAAGCCTGGTAATGAATCAGCTCCATATTCGGCAAGAATCATTGGTTTGTTGATTTCTTCCCAGAACTCAAGTTCTTCGGCAAAGGCTTCAGAGGCAACTTCAAGCACCCCAGCAAGGTTATACCATCCGTAATATCGATTGATGCAGACCACATCCATGCTACGTGCTGTCAAATCTTTTGTGTAATCATTCTGACAGCAGACCACGGTTACCGGTCTGTTCTGTGGGTCGAGCTTGTGTGCTAAGTCATACAAAGTTTTCCAGTAGGCATATGCATCCTCAGGATAATTTTCTGTATCTGGCTCATTGCCAAGACTCCACATCACCACCGATGGATGATTCTTATCCCGATAAATCAATTGTTGTAGAAGGTCCGCATGGTACGCTTCGCTCTTCAGCTCTGTATAGGGGTTCAATGAACCGTGAAAATTCATGCCAACAGCAGGTAATTCATCAATAATGACAATCCCTTCTCGATCACAGAGGGCATACATCTCTTCAGCATACGGGTAGTGGCTGGTGCGAAATGAGTTTGCATGCAGCCAGTGCAAAAGTCCAATATCTTTTATATTCAAACACTCATCAGTTCCTCTGCCACGAAACGGTGAATCCTCATGCTTACCTGCTCCTTTGAAATAGAAAGATTTGCCGTTAATTAAAAATTTATTCCCTTTGACTGCAACTGAACGAATCCCCACGTTCAGAGAATAGGAATCACTCGGTGTTTCAAAGAGTGCGGTGTAGAGATAAGGAGTACCTGGTCGTGGAAACCATAAGTTGGCATCAGGAATTTCTATAATGCCTTCTGAACCAACACTGGTTGCTACCAAACATTGTTCTGCATCGTACACAGAGACGGTCACTTCTTCTTGACCCACAACTTCTGTCTTGTAGGAAATGATACCTGTACTGCCATCAATCTCTGTAACGATTGTGACATCTTTGATATACCGCGAGGGAGTTGTATAAATACGCACTGCTCGATTAATACCTGCATAATTGAAAAAATCAAAGTTCGGCAGATTGTAGGCATGTAACTTCTTCTTCCCTTTTTCTACACTCGGAACTCCAGGGTTATCGGAGCCGAAAAAAGCAGTGCCTCCTTCAATGCCTACCGGCAGAGTTGAATAATCAATCCGATTGTTTACCTGCACCAACAGAGTGTGTGCTTCGCCACAAGGAGCACAATTGGTGATGTCCACCTCAAAGGGCAGAAAACCACCACGATGAGTACAGAGCTTCTTACCATTTACATACACTTCAGCGTCGTGGGTTACGGCATCAAAACGCAATACTCGCCGTTCATTTTCATAGATAGTGGGAATCGTAAACGTGGTAGTATATTCGACAATACCACAGTAATAGCGAGCTCTGGGGTCTGTAATTTGATCATTAAAAGAACCAGGGACATAGATTGGTTGCCACTCTGTATCCCCAGAAAATCGAAATTGCCACACTCCTTGTAACGAGATGATACTTCGCTGTTTGTTAGATATTGGATACATTATCTCTCCTCCTACTACCCTTTCACGCTTCCAATCATAAGTCCTTTGGTACGATATCGCCAGTTAAACGAATACAAAAGGAATATTGGGCGTTTTTACTCTGATGCATCACGTACACACAGGGCAATTAGAGTTTGGGAAGCCGATTAGCCTTCTTACCAATAGGCATTAACTATCTGGCGAACTGTTCATAGGGCTTGAATCGAAAGCTCGGTCAATCATGCTGAGCCAGAGAGAAGCTCAGTGACCAGATGGTTTAGACTCACCCCCTGCTCTTTTGCAATTTCGGCCAAACGACGATGTAACTGAGGCGTGATTCTCACTACGAACCTGCCGCTGTATGATTTGGCACTCTCATCTTCTGGCAGCGGAATGGCCTGACCACCATCCAAACGGCTTTGAATCCATACAGCCATAGCATCCTCAATCATCGCATAGGCATCAACGAGATCTGCACCCACCGACATACAACCTGGCAGTTCCTTAACTTTAATGAAATATGAACCATCAGATTCCTTCTTTGTCTCAATGGTATAAGAAAGCGCTAAATACTCTTCTAGTGATTTCAACTACTCATCTCCTGTTGTTTGAAGGGTGTTGTGATAGAGCAGTATTTGATTCTCATATACCCACGAGTATCTCGACTCATGAGCAAGCTTAATTCGTTGTAAGTCGCTCTCTGTATCCACTTGTCTCTCACGAAAAGAGCGTTTGAGCCCCTCATAACATTGATACTACATATAGTACCATATAGCAAGCATTTTTTTATGGATTCATTCATATACCTGGCTACAGAAACTGAGCTTATTTCTTCAAATTTATCTGGAGAACCCTCCAATACTGCCGCTTAGTTTGAGTACGTTGCAACAATCTTTGATTCTTGTGTGCCCTAGCGTTTCAGAGTACACTCAAGCTATGGATAGAAGCCCCTCTCTCTTTAGGAAACATACGCTGCTCAGGCGCCTGTTTATCTACTTTCTCATCGTTCTTATCGTTCCCTTGGGCCTCTTTGCCACCTACTATGTAACGCTGGGCAGCCGTGGGCAGGAGCGCCACGTGGCTGAGCAGATCATGGGGTACGTCACCGCTGATGCTGAGAAGGTCAGCGATATCCTGGAGGAGTACCGGCACAAGGCATACCTACTCTCCACTCACCCAGAGATCGTGCGCCTGATCAGTGAGGATAGGATGGACCCGGAGAGCCAACGCAGCCGCCGTCTCTATCAACTGCTTTTTGAGGTAATGAAAGGCGACACCTACCTCGCCAGTGCCAATATTGTGAGCAACAGTGGACGGG
The DNA here is from genome assembly GCA_041654935.1 of Sphaerochaeta sp. GTDB lineage: Bacteria > Spirochaetota > Spirochaetia > Sphaerochaetales > Sphaerochaetaceae > Sphaerochaeta. Next base: position 2,149 of record JBAZCM010000077.1, on the reverse strand, counting down.
TGCGCCTCTCCACCCATACCTTCCCTGATGTCTATGACCTGCGATACCACGGCAACGAGTGGGACATGAACTCAATCATCGTTCAGAACGCAGACTTGAGTCCCACTGCCTCGATTATCTCCATCCGAGGCCATCGCATGGCCGATAACGGGAGGCAAGTAATCGCCTCGATCCTCAGACGGATTTATGATGATGAGGGAACCAACCTCGGCTACCTGATCATCGACATCTATGCCGAAGCTCTTTCTTCACACGTCAACAGCGAACTGCAACTCACCGATGTGCTGCTCTTTGACAACCTTGCCTTCTATGCAACAAGCCTAGTCAATACCGAGCGCTTTGGTACCTTCGATAAGTTTCCTCCCCTCCTTCCTCTCAAAGGAGATTATTCAGCTCGAGTGGTGAGCAGTGGCAGCAATCTGGTGGCTATCACCCCGGTTGCAGGTACCAGTCTTTCATTAGCCGGCACCATCAGTGCGGCTACCCTCCGTCAGAGCATGGACCGCTTCATTGAGATCCTTATCATTATCACCGCAGTAGGGATGGTCCTTGCGATGGGCCTGTCGCTGCTCTTCAGCCGCTCAATCGCCCGCCCCATCTCCATGCTAGCCAGTCGCATGGGAGAGGTTGAGCGCGGCAACCTACAGATCCATCGCATCAAGAGCAGCATCGATGAATTTGCCCTGCTCGAACAGTCTTTCAATATCATGGTCACCCAGATTGTCAGCCTTTTGGATCTGACACGCGAAGAACAAAAGAAGCTCTCCGATGCCGAGCGTAAGGCCCTGGAGAGTCAGATGAACCCCCACTTCCTCTTCAATACCCTCAATACCATCAAGGCGCTGGCACGCCTGCATGGAGAGGAGGAGATTTACACGATCACCGTGAAGCTGGGTAAGCTCCTACGCTCAACGATCGACAACCACGAAAGTGAATCAACACTGGCCGAATCGATGGCACTCATCGACAGCTACCTGACTATCCAAAAGCTTCGCTTTGGCGAGAAGCTGGTCACCGACCTGTACCTTGAAGAGAACCTTAAGGAGATCAAGACACCCAAGCTCATCATCCAACCCTTGGTGGAGAATGCCATCATACATGGCCTTGAACCAAAACTCGGTGAATGGAAGCTCAGCGTGCGTGTTGAGACGGTCGCAGGGCGGCTGACGATCACCATTAGGGACAATGGTGTGGGCTTTGATGATAAAACCTTGCCGGAAAATCTCGATGAACTTGCCAACTCAGGACACGTTGGAGTATATAATGTATATCGCCGGTTGGTCCTCACCTATGGGGACGACCTATCCTTTTCCATCAAGAGCAATGTCGGCACAGGAACCGTTGTGCAGATTTCGTTCACCGCGGAAGAGGCACGAAGGAGCAGCGGATGAGTTACACAGTAGTCTTTGTTGAAGATGAACAGATCGTACGGCAGGAGATCGTCGAGTCGGTCCAGTGGGAACGATTGGGTCTCAAATTGGTGGGCACCGCTGCAGATGGCCATGAGGGAGAGAACCTGATCAAGAGCCTGGAGCCGGATATTGTCATCACCGATATTCGCCTTCCCGCCCAAAGTGGTCTGGAGATGCTCGCCAACTGCCCAGTCAACCACGCCATCATCCTCACCGGCCACACTGACTTCTCCTACATGAAACAAGCCATTCGCCTAGGTGTCTTTGATTACCTCCTCAAACCAATCGATGATGAGGAGCTTGAGCAGACTCTCTTGCAACTGATCAAGAAGATTCAGGAGGAGGAGAGTGACTTTGAGACGCTACGCACCAAGGCAGCGACTAAAGGAGAGCTCATCCCCCTTCCAAAGAATATGGGCAACCATGTCATCGATGCCACCATCGGCTATATCAGCGCAAACTACGCAAGCCCGGTGGGCCTGCAGGAAGCCGCTGCCTACCTGGAGCTCAGCGAGAGTCACCTCTCCCGTCTCTTCAAGGAGGTCACTGGCCTGAACTTCCTGCAGTACCTCAACGCATGGAGAGTGAACCGCAGCGTGGACTTGATGGCCGATCCTAAGAAGAATATTGCCGAAATTGCCCTTGCCTGTGGCTTTCCTACCCCCGGCTACTTTGCCAAGATCTTCAAGCGCTTTACTGGCAAAACCCCCACTCAATTCCGCGATGAGCAGGGAGTG
>JBAZCM010000076.1:0-9436 GCA_041654935.1 Sphaerochaeta sp. | reverse complement strand
CCTAACGTTAGCATGGCCCTCTTGTATTGTCAATTGAACACTATCGCTTAGAGCGACCAACTCATGAAAAATACCTGTGAGCGACTGGGCTAAATCAATGCTTTTTGCCAATGTATTTGTCGGCTATTCGATTTGTTGGTCAATTCATTTTTGTGTTCGATTCAATACAATTGTGTTGTTGCATTGCGAATGAAGGTTATGATGCTCCTTAATCTCCATCCTCCACTACCTGAAGAACTACTACGCTACCTCTCTGAAGAGCCAATAGTATGGGATTTTGAGCCAGCCTGAGAACATTTAGCTTGTTTTGGGCAACTGGGTATTAGATACTCATAGCCAAGATGCAAACACTGCTGATACCCGCCTCAGATCACTTTTATCTCTCCTGTGCGCTCTATCGAGTCGAAAAGCCCAAAGCAGTGGTGCAGATCATTCATGGGGCAAGTGAGTATAAGGGACGGTATGAACAGGTCGCTCGTGCATTGCAAAGTGCGGGCTACGTAGTATTGGTCAGCGATCAACGCGGACACGGTGAATCGACCTCCGCTCCCTTTGTGAGGGGATTTATGCCTCCCTTGGATGTGCTGGTAGCCGACCAATGGGCAATCACTGAGTACTTGATCGAAGAGTTTGCAGCTCCGGTCGTCTTACTGTCCCACTCCTTTGGGGCAAATATTGCGCGCATTTGTCTAGCTCGCCATGATCGACACTACCGCGGGCTTATCATGAGTGGGGCCCCCTTCTATGTGCGAGGTATTGGGGTGGCAAAGAAAATGACAGAGTTGTCAATTCTTCTCTTTGGTCCTCATACCAGCCCACTGGTTACGAGCAAACTGACTACCAGCGCTTCGTTGAAGTGGGTTTGTTCTGACCCTGCGGTCATTGAGGAGCGACGTACCGATCCGTATCGAAAGAATTTTCGTTACCAACTGGCGAGTATCCACACTATCTTTGACTCAGTCAAACGTCTTCATGCTTGGGATGAGTATCGGGTGGAGAACCCTGAAATGCCAATTCTCTTCATCAGTGGCAGCGACGATCCAATTCCAGGGGGAAAAGTTGGATTGGCAACCAGTAAGCATGCTCTCAGGCGAGTGGGCTATAAGAATGTCTCCAGTACGGTATTTGCCGGCATGCGACACGAAGTGTTGATGGAACGAGAGAAGGAGCGTGTTTTCTCCGTAATCATCTCTTTCTTAGAGACAATAGTGCAAGGGGGTAGTGACAATGAGACGGGGTGAACGAAGAACCATTCGGCGCTATGAGGATTGGGATGTTGATAATCTCACCGATGAGGATGAGGTCGAGACCGAAGAGGATGAATCAACGGGGGAAGGGGAGTTCGACGAAACAGAGTGAGTCAGCATTGACTACGATGGGATTGATGGACTGTTGAGAGAGCACCTGGCCTGTTCGACTACGAAACACAACATGTGCTGAGTAGGTGCCTGGTTTGAGATCCAAAGAGGCAACCCATGCTTCGGCTGGGAGAAAATGGGTTGTGCGCACATCCGCACGTTCTGCCACTTCAGCCGAAACCTTGAAGATGACACCTAGTAAGTCTCCTAAAAAAGAGGTATTGCTATCGTCGGATGAGGAGAGCGAGTCACTGACTGCAATGCCAAGCATACGGGCCATGCTACGCAGTGTGCTCTTTTGTAAGGCGACCTGACTGGTTGGACCGAAGGTGTCGACGGCAATTTTTGATAACGACTCCAAGGGCTGTAGCATTATTTGCTTGCCATCAACGTGTACGGTGATCGATGCTACAGCGCTACCCCGTTCCACCAGCACAGGATAGGCGACTCGAATACGGGTATTTTTGTCCACATAAATATAGTCCCAACGCTCCTCTTTGGTCGGAGATCGCCCAACAAGGCTGACAAGATGCACATTCTCTTTGATGGATTGGCCCTGTTGGATTTGAGCTGCCTGTGGGATAGGAAAGGGGTAGAGCAGAGGCTGGCTGGAAAATGCATGGGGAATTTGGGCCACAGAGTGGTCAGCCATAGACCGATCATCCAAGTGATCGGCAACAATTGCAGCGAGCCAATTTGCAAGGGCACTGGTGGAAAAAGAGGCTGCATACAATTGGCTGCCGTCGTAGGGCAGGTTGTTCTGTCTTGCCCAAGAGGCTATCTGCTTCTCGTTGTGTGCCCACCGTTGCCTGAGGGCTGATTGTTTCTCTAATGAACGCCTCAGTTCAACTAACGCTGCCTCTTCATCGCCAAGTGAGAGGTAATTAAGGGCTTTGAAGACGTTAATATACAGGTCTTCGTAGTCAGTTCCTCCGTAGGGCTTGGTATTGTCATTGATGATAAAGGAGGCCAAAGAGGCGGTGACACTCTGGGTTCGCGCTTCGGTGATAAGGCGTTCACTCTCACTGAGCAGTTCATTGGAACGCTTCCAATCTCCGGTGAGACGGCTGAGCATACCCAGGTCATAGTTGAGGATAATTGGCCCTTGTGCCCTGAGAAGCTCCCCGCTTCTGCGCTCAAGGCTTTGTAAGGCTCCAGCGTAGTTTGCCGACGAGTAGAAGCTTTCAGCAGGCCCTAAGTCGATGGCGGTCGAGCAGCTTCCTAGCAACAAGAAACACACCAAGAGGCAAGGTGCTATGAACATAAGCCATCGTTGTCTCGGACCTAAACCCATCGAGTGCTGCCTCCCCCAAGTTCACCATAAATGTACCATCGATGCTGCTGGGGCGCAATGTAAAGCTGAAAGCGACCCTGGAGAGCACGAACTCTAGTACAGAGGAGATTTTTTCAACACAAACACCACTGCATCTGTTAGAATGCAAGCACAACGACTACTAGGTGCAGGAGATACTCATGAAACGACTGCTTCTCATTTTTTTGATGGTCCTCACCCTCTTCGCTTCTTGTCAAAGCGGGGTACAGGTGAGTAGAATCGCCGCAGATCGCGACATTGATGTCAGCGGAACGTGGAATGATACTGATATCCGTCTCGTCTCCCAAGCGTTGGTCGACTCTTCACTTTCGTCAGGGTGGATCCGGGAGTTTCGGATGGCTCGCCCGGGTAAGCGGCCGGTGGTAATCGTCGGCTCTTTCCTCAACCGCAGCAGCGAACACATTGATACCTCCATTATCACCAAGCGATACGAGATGGAGTTGATCAACAGCGGTCAGGTGGATATGGTCGCAGACCAATCCTTCAGAGCTTCGGTGCGTGAGGAGCGTCAGGAGCAGCAGTACTTTGCCAGCGAGGCGACAGCAAAGGCGCTGGGTAAGGAGATTGGTGCTGACTACCTCTTGCAGGGTTCGGTGCGTACCAACCTTGACCAAAGCGGGAGCCAGATGGTCCGAACCTACTATGTAAGTGCTGAATTGATCGATATTGAGACCAATAGAAAAGTTTGGGTGGGCGAAGAGACGATAAAGAAGCTCATCAGGCAGCCCAAATACAAGCTGTAGGAGGAGACGGTGGTGCACAGGCTCATCCTGGCAGTATTGATTCTCTTGCTGTTCCTCGGTTGTACGACCACAGGAGGAGGAAAGTCTCCCTCCTGGCTTGATCATCCCTACGATCGACAGTTCGACCAGCAGCACTACCTCTCTGCCGTGGGATCTGGGTCAACTCGTGAGCAAGCCGTTGATGCAGCCCGCGCTGGCCTTGCTCAAATCTTCAGTTCGACGGTGCACTCGATGACTGAGGTCACCACCCTGTCCACCAGCACCCGAGATCCTGGAGGCGAGCAAGCCTTTACTCATGCCACTGAGATGCTCGAAATTGGCAGAGTCACCGCCCAGGTCGATTCAATCATTGCCAGCGAAGTGGTCAATGTCCACGTCGACTCATTGGGACGCACCCATGCCCGAGTGGTCATGGATCGTAAGAAGAGCGCCGCATTGCTCAGTGCACAGGTCGATGAATTGAAACGAATGCGCGCAGCCCAGCGAAGTAGACGAGTGGGGGAGTCAACCTCATTGGGCCAGTATGTGATGCTTCTCCAAGAGCTTTCCCTGGCCCGCGAAGAGCAGGCTTTGAGCGATCAGGTGCAAGTGCTCTTGGGTAAACCTTTGAGCCAAGTGGTCCTGCCATTAGAGCAGGAGTTGGGCCGCCTCGCTGCTCAGATCGGAGTTTTTGTTACAGTCGATGGACCAGAGGAGAGTGCATCGTCGGTCCAAGCGGCTTTTGAGCAAGCACTACAGCAACTAGGCTTCTCTGTAGGCCGTTCCGATGGGCAATACCGACTAGAGGCAGAGTATCAGGTAGAGGATGTGGTGATGGAGCAAAGCCCCTATCACTATGCACGATATGCCCTGTCGGCGCGCCTATTAGATGAGAAGCGTGTCTACCTCTCCTTTGAGGAGACTTCGCGTGAAGCTGCGATGAGCCGCACTGAAGCCAATGCACGAGCACTGCGAGCGGCAACAACAGACGGTGTGGGAATGTTCGTAACACGATTACTGCAGAAACTGGCAGATGAGTATTAAGGAGAAAATAGCATGAAGAGACGGTATGTTTTTGCTCTACTGATGATTGTAGCCCTCCTGTTGGCCGGCTGTGCTTCAACCGGTGTGAAGAAGGACGAGGGACCTAAGCGCGCAACAATAATTGGTGCTGAGGGAGTCCCACAACCAGAGTGGGTCTATAAGACGGTAAGTACTGAAGATATGCACTATGAGTCCGGTTTTGGCAAGATGAGTGACAAACAAACTTCAATCAAACGTGCTACCGTCGAAGCAAAGAATAAGATCGCTGAATGGGTCAACACAAATGTGAAGGAAGTGGTTGTTACCTACCTCAACGACGCAGGTAGTGGCGATGATCGCCAAGCACTCGATGCAATGGAAGTCATCAGCCAACAGGTAGCAGAAGCGACTCTCAGCGGCGTGACCACCGAAGATGTCTGGGTCGATGCTGACGGAGGAGTGTGGGTGCTGTGCTCCATCCCCGTAGAGAACATCGAGCGGAACTTCGAACCAGCAGCCGAAGCAGTTGCTGAAGCGTTCAGCGAGAGCGATGCGGCAGCAGCGGCCAATGCTAAGATGAAGGACGCCTTTGCAAACCTGCTCAAAACCGGAATATAACGGCTGAGAGGGAGTGCTCTCCCGATTTGCTAGAATCATAATGGATGGGGAAGAGGTTCAGTCCTCCTCCCCGCCGTATCGATTGATGTATCCAGGCCCCAGGCGCCAGGGTACGTGGACCGTAGGAGTCAACATGAAACGATTATGGCCGGTAGCCCTCTTGGCTATCCTTTTACTCATCGGATGTGCAACACCAAAATTCAACGCAGATGGCTCGCCCTATTGGACGACCCATACACCCAAGTCCACCAGGAGCACTCATTGGGACGTTGCTAGTGCCAAACAATCCACCCCCCAGCTCAGTCAATTGCGTGCAGAGAGCGCTGTCAAAGACTCGATTGGTAGATGGGCCTCAACCAATGTAGAGAATGCCCTGGTGACCTTCATCGAGGAAGCGGGGGAGACGCTACGGACCAAGCAGATGTTAGAAGTCCTGCAGAACCTCAGTGTCCAGACAGTAAATATTGGACTGCGTGGAGTATCGATTGTCGAGCGCTATACCGCAGAGGATGGAACGGTGTGGGTACTGGCATCCTATCCGGTAAAGAACCTCAAGGATGCATACAAGGCTCAAGCGCAACAGGTCGAGCGTCAGTATGAGCTTGAGAAACTCAAGGCCGAGGTGATGGTCAGCTACTTGGACAAACTTCTTGACGCCGATGAGGAGTAAGGGCGCACTGAGCTACATCAACTAAATAACCTAATGACTCTGTTCACATGCCTTGACGAAGTGAGGGGAAAGGTCCATCTTTGAGGCAGGAGACCTAGTAAATGAATAGGATATTGACCATAACCCTCATTGCCCTTGTTGTACTCTTTGGAATTTCGAAGCTCCGTACCAGACGAGTAGACTCTCAAATCGGATACACACGCATCTCTGCAGCCCAAGCAAAGACCATGATGCAAGAGAAGCCGGCAATCATTGTAGATGTACGTACTCCCGCTGAGTTTGCTAGTGGACACATCCAGGGTGCAATCAATATCCCCAATGAATCCATAGGGGCACAGATGCCTGCTCAGCTCGATGACCTGGATGCAACTATCCTCGTCTATTGTCGCAGTGGTGCACGAAGTGCCAACGCTGCGCGAAAGCTGCTGGGGATGGGTTATAACCACGTCTATGACTTTGGTGGAATTATCTCATGGCCCGATGGCTTGGTGAGATAGGGAGGGCCCATGTACCGAGACATTGTTGTTGGAAACGTAGAAAACTTACATCTTGTCGATGGAAAGGGTAGGCAGTACCGAGGGGCAGATCAAGAGTGGTTCCCGCTCTCTTGGCAACGACGGGCGGGGTGTGGTCCTACCACAGCAAGCCAGCTGATCCTCTACAATAGTCGCGCTAATGCAGATCTTCCGTTTATGACGGTAACGGATAAGGACTCGATGGTCACTTTGATGGATGAAGTGTGGCAATATATCACCCCTGGCATCATGGGAGTCCACTTGGTTAGTCACTTCACCGCGGGTCTTGAACGCTACCTCACTAATAGAGGAGCAGATTTTAAGATTACGACGCTCTTGATTCCAAAAAAACGTGAAGAGCGCCCCTCCTTCGATGAAGTGTTGGATTTTATTGTTACGCGTCTGGAGGCAGACCAGCCGGTAGCGTTCCTCAATCTCAACAATGGGGGAGTAGCAAATCTTGACCCATGGCACTGGGTGACCGTGGTCGGACTGAAGCAAGAGAGTGCCAAGGGCCCTGTCCAGTTAGAGATTTACGATGCTGGGCTCTCAATGATCATTGATTTTACCCAGTGGTGGGAGAAGACTACTCGAGCAGCAGGCTTTGTGAGTCTTGTTCCCTCAGAGTGAAACAAGAATCCGCTCAACCATCTGCGGATCAGCTTCGATTCCCGATACCTGGTTGAGGATTGTCTTGATGCGTTCGGGATCACTGCGATCAAGTGCTTCTCGCTCCCAAATCTCTGCAATTCGAAGAATTCGTGAGAGATAAGGGATTTCATTGCCCTTCAGTCCCTTTAGGTATCCCTCACCGTTGTACCATTCATGGTGATGCAACACATATTCACTAAGGTCCACCGTCTCTTCAAAGGTGTTGAGAATACGATAGCCGGCACTGACGTGGCTTTGATAGGCACGCTGGTCAGCCCCGTCGCGTTCGCTGGTGCAAATCAATGATTCATTGAGAGTAAGTTTACCAATGTCGTGGTGGTAGGCAGCTCGCCCCAGTAAACTGAGTGTTTCCTTGGAGAGCCCTAGGATCTCTCCAATAAAAAGGGCGTGGCGTTGTACCTGCTCGGCGTGATGCTCCTCTCGTGGAGATTTTTTGAAGAGCAGACTCAACAGTCGATTCAGTTGAAGGCGCTGGGTCTCCCTCAAGCGCAGTGCCTTCTCGCGGTACATATGGTTTTCGGCAATATCAAAGATTTCGGAGATGGACTCGCCATCGGTTGTTCGAGTAGCAGCACCTAAGGCGATTGTCTGCCTGCCATCCAAGAATTCCTGACCTTCAAAGTCCTCAAGGATTTTTTCAATCAGGGAGTTGGCAAACTGTTCATCGGAGTGGGGAAGGATGATCACGAATTCGTCCCCTCCAATCCGATAGACCGAAGCCCAGCTGGGGCAGTGATTCTGTAATACGGCTGCCACCTGCTTAAGAAGTTGGTCACCGGTTGTGTGGCCAAAGATGTCATTGGTGAGTTTAAGGCTATTCACATCGCCGACGATGATAGAGGTGGGTATTACCGCTTCGATACTCACCAACTCCTCATCAAAGGACATACGGTTCTTCAGGCCTGTGAGCTGATCATGTCTGCTCAAATATTCAATGCGCTTCAACGTCTCCATGCGCTCGGTGTCATCGGTGAAGGTGACAACAGTCCCAACGACTTTACCCTCTTTGATTTGTGGGTAGGAGTAGGCCAAGACCGAGAAGCTACTCCCATCCTTTCTCCAGAAGACCTCATCCTCAGCCATCACCCCAACACCATTTCCGATTGTGCTCATGATCGAGCAATCTCCATTGCAAAAGTACTCTCCCTCACGTCGGGTGTGGTGGATTATACGATGAATTTCTTTGTTCAGGAGTTCTCGCTCATCATCATATCCAAGTAGCTTTAGGCAACTTGCATTACAGAACGTACAGCGTCCTTCACTATCCATACCAAAGATTCCCTCAGCTGTTGAGTCGAGAATTAAGCGCATCGATTGCCTGCTCTCCTCCAGTTGGTGTTCTCGGGTTTGTTTTTGTGTGGCGGTGTGTAGGGCACTGAAGAGCAGCTGCAGTTGCACCCCGTCCTGCTCATCGTAGGCAACAGGGCTATTGGCAACCAGGACCACCCCTCCTAATGTGCCTTCAGTGTAGAAGGGGACACTCATCAAGGAGGTGAGGGTGTTGGCCAATGCTGTTGCCAGAGGAGTCGAGAATGGCCCCTCATTTTCAATATGGGCCTTTCCATCCATCAGAAGATTGCGATAATGCTGGGTGATGGAGCGGGTCAATTCAGTAGTCGGAAGGTTGTCAGGGCAGCTACTGACGATCGAGAACAATTCATCCTTCTGGTTGAACATCAAGAGTAATGCGGTCGTACTGCCGGTGAGCTCGCAAGCGAGCTCCAAGCCGCGGTCGAGGTGTTTTTGGTCACTGGTAAAAGTCGAACTGAGCATCTCACTGAGTTTCTTGGCTCGCTCAAGGTGTTCTTTCAGGATTTGTTCGGTCTTTTGCTGCTCAGTGATATCGGTGACGATAGATCCGACTCCTGCAGATCCATCGGGAAGGGTGAGCGCAAATTTGTGAATTTGATGGGCGTACCCTAAGTTATTTCTGACTATGTGGATTGGCTCTCCATCGGTGAGGATCTTCCGATCATCTTCCTCCACAATTTTTTGAAATTGTTCATCGGGCAGTGACTGCACGGTTTTACCGATGAGCTCTTCTCGAGACTTGTTGAATAAGGATTCAAAAGCAGAGTTTACGATGATGAATCGACCGTCTTTGTCACGAACTGATGTGATTCGCTCATCTGTGTCCAAGAAGCGTTGCCAGAGCTCAAGCATTGTTTGCTGACGTTGTTGTTCTCCTTTGACCTGACGCATCAGGCGAGACTGGATGATTAAGAATACGGTTACGGTTACCAGCATGACTGCGAGAAGAGAGAAGAGGGCAATTACTAGGTAGCGGTTGCGTATAAAGAGACGATGTTGGTCGCCCCACTCCTGGATCATGATGGTATAGTAGGAATTTTTTCCTGCATACAAACCCTGTATTGAGAAGTGTTGATAGGTCATTTTGCCTGTTGTCGGGTCTTGAAGCTCCAACACTCTGCCATGTAATGAAGAGACAGGGTGATTCGGATCGAGGCCAAGGAGGCGGGAGATGTTCTGACCATCGAGGCTAACACCGAAAAGTCGGGCTGCAG
>JBAZCM010000075.1:0-9490 GCA_041654935.1 Sphaerochaeta sp. | reverse complement strand
GAGCCCAAGTACAACCAGCCCACCCTGGTAGCCTCGGAGCAAAAGAGCATCATCCACCTGCCTACTGCTATCAAAGCAGGTGAGAAGGGAGTGCTTTCCATAGCTCGCCCCGAGCAGGGAGGCAAGGCCTCACTCTACCTCTCCGGCTCCTTCGTCTTCACCTTCTAATAGAAGCGGATCGTCCACCATATCGAAGGTATCGAGGGCCTCCTCTAGTAGGTATGAGACAGCATTTGCAAAGGAGAGCTCCCCGATGAATGGACCGAGGTACTCGCGCTTCTCCTTGGTGTAGAGATAGGCCACCAGTGGGCCCCAATTTCCCTTTGTATGATACTCAATCTGAAGCTCTCGTACCGAGCAGCCAAAGCGCAGCGCGAGGGCTCGCAGATCCTCCATCTCCAGCGAGATGACCAAAATCGTCCTTCCCTCTCGGCGAACCACCAGTGAGTAAGGAATGGCTACCAAGCTCTCCTCACTTCGTGAAGGAGGGTTTCGATAGAGGGTGGCGATGAGGCTGCCGATCTTATATCGGTGGACAAATCGTACTGACTCATCGGGCAGTGAATGCCACAGCAGGGGATCGATGGGTTCTTGGGTATCAGGATCTAGGAACATATGCACTCTCCTGAGCAACCATACCGTGGATTAAAGCGAGGGGGCAAGCATGCCTCAGATGCGTTGGAGGAGATTTTCGATCGTCAGGGAACCGAGGGCCTGCACTCCCTTGCTCTGCACTTCATCGGCAACCGCCTCACCGGCGGTATCCTTGACTACCTCATCGAGGGCATTGAAACCATAGAGGGAGGTGACTAAATCTTGGATTCGTAGCGACTCCAAGGGTTGGTTAGGAATATAGGCGGTATAGCTGTTGTTGGTCGGGGTGATGAACTTGAGGTGGGACAACAGCTGCAGGTAGCCCTGAAGACGGTTAAACGGGATAGCAAGACGGTCCACCATCTCCTTGGTAGTCGTAGCTCCTTTGCCTTCACGGAAGTTGCTGCCGATGAGCATCATGATATTGGTGCCTTCGCTCAGCTGCTGGGCAGGGCTTTGAGGAAGACCGGCATACCCACCTCCTTCAGGCTTGAATTGAAAGACGTAGGCTAGCTCTACACTGAAGAAGACCGTTGCCCAAAAGACGTAGCAGAAGAAGAGAAAGAGAAACACCGATGCAAACGATCCATAGATAACCGAGAAGTTTGTCGCCATGCGGGTGAGTAGGTTGCTGAACTTATTGAAGACGGTGATGATCAAGGCGCCACTGATCGAACCGAGGAGTGCAGCGTTGAAGCGCACCTTGGTGCCCGGTACAAAGTAGATCAACAAAAAGAAAATCACCAGGATGATCAGAGTCGGCCCGTAGATGCGAATTGTTGCCAAGCCCCGCCCAATGGGAATTCCCAGGAGGTTGAAGTACCAAGAAGTGAGGGCTGACTCCATGCTTACATAGGCGGCTAACAAAAGACTGGAGACAATGAGGAAGGTAACAAACCCGGCAAACCGCTTGGCTGGGTTATAGCTTTGACTCGATCGATAGATTCGGTTGATTACTGTCCATGTCTTGTTGACCAAAAGGACCATGGTCACCAAGAAAGAGATCAGGCCAACCACCCCGAGGCTGGTCGCATTGCGAGTAAGATTGGTCAGCATTGCAATCAACTGACCGCCAGCTTCAGGGCCTGCAAGGTCGGTGAACCACTGGTTGAGAAAGTCAATCAATGGCCCTAGGACCCCGAGGGCATTGAAGAGCGTAAAGAGGAAGGTGAACGCAGGTACAATGGCCAGAAGTGTTGAGTAGACCAAACCCGATGCTGAGTTGAGGATATTGTCACGCATCGACTGGCGGAAGACCGTTGAAAAGAAGTGCCCGGCTTCCTTGATATTGTGACTGACCGTCTCCTTGAATTTCATCATCAAATCCTTTCAACGATCCATTTGCTGATATACTGCATCGTCGTCTTACGGTCGGTCTCATTGAGCACCTCATGGCGCCCCCCTTCGACCAACGAAAGACTTAAGTCCTCTATTCCGGCCCCCAGATACAGGTCATGGACCTTCATTACCCCCTTGCCGTAATCACCTACCGGGTCATCGCTTCCGCTGATGATCACAACGGGCAGGTCGGAGGGCAGGCGTGCAGCAAGTTGTGGGTCATTGGCCATCGTCACCCCGTCCAGCAAATCGACAAAGAAGCCGGAGGTGCAGAGAAAGCCACACAGTGGATCTTCGTTATACTCTTTTACTTTCGCCTCATCACGACTAAGCCAATCAAAGGAGGTCTTGGCATCGTTGATCTTCTTGTTGAAAGAGCCAAAGCTCATGCGGTCCATCAGCTTATCCGGATGGGTTGAACCGTGTTTGGCAACGTTTCGGGTGGCGATCATTCGCCCAATCTTACCCAACAAGCCCTTTGAGGTGCCAGTTCCGATGATGATGAGACCGTCAAATAGGTCGGGTTGCTGAGCTGCCAGCGTGCGTGCCAAAAAGGAGCCCATCGAGTGGCCGCCTAAGAAGAGCGGTGTCTTAGGGTGCTGTTCGATGATGTGGGTAGCCAGTTCCAAAGCATCATCTACCACTCGCTGCCACCCATCTGTTTCGGCAAACCACCCCAACGTAGCGTTCGCAGTCAGTGCTGTCTGTCCATGGCCTCGATGATCGGGAGCCCATACACCAATCTTATGCTTGACCAAGTGGCGGGCAAACTCATCGTAGCGAGCCGAATGCTCTGCCATCCCATGGAGCATGAGTAGCAGGGCGTTGACCTTCCCATCCTTTGGCATCCATGTGCGATACACCACAGCCGTGGAGTCACTGCAAGTCAATGTCTCGATCGTAGCCATACCCACCTCCCCCACATTGCATAAAATTATATAATTCTCGTATCATAGTAACAATATTGTGTGCAATTCTCAAGAACGATTTATCAACTGAGCATACAAAGTTGGAGAAGAAAGCAGGATGAACGAGACCATGCTCATTGCCAGTGATCTACACGGGTCGATCGCAGCCCTCAGGACCTTGGTCGACCGAGCCCTCTTTCACAATCCTACTGCCCTGTTTTTTGCCGGAGACCTCTGCCCCTCTGACGATCCGCTCTTCAAGCCCTTATTGGCTCAACTGCCAGAGCTGCACCTCGTCAGGGGCAACTGTGACAGCTCCTGGGCATACAGCCAAGCAGGTCTGCTCTATCCACCTCGCCTCCTCTTCAGCCAATGGGAAGGGCGCAAGATTGCCTTGACTCATGGCGATATGTTCTTCGATTGCTCTGTCTTGGGTCTCTCAAAGGGTGATATAGCCATAACCGGCCATAGCCATGTTCCCCACCTGTATGTTGATGAGGATGGTGTGGTGCAGATCAATGCAGGATCGATTGCCCAGCCGCGCAGCCGGTGGGGCGCAACCTATGCCCTCCTCTCAGATCAACGGGCAACTATTTATCCAGCAGCAGGTGGCTCGCCTCTCTTCTCCCTGGATCTCAACGAATAATAGGCATCAAGCAACCGAATCAGTGGAACAACTTGGATTTTTTTAAAGTGGCTCTTTCCATCGATGAGGAGCTGCTCCGGAAGATGGGCTTTAAAGGTTGCCCCGAGTGTTGTGTTAATCTCAGCCTCGAGCACGAGGGCCCGCCTTCCATAATCGATGAGCTGGGAGACCGAGATGTCTCTCCCCTCACTGAGGCTTGCTACTTTGGCTAGATGTAAAAATGATTGTCTCTTACCGACCAACAAAGGTCTGGACGAAAGCCCGGCGAGGGCAACGGAGTGCACACCTACGCATTGGGCGGCAGCTGTCAGTACTTGGGCAAATCGGGCACGACGAGCGAGGCGCCCTTCGTTACCCCTTCGATGGCGGTTGCCCCGAAGCAGCTCCCCATAGACAATCGTTTGATCGCCCATCGCAGTGAGCAGTGCATTGGCAGGCAACGCACGGAGGTCAAAAGGCCACAGTGGCATCTTTTGTACAAGATAGGCATATTGACCGCCCCCATAGCGCTCTACCAACTGGTCAAGGGGCTTGGTCAAGGCGGCCCCTGCGGTTCCCCGCCCGTAGGCAAGCGCATCGAAAAGGGGTTCATACCGCTCTTCTGCGCTCCCTTTGAAGTCAGATAGAAAGGTCAGCAGACCCTCTTCTCGAGTAAAGCGTGCCCAATTGATCAAGGCGCTGGTTGCCACCGGATCGAGCCCAAGTTCGGTACATCGCTGGGCTAAAGCAATAATGTGTTCGGTTTCAAAAACGCCGAGGTTAGGGCCCAAGGCTACGGCTGTAGGGAGGTCGAGCAGTCGAGAGCCTACTTCAACCTGATCGGCAAGGGCCCAAAGCCGGCCATCAAAGCGTCCCGTCCATCCATCGATGCCTGCCCACCCATGGCGGTTGGCTTGATCGATGAGCGCTAGGCTCCCATATTGGGCGAGACGGCTCATCACCTTTGAACGGTCTCTGCGTCGAGCCCATCTTCGATTGTACTTTCCTAGCCGATGCACATCCTGCACTTCACGTCCAAGCTCGGGGGGATCGAAGTTCAAATACTTGAGATTCTTGCGTCCAAAAACTGCTCCGACCCCGCCTCGACCAACATTTTGCCCTGCGGCCACCAAGGAGGCGTAGGGACTATAGCGATCGCCCGCTGGCCCACTTACCAGGAGGTATCCTCTTTTGATCCTCCTCCCAACTGCACCGGCTCCAAGGTCGTAGAGCTCTTCGGCCGAAGAGAAGTGTATTCCCTCCTCATTGATGGTGATTGCCCCAAGACGACGAGATCGACCGACGATAACTACGGCAACGTAGCCAAGCCCCAAAATTGCCTCACCGAAAACGCTCGAGCCCACATCGATGCCAATCCGTCCACTGACTGGATTGCGGGTGACTATGACAAAAGAGGAGGGATCCTCAATCCCAATTTCGCCTGCGGGACCTGGGGCAATGACGATAGGGTTTCCACGCTCATACTCTGAAGGGGCAAGTCCATCGGACTGAGCATACTGTTTCCACAACGAAAGGGCCAAAAGCCTGCCACCGAAGAGCTCGTGTGCCTCTACTTCGGTGAGCATGATGCGCTCATAGCGTTCCTCTTCCAGGTCAATGACCAGGATGTTGCGACGAGTATTGATCGGGGGGGAGTCTGATTCAGCTCTCATACATAAAAGGTACTCAGCGCATAGGGTGCTGTCAATCGCCAATCATCAGCCTTGTTGTCCTCAACAATGAAGAGTATTATGGAATACCATGAAAGAGATAGCTGTAACGATCAAAGAAAAGACCCTAATGGTACCCATTGGATCCTCTGTCGAGGATGTCATGGGCAAAGCTGGTTTCGTCGAGTGCGAGGATATCCCCACCTACGAGGCCAACCCCTATGTCGGAGCTCTGGTCAACTATGAGTTCCACTCCTGTAGCAAAGCGTTGGTTGCTGACTGCACCCTTGCCCCCGTGCGCCTGCAAAGCGACATGGGCACGCGCATGTACCGCCATTCGATCTGCTACCTGCTCTGCGCCGCTGTCTCGATGCTCTATCCCAATCGTCGTCTCATCATCGGCCACGCCCTCGGCGACGGGTATTACTTCCGCTTCGATGATGAACTGACACTCAACACCGACGATATCGCTTCCATCGAGCATACGATGTGGGCCTTGGTCAAAGGAGACCACCCCATTGAAGAGGTGGTGCTCCCCTACGAGACAGCCCTAGCATACTTTGAAGAGAACCATTTTGAACAAACGGCGGCCCTCTTGGCTACACGCAATGAGCCCAAAGTCGTCCTCTATCGCCTCCAAGGCTACCTGGACATCTCCTATGAGCCGCTACTCAGTCGCAGTAGCCTGATGAAGGTCTGGGAGCTCAAACCGTACCAGGAGCAGGGTATGCTCCTGCGCTACCCCCGCTCCCATGACTGGAACACCCTCCAGCCTTTTGTTGACAACCCTCTACTCTTCTCAGTCTTCAAAGAGTACAAGGCGTGGGGCAGCATCCTCGGTGTCCAAGCCCTCGGCCAGCTCAACAAGATGGGAAACCAGAACACCGTCGAGTCATTTATCCGACTCGCCGAAGCACTGCAGACCAAAAAGATTGCCTCAATCGCCGATCAGATTAACCTCCACTCCTCGGTCAAGGCAATCTTGGTTGCCGGCCCATCCTCTTCGGGCAAGACAACCTTTGCCCATAAACTGGCCATCCACCTACGAGTCCTGGGCAAACGAACCATCAAGCTAGGATTGGACAACTACTACCTTCACCCCGACAAAGCGCCAAAGGATGAGTGGGGAGAGCCCGACCTTGAAGCCCTTGATGCTCTGGATGTCGGCCTCTTCCAACGTGACCTCAACGCTCTCTTTGCAGGAGAGGAGGTAATACTGCCCTCTTACGACTTCAAGACAACCACCCGCTCCTACAACAGTCCTCCGGTGAAGATGGACAAACGTACGATCCTTATCATTGAGGGCATCCATGGAATGAACCCGGACCTGACGTCCTACCTGGACCGAGATTTGATCTTCCGAATCTATATCTCTGCCCTCACTCAGCTAAACCTCGATGACCATAACCGGATCAGTACCACCGATAACCGGATCATCCGCCGGATGGTACGGGATTTCCGCACCCGCGGGGCAAGTGCTGAGACAACACTGAACATGTGGCCATCAGTCCACCGTGGTGAAGATCGCTATATCTTCCCCTACCAGAATAATGCTGATGCGATGATCAATAGCGCACTGGACTATGAGTTGGGGGTCCTCACAACCTATGCCCAACCACTGCTCAAGATGGTCAAGCCAGGCTCCGGACCTGCCTATGAGACAGCAAGGCGTCTGCTTCGCTTCCTCGAGCACGTCAACCCTATTCCCGACACCCTCGTTCCCGCTGATTCTCTACTCAGGGAGTTCATCGGAGGCAGTGAGTTCGGCGTTATCTAAGAGGAGCCTTCCATGGAAGTCTACGCAACTCAGAACCTTGATACTCAAACATTGAAGCAGAGCCTTGGCTCTGACTTCTCTCTCTATGAAAAGTCAGTCACCGGCCTCGGTGAGTGTAGCATCGCCATGATTCGCCTCAAAGGCAAACCCTTATTGGTAGCAAGAGGCAGCGGTCCCATCTACGATGAGTTCACCGGCACGCTTCAGGGCACCATAAAGGTGTGTGAGCTCACTCACGCCAACCGCTTGACCCTCAACCGCTATCTGCCCCACACCGTCCCGTCGGCCAACACGGCAAAGCGCCCCTCCATTGGCTTAGGCGATCGCCTCGGGATGGCCACAGCAGGTCATATTGAGGCACTAGGCACACGTAATGTCTACCCAATCTTTGCCCAGCAGTCGATCAGGGAGCTGAACTTTACTGGACGCACCTTCGACGATGTCATCGACAGTGCAGCCTGGGCAGTCTTTGCCAGCGGTTGGACAGCAGCGTGGGGAGCAGATGGGGATCACTTGAAGAAAGAAACGGAGATTGCCGCAGCATTGGCAGATGGGGCTACGATGATAACCCTCGACTCCAGTGAGAAGATTGACAACACCATCTTGGGCCTCAGTGACGAGCAACTGGTTACGCGCTACGAGGAGATCGATCTTGCGATACGGGAACAGTACGAATCTCTGTATCTGGATAAGCCTTTTATCGTTGGGTCGCTGACGCTGACACTCGATCGCCAAAGCTTGATGCGCGATGTCTTGATCTACCACAGAAGCTTGGAATTCATCCAGAAAATCTATGAGCATCAGATCAAAGACCACGGAAGGCCAATCGACTTTGAGGTCTCCATCGATGAGACAGCCACTCCTACTGACCCCAAAAGTCATCTTTTCATCGCCCTGGAGATGAAGCGGCGCTCTGTTGTCGTCTCAACGCTTGCCCCACGCTTTATCGGAGAATTTCAGAAGGGCATCGACTACCAAGGGGACCTTGGGGCATTTGAGAGCGATGTGGTGGCACATACAGCGATTGCCAAGCACTTTGGCTATCGCCTCTCGATCCACTCAGGCAGTGACAAGTTCTCGATCTTCCCCATCCTTAGCCGAGTCATAGCCGCTCCGTTCCACGTAAAGACTGCGGGGACCAACTGGCTTGAGGCAGTGCGCCTCGTTGCCCAGAAAGACCCTGCCCTGTATCGAGAGATGCACGCCCACGCCCTTGAGCGCTTCGATGATGCGACTGCCTTCTACCACGTAACCACCGACCTTGGTGCCATCAAGGCCCTTGATGAGTGTCGTGATGAAGAGCTTGCCGCCTACCTCGATGACGATAACGCTCGGCAGCTATTGCATATCACCTACGGCTACCTCCTCCTCGATGAGGATGAGAAGGGTGAGAAACTCTTCGCCCCTCGCTTCTTCGCCCTCTTACAGAGAGAGGAGGCCCACTATCGAGAGCTGCTTGCTGCCCACATCGGCAAGCATCTTGATCTGTTGAACTTCAACTAACTCGCCCGATTAGACTGAAGGCGGCCATCAAGGCCGCCTTCCTGCTTTCTATCAGAAGGATAGATTATCGGACATTGTACAGATGCTTCAGCTCATCAAAGAGATCGGCCATCTGATCCTTACACTTACCGCAGACCGTGCCGTAGCCGGTCTTTTCAGAGAGCTCCTCTAGGGTCTTCACCTCACCGGCTTTGACCAACTCCTCGACCTGGGCATCGGTGACCTCCTTGCATTCACAGATGATCTTTGCCACCTGGCTCTGCCAGAGGTTCTCCCTGCCCTGCTTCTTCAAAAAGTCATCGATGGCGGCGCGCAGTGCCTTGTCTCCGAGGACAGAGCAGTGAAACTTGTGCTCTGGTAACCCTCCGAGGGCATTGGTAATCTTCTCCGGAGAGAGGAAGTACGCCTCCTCCAGACTCAGGCCAATGGCCAACTCGCTCATCATTGAGGTGGAGGCAATCGCTGAGGCGCACCCATAGGTGAGCCATCTCAGATCGGCAACTTTCTCATCCTCTACCTTGATGAGGACACGCATCTGGTCCCCACACGCCAACGATCCAACATCTCCGATGCCATCGGCTTCGAAGTGCTCGTCTTCACTCCAGGTGTTCCTGGGATTCATAAAATGATCTTTGACCACCGGGCTGTAGACCCACTGGCTCATGAAATTAGTCATCGTATCGACATCTCCCTCAGACGTTTGATAATCGACGGCAGCCTCTCAAGCACATACCGCACATCATCCTCGGTGTTGTACCTGCCAAAGCTGAAACGAATAGAGCCGTGTGCCAACTCTATATCCACCCCACTGGCGAGCAATACGTAGCTTGGTTCAAGTGAGCCGCTTGCGCATGCACTGCCGGTGGAGACCATAATTCCTTCCAAATCCAAATAGAGGAGAATTGACTCGCCTTCGGCGCGGGGGAATGAGACATCCAGGGTGCCCGGCAGGCAGTGCTCCTGGTTTCCATTGACCACCACATCATCGATTGAGGCAAGGATGCCCTCTCTGAGCATTTCGCGCAGCTTCCACAGGCGCTTACTCTCCTCCTCAAGGTCGCTAAGGGCGATATCG
>JBAZCM010000074.1:0-9569 GCA_041654935.1 Sphaerochaeta sp. | reverse complement strand
TTCTCTCCTTACGCGCTTCATGGTCGATCTTTTTGGGCATTTTACCACTCCCTGCATTGGTCTTATGCCTACACTATATCATCATACTGTAAAAAACACTAGAAAGGAATTTTTCACTTCCCTCCGCTTATAAGAACCCCGCTTTCGCGGGGCCTCATGGTACAGAACTGCGTGCTAGAGCCTTATTTGATCTTTACTTCGATCGCCTTTGGCTTAACCACTTCCTTCTTGGGCATGGTCAGCACCAACAATCCATTCTCAAACTTGCCCTCGATCTTGTCCTCATCGACATCCTCGGGCAGGGTAAAGGACCGCTCGAAGCACTGGTAGCATCGCTCGCTGACCAACAACTGCTTGCGCTCCTCTTCCTTGCTCTCCTTGACGGAGCTAATCTTCAGCACATGCTTCTCAACCTGTACCGTCACTTCCTCCTGCTTGTATCCAGGAAGCTCAGCTTCCAAGGTATAGGCCTTCTCGCCCTCAGTAATGTCGACAGCGGGGAAGCGGGTGGGAAGCATATTCCAGTCCCGTAGCATGGAGTCAAAGAGGGAGGTCGTCGGCAATCCATAGTTTCTTCTCGTTACATATCTCATAGTGTACCTCCTAGGTAAATCTTCTATTTATTGTTCACTACTTATAATGCAACTAGTGTGCCAACTTACACTAAAATCATGTAATTCATTTTATTACAATGAATTACATGTTATTCTTGATGGGTATCAGTACTTACTCGACCAGAGGTTTTGGTTCAAGTTGTCCCACTCTGAACAGAGCTGCTCTACAGAGTGTCATTTTGACACGATTGGGTGTTTTTAACCCAAAAATATGTCCTTCTTTGGTACAGAATCACAAAATTCCCGTCAAAGTGGCTACCATCACCGCCTTAATGGTATGCATTCGGTTCTCTGCTTGGTCAAAGACCACCGAATGCTTTGACCGGAATACCTCATCGGTGACCTCCATTGCCTCAATGCCAAACTGCTCTGAGAGCGAAGCCATGACGGTGGTATTGCGGTCATGGAAGGCGGGCAAGCAGTGTTCAAAGATCACTTTAGGATTGCCAGAAGCCTCAAGGAGGTCCATCGTCACCTGATACTCCTTCAGAAGGGCAATCCGCTCGGCCGCCTTCTCTTCCTCCCCCATCGAGAACCACACGTCGGTGTAGATTACATCCACCCCTTTCACTGCCTCATAGGGGTCGGTGGTAACTGAGAAGCTTGCCCGCTCATACGTGGCCCAATCGAGCATCTCATTGGAGGGAAAGAGTTCTTTTGGTGTCGCAATACGATACTCATACCCAATTTTGGCTGCTCCGATCAACAAGGCATTGCTGACGTTATTGCGCCCATCACCAATATAGGCGATCTTCAGTCGGTCAGCAGGTTTGCCGGTATGCTCGACTGCGGTCATCACATCGGCAAGCGTTTGGGTTGGATGATCGTCATCGGTCAGCCCATTCCATACCGGCACCCCACTGTGACGTGCCAACTCTTCAATGATTGAAAAGGCGTAGCCCCGGTACTCAATGCCATCGTAAAGGCGGCCGAGAACTTTCGCGGTATCCTCAATCGACTCCTTCGCTCCCATTTGACTGGCAGTGAGAAAGGTGACGTTAGCTCCTTCATCGAAGGCTGCTACTTCAAAGGAGCAGCGGGTGCGTGTAGAGCTCTTATCAAAGATCAGAACGATGTTCTTATCGGCGAGAAGCTTGCCTTCCAAGTGAGCAGGCACGGCCTGTCCGCGCTTCTTTCTCTTCAGGGTATCGGCTAGGTGAAGAAGAGAGAGGATCTCTTCTTTGGTGTAATCCTTGAGTGTCAGCAAGCTTCTTCCGTGCATCAGTGCGCTCCTTGGTGGGTGGTAACCCAAGAAAACTATACAGTTTTTGCCATCGAATGCAAATATATTGGCTCTTTTTTATGTATTGCGACCTTTGTCGAGAATCAACAATCATATGGACCTGAGTTAGCGCTTATGATAGGTTTCGATACAGAGGTTGTATATGAAAAACCCTAAAAAATCCGGTTCATTTACGATGCCGACCGAGGTTGGCTACGAAGAGTTGACGTTACAGCTTGCAGAGCGTTGGGGAGCGGACGCTGTGCGCGATTGTGATGGCGCACGACTACCCGAGCAAATCCTCAATGCGCAAATGGACGTATACGCTACGATTTGTCTTATCAGAGAACACAATGAGCTCCTACAATCCAACCCCCACTTTCAACAACAGACCTTTTTGGAGAGCACCCTTACTGTCTCTGCCACAGACTCGCTCTCCATCCCACTGTTGGATGGATACAGCAAAGTCCAGTTTGAGATCAACGAGAATTCGCTTGATTGGTGGCAGGTGCACAACCGGACCACCGGTAAAGAGCTACCCGCCTCTGCATGGTCATACGACCCTTCTTCTCAGTCGGTCATCATCGACAAATGTGAAGCGTGGCACCAATATTCGGTGAACTTCCTTGCCTATCGGATCTGGGAAGAGATCAACATGTACAACCACGTCACCAATGACTGGAACAAGGAGCCATTGCGCCAGCTCGACCCCCGCTATCCAGAGGTACAAGCGTATTTGCGTACATGGATGAAAGAGTGGTGCGAAAGCCACCAAGAGATTGATGTTGTCCGGTTCACCTCGCTCTTTTATAACTTTGTCTGGATCTGGTCCGACCATCCTGACAACCCCCATCTCTTCACCGATTGGGCCTCATATGACTTTACCGTAAGCCCTCTGGCCCTCACCCTCTTTGCAGAGGAGTACGGATACACGCTTTCAGCCGAAGATTTCATTAACAAGGGCTATCGCAACCCATCCCATGTCACCTGGGAGAAGCCCTTGCTGGACTATATGGAGTTTACGAACAAGTTTGTCTGCTCTTTTGCAAAAGAGCTCGTACAAATAGTGCAGCAGTATGGGAAGAAGGCGTATGTCTTCTACGACGATAGCTGGGTTGGCATGGAGCCACAGTCTCAGCCATTCCAAGAGATTGGGTTTGACGGGATCATAAAGTGTGTCTTCTCTGGCTTTGAGTCCAGGCTCTGCAGTGCGGTTACCAGCGTCAAAACCCATGAGCTGCGACTACATCCATACCTCTTTCCCGTGGGATTGGGAGGGGCTCCGACCTTCTCCGAAGGAGGAGATCCAGCCCTGGATGCCAGGACTTATTGGGCTGCTATCCGCCGGGCGATTCTCCGAGAGCCAGTGGATCGTTTGGGAGTAGGAGGAATCCTACACCTCGTGGAGGATTTCCCCGACTTTGTCGACGCTATAGCCGATATCGCCGAGGAGTTCAGAGAGATTGTAGCGCTGCATGCAGAGGGTGGTCCTTGGAGTGCACAGACAACCATAGGAGTACTCACCACCTGGGGAGCGCTACGTACATGGACCTGTGGAGGGCACTACCATGAACACCCTGACCTTGACCTCATCAACATCTTGGAGAGTTTGTCCGGTCTTCCGGTACAGGTCAAATTCCTCTCCTTTGAAGAGCTGACCCCTGAGAACCTTAAAGAGCTGGACATCGTGATCAATGCCGGTTTTGTAGACAGTAGTTATAGCGGCGGCCACGCCTGGACAGATGGGCAGGCGGTACAGGTGCTCACCCAATGGGTACACAATGGCGGAGTCTTCCTAGGTATAAACGAGCCTTCCTATCTCAGAGGCCATGCCAACAACATCCGTATGAATGCTGTGTTGGCTGTGGATATCGATGAGGGGCATCGGCTCTGCCACGGGAAGTGGCGCTTTACCACTATTGCCGATGACGAACTCACCTTTACTTTGGAGGCAAAAGAGACGGTCTTTCTGACCGGCCCCAACACCACCGTGCTCCAGGCAAAAGATGGTATACCGCAGTTGACCATCAACGATTTTGGCTTGGGCAAAGGAGTGTATATGAGTGGGTATCGCCACTCACCACAGAATACTGCCGCACTGCACGCCTTGATCCAGAGATTTGGTAAAGAGCGGGCGCCATTTGCCTCAGACAATCCGTTTGTTGAGTGGACCTGGTATCCCGCAAGTCGCTCTTTAGTTCTCTCCAACAGCAGTGACCTAGCACAGAAGGCCGCGGTCTCTTGGGAAGGTGGGGAGCTTGAAGAGTCTCTTAAGCCTCATGAACTGAAAATCGTAGAGCTCGAGTAACGCAGAGGAGGGGGCAGAGCCTCCTCCTCTGAATGAAATTCTCTTACTCCTGTAGCGCTCCTAAGGAGAGCGAAAGACGGTATACGCCCCCTCTGACGCGATACTGCTCAAAGGTGTCCGGCCCACAGGTTGCCGTACCTACGCCACGCACCGCAGCATCGAGGTAAAGATGGTTGGTCGCGCTTCGCTCAAGCTCATCTGCATGCCATTTTTTCCACAGCTCAGCAATTGAGTACTGATGCAAGGAGAAGGCCCAATCCTGATCGCTGGCAATACGGACACCGCCTTCTTGCCCATCAAACAGATCAAGGCGCCGGACCTTGGTACGCACCCCATGGTCCTGCGGAACAATGTAGGGCACATAGAGCTCATCTACTGCGAGAGCGAACTCCCCCATCCTACTGCCAGCACATCGGTCCGGGTAGTTCTCTTCTGGGCCCAGGCCAAAGTACTTAATCCTTGACCAACTTGCAGGCACCTCACACCTCATGCCTACCCGCGGATATTCACTTGCCCGGTCATTGAGTTCAAACTTCCAATCAGCATATACATGCTGCTGTCCAAAGGTAAGTGTCTGCTCCAAAGATCCCAAGGACTCGCCCTTTCCGTTACGTATGGTGTGGACACTTAGCAAACTCGTGGCATCACCCGTTTGAGAGAGAAGATCCACGCTTACCGCATCGAGCTTTGCCTCCTCCCACACGCCAATGACCTTACCTTCTTGGTAGTAGTCACGGTCGTCTCTGGCCCACTTTTGATGGAACAGGGTTTTCATGCCATCATTTTCCGTAGGACAGCGATACAGGCTCACCGTCAAAGGCGAGTCGAAGATCTCAGATTTCCCATCAAAGCGAAGCCCTGCTAACAAGCCCTCTTCATTCACGTGAGCCTCATAGGCGTCTGTTTGGATCTTCCACCCTCCCCCGTCAACCTGCTGTTTGTGCGCCGGAACATCGAAGATCGGTCTTTGTGAGGTTCGCGGGGTAATGGGAAACTGCTGCCATGCGACCAATTGTCCAGCGCTCGCCCATGCAGTATCTGCCTTTAATCGACAGGCAAAGAGGATGAATGACTGGCCTACTGTTCGCTCTGGTAGTTTTTGCAGTGCAGCTGGAAGGTCGATGGTGAACTCCCATCGCCCACCGGGTTGGATAGAGGGTATTGCAAGGCTTTCCTTTAGAACAACTCCCTCCGTTTCATTGAGAATTTCATAGGTACACTCTAGGTGATCGGTACTCAGATAGTCATACTCATTGACCATGGTAAACTTGCCGCTTGAAGGATGGGTACTCTCAAATTGAATCGGCTGGTGTACTTTGAGGCACTCGCCCATAACCGGCTTCAGCGATCGGTCGGGTAAGACCAGGCCATTGATGCAAAAGTCAAAGTCTGTGGGCGTATCATTGAAGTCCCCTCCATAGCGCCATGCCTTACCGCTTTCGCTCTCATGCCCCTCTTCTGGGGCAAGGCCTGCGACACTTCCATCCGCCTTTGCCCGGATCCCTTGATCGACCCAATCCCAGATGAATCCTCCTTGAATGCCTCGCGATGCCTTGATGATCTTCCAATAATCACTGAGCCCACCATTGGAGTTACCCATCGAATGGCTGTACTCCGACATAATGAGGGGGCGATACTCATCTGATTCGATCCGATCCCAGGCTTCGATCAAATCGAGGGGAGGATACATCGGACAAACAAAGTCCGTTACATGCTTTCCACGGGTCAGGCTATCGAGCGTATGGGGCTCTTGAGCCCACTCGGCCCTCGACCCACCCTCATAGTGCAGCGCTCGACAGGGATCGACGCGCCTCACCCATGCAGCACACGCATCCTGGTTCGATCCATACCCAGCTTCATTTCCCAAGGACCACGCAATGATCGATGGGTGGTTAAAGTGTCGGAGAACCATCCGTTGTACGCGTTCCAAAAAACTCGCCGACCAAAGTGGATCTCGACAGAGGGTGTCATAGTTTGCATGGACCTCAATGTTCGCTTCATCCATGACATAGAGGCCATAGCGGTCACACAACTCATACCATCGAGGATCATTGGGATAATGACTGCAGCGAACGGCATTGAAGTTGTGCTGCTTCATCAGCCGGATATCCTGGACCATGCTCTCAACTGAGATGGTCTTTGCCGTGAACTCATCGTGTTCATGGCGATTCACTCCCTTGATGAAAGTCCTGTGGCCGTTGATCAACAGCGCCCGTCTTGCGATGGATATACTGCGAAATCCCACCGGCAGCGCTCGATACTCCCTCTCGTCCTCTAGGCCCACTACCAGTGTATAGAGCGTTGGCGTCTCGCTACTCCAGAGCATCGGGCCAGCTATGGGAAGTGCTAGCTCACATCTGCCTTGGCCTGCTGGCTCGGCTACGTGACAAACCTCATTGCCGGAGGGGTCATAAAGCCATGCCTGTACAGGGCAGTCAACGTCTCGACTCTCAACAACTACATCGAGGACTCCTTGGGTGAAATCCGCTGACAGCTGTGGAGTGGCCTTGATATCCTTCATCGTCGAAGAGGCGAGCGAGATAAGTTTAACTGAGCGATGTAAGCCTCCAAACCACCACTGGTCCTGATCTTCAACGTAGGAGGCATCACAGTATTGGACAACGATCAGCGTCAGGATATTCTCACCCTCTCTGAGATGTCCGGTGATATCAAAGTGGGCGGCAAGGCGAGTGTCCTTGCTCATCCCTACAAAAGCCCCATTCACATACACTTCAAGGTAACTCTCTGCGCTGCCCACCTCCAAGATTGTCTGCCGCCCGGCCCAAGAGGGGTCGAGGGTAAAGGTGGTTCGGTGCACTCCCGTTGGATTATGTTCGGGCACATAGGGTGGCTTATTCTCAAAGGGCATGATCACATTGGTATAGTGGGGATTTGACCATCCCTGCATGGTCCAAGAGAGCGGAACACGAATGGGGTCCCATGTAAGGTCTGTCTTTGGATCGACAACAGAATCTTCAACTGCCAAGGGATTGGGATAAAAACGGAAATCCCATGTACCATCGAGTGTGACCTCATACGGATAAGAGATACTCTCTCGTCCTTCGGGTCCAGCTTCCACATACGCCCGTGCCTCAGCTACAGTGCGAAACTGTGGTGGTAGCGCGTGCATAGGCAGGCGATTGATATTCGTTACACTACTCATTTCCCAAACGCGTTGGCTCAAAAATACCGTACCCATTATTCCCCCTTTACGCCTATGGTGTTCTCAACCAAGGCGTACGTCCCTGATAGTATAACTGGTAATTTGTCACCATGGTGGAAGAATTGGCCTTCTCTTTCCTGAAACGGAGTAGAGCATATACAACAAAGCCTCCCCACAGAGCTGTAGGGAGGCTTTGGTAGTGTAAATAGTTATTCGGTTACGAGAACCACCTCACCGTTGGTGTAGTGGCTGGCAACATACTGCTTGATCTTATCACCGCGAAGGGCCTTTACCAATGCGACGATTGCCGCATCGTTTTGCCTGCCCTCTTTGACTGCGATGACGTTCACATATGGGCTGTCAGCACCTTCGACCAAGAGACCGTCACGGGTAGCTACCAAGCCTGCAGGAATTGCATAGTTGCCGTTAATGATCGCCGCATCGACATCGGAGAGGACGCGCGGAAGACTTGCTGCCTCGATCTCACGGAACTTCAAGCCTTTGGGGTTGGAAACGATATCCAGCGGGGTTGCCTCCAGCCCTGCATTGGCAGTGAGGGCAATCAGACCGGCACTCTCAAGGAGCAACAGGGCACGCCCTTCGTTGGTCGGATCGTTTGGGATAGCGATGGTAGCACCGGAAGGAATCGCTGCGAGGCTGGCATGCTTGCGCGAATACAGAGCAAAGGGTTCTACGTGGATGCCACCGGCGTTGGCCAGATGGTAGCCGCGCTCGCGGTTGAACGACTCAAGGTAAGGAATGTGCTGGAAGAAGTTTGCATCGAGCTCGCCGCTCTCCAACGCTTCGTTGGGAGTGACGTAGTCGGTGAACTCACGGACTTTCAGCGTATACCCTTCCTTGGCAAGGTCCTCAATGACCAGATTAAGGAATGCTGCATGCGGCTCGGGGGTTGCCCCGACGAGGATGGTCTTCGAATCTGCCTGTTCCTTGGTGCCGGCAGCAAACAGTGAGAGGGCCAATAACAGGGCCAAAGTGGTAATCAAAATCTTTTTCATGGTATCTCCTTCTCTTGCCAACAAGAGATGTGTTGCAAAGGTTGATCAGCGTCGTGCGATAAGTTTTGCGCTGATCGCGTTGCCCACCACCTGGATGATCTCAACGAGGACCAGGATGATGATGACAGCAACTAACATGATATCACCGCGGAAGCGTTGGTAACCGTATCGGATGGCCAAATCCCCCAGTCCACCACCGCCGATCGCCCCAGCCATTGCCGAGTAGCCGATCAGGTTGATGATCGTCAGTGTTACACCACTGACCAAGGAGGGCATCGCCTCAGGAATCAACACTTTCATGATGATCTGAAAGTTAGTGGAGCCCATGGCGCGGGCGGCCTGAACGACCCCCGGATCCACCTCCTTCAGTGCGGTCTCGATTACTCGAGCCACAAACGGTGCCGCTGCAATTGAGAGCGGCACGATAGTTGCCGTAGTACCAATGCTCGTTCCGATCAACAGTCGTGAGAGCGGAAAGAGCAGAATCATCAAAATGATAAAGGGAAAGGAGCGTAGTACGTTTACAATCCTTCCAAGAATATTATTGAGCACCGGTAGCGGAATAATCCCCCCTTGCTCAGCGGGAGAGGTAACGGTCAAGAGAATGCCCACCGGCAGGCCCAATAGCAGGCTGAAGAAGGTAGAGAAGAAGACCATGGCCAGAGTCTGCAGGGTTGAGTCTGCGATCAAAGCCCACACCATTGCTGTCATGCCTCATCCTCCTCAACCACTACGCCAATCTCCCTAAGAAGCGCAATAGCTTCACTGCGCCCTTCATCGGTACCGACGATATCGACAATCATCGTTCCAATTTCCACGTCTCCGACCTTCTGTACGCCACCGGCGCGGATGTTGAAGTCCACCCCAACTTTACGACTGACCTCACTGATGATCGGCTGGTCGGTAGTATTGCCCCGAAAGCGCAGCGTATAGGCACCGCGTTTTTTGGACCACTGGACCATCTTGTCATCTTGGGCGGCCTCATCGACACCCACCAAGTGAGTGAGAAAATCTTTGGTTACGTCACTGGCTGGGTTACTGAAGAGGTCAGTGACAAGCCCTTCTTCGACCACTACCCCATCGTTGAGGACAGCCACGTACTCACAGGCATCGCGGACGACTTCCATCTGGTGGGTGATCATCACGACGGTCAGACCCATCTTCTGTTGGATCTCTTTGATCAGAGTGAGGATTGAGTGGGTGGTCTGTGGATCAAGGGCACTGGTTGCCTCATCACAGAACAGGA
>JBAZCM010000073.1:0-9710 GCA_041654935.1 Sphaerochaeta sp. | reverse complement strand
GGATGGGACGGTGGTCAACAAGACCGGAACGCTCTCCAATGCCATCGCCTGCTCTCACTACCGGATACCTTACCACGCCTTTGCCATCTCCCCGGACCCTTCTAAGAGAGGAGAGGTTGATGTATTAATGGAAGAGCGTAACTCAGATGAGATGAAAGAGTGTAGGGGAGAGGCAACTACCGTAGCTGACATCCCCGCACGATACCCAGCATTTGATATCATCGCAGCCTCTTTGGTGACTTCGGTAGTGACTCCCAAGGGAGTGCTACGCCCCCATGAGGTAGAGGAGGCTTTTGCATGAAAGCAATTATCGGTGGAACCGGTTTTACGATGCTCGATGGCCTGGACCTGGTAGAGCGAACCATCGAGACACCCTATGGAAACGTGATCCTGTATGTCGCCGAAGAGCAGTTGGTCTTCCTGCCCCGCCACGGCAAAGGGCATGCCCGTCCTCCACATATGATCAACCACCGTGCCAATATCGACGCGTTGAGTCAACTCGATGTCACTGAAGCGGTGGCCATTTATGCAGTAGGATCGATCACTGACCGTCTCAAGCCCGGCAAAGTGGGTATCATCGGTGACTTTGTCGACCTCAGTGGCCAGGCACACACCTTTTATGACCAAGAGGTGGTGCATATAAGCGTCGAGGAGCCATTCTCAATCCCTTTACAGAAAAGGGCACTCACTTTTGAAGCGTCACTAGTAGAAGAGCTGATCTACGTCTCTACCGTTGGCCCCCGACTGGAGACAAAAGCGGAGATTGCCTTCTATGGCCGCCAAGGCTTTGACGTGGTGGGCATGACCCTGGCTGCAGAGGCTACGTTGTTGGCTGAACGCAAGATTCCCACCCTTGCGTTAGCGTACTCAATCAACTGGGCCGCAGGAGTCAAGGAAGCCTTCGCCTTCATCTCGGATGAAGAGATAGCCAGCCTCAAAAATGCGATAACTCAACTGTGCTGCTCAATTCTCTCAATCTGATAGGGAGTCTGCTGGTAGACATGGTAGTTCAGCCAGTTGGCAAAGAGGAGGTTTGCATGGCTTCTCCATCTGACTTTCACCTTCTCCCCATCGTAGTAGTTGGCAGGCTTCTTGGGTTTTAGGCCTCTGCCGAGGTCACGCCGATACTCATTATCCAGCGTCAGTCGATCATATTCGCTGTGACCGGTGACAAAGATCATCCGACCATCCTCACTAGCGCCAAGGTACAGGCCGGCCTCATCCGATCTGGCGATGACCACCAGATCGGGATGTTGGGAGAAGGCCTCCTCATCAATTGTCGTATGGCGTGAGTGAGGAGCATAGAACTCATCGTCAAAGCCACGAACCAAGGTATGGTCGGCTCTGGTGATGGTGTGGCTATAGACCCCTGAGAGCTTCTCAGCCAGTGGGATTTTCCCAATACCATAATGGTGGTAGAGGGCCGCTTGGGCGGCCCAGCACACAAAGAGCGAGGAGAAGACCCGCTTCTTTGCCCAGGTAAGGATCTGAGTAAGTTCTTCCCAGTATGCCACCTCCTCAAAGGCCATCTGTTCGACGGGGCTACCGGTGATGATCAGCGCGTCATAGTGGTTATCTTTTACCTCATCAAAGGTCTTGTAGGTCTCTTTAAGATAGGCGGCGGTGGTATGCTTACTAGCGTAGCTTGCGGTAGTGAGGAAGGTCACCTCAACCTGCAAAGCGGTATTGGCCAACAGACGGAGGAACTGTTCCTCAGTGCGCCCTTTATCCGGCATGAGATTAAGGATTGCTACCTGCAGCGGACGGATATCTTGGTGTTGAGCCCGCTCTGCAGTCATGAAGAAGATATTCTCACTGCGAAGCGTCTCTATGGCAGAAAGGCCCTTGTTGATCTTTACCGGCATCACACACCTCCCAACGAGTCAAAGGCTTGGGCGAGGTCGGCAATGAGATCATCGGGGTGTTCACAGCCAATTGAGAGACGTACAGTCGTCGCTCCAATTCCCTGCTCCTTTTTCTCACTGTCGTTGAGTTGAGAATGAGTGGTGGTTGAGGGATGGATGACTAGGCTCTTCATGTCTGCCACGTTGGCTAGAAGACTGAAAAGAACCAGCGCATCAATAAAAGCCTTTGTCTCTTTTTCGGTGCCTTTGAGGTCGAAGGTAAAAATACTGATTCCCCCTTGTGGGAAGTACTCTTGATACAACGCGTGGTCAGGGTGGCTTGGCAGACTCGGATGGTTTACTCGCTCCACCTGAGGATGGGAGGCGAGGAACTTCACGATTTTCAGGGCATTGGAGGTGTGGCGATCTACCCGAAGGGCGAGGGTTTCCAACCCTTGGAGGAAGAGAAAACTATGCCACGGTGAGAGCGCAGCGCCAGTATCGCGCAGTGTTACAGCCCGAGCCTTGGCAATGAATGCTGCAGGCCCAGCCGCTTCGGTGAAACGGATGCCATGGTAGCTGGGATTCGGTTCACTGAGAGAGGGAAATTTACCGCTTGCACTCCAATCAAAGGTACCTCCATCGATGATGACTCCTCCGATGGAGGTTCCATGGCCGCCGATGAACTTTGTAGCTGAGTGAACGACAATGTCTGCCCCGTGTTCGATGGGCCGCAAGAGGTAGGGGGTAGCAAAGGTGTTGTCAACGATCAAAGGAATCAGGTTTTTGTGAGCGAGCTCGGCAAGAGCTGCTAAATCAACAAGATCCGCGTTGGGGTTTCCCACGGTCTCGACAAAAATTGCTTTGGTCTTTGGACCGATGGCATTGGCTACTGCAGTCAGGTCAAAGGGGTCGACAAAGTCGACATCTATTCCAAGGTCATCGAAGGTATGGGCGAAGAGGTTGTAGGTTCCTCCATAGATTCTTTTGGAACTGACTAAATGATCGCCACTTTTAGCGATCGTGAGGACCGTTGCAGTAATGGCAGCAGATCCACTGGCAAGGGCGAGGGCTCCGACTCCTCCCTCAAGGGCAGCGATGCGAGTCTCAAATGCCTCTTGGGTTGGGTTGCCAAGGCGGCTGTAGATATAACCACCTTCGGTGAGGTTGAAGCGATTTTCTGCTTGCTCACAGTTGTCGAAGACGTAACTGCTCGTCTGATAGATAGGGACACATCGTGCTCCGGTAGCCGGGTCAGCTTGTTCTTGTCCACTATGTAGGGCGATAGTTTCAAATTTATAGGTACTCATATTGTTTCTCCTGTTGATGTATTTAATTGGTGGGTGAATACAACAGGGTCACATATGGTCTATAGAAGCTCCAACGCGAGGATGTTTTGCAGTTTTCATTGAAAATCCTTGAAGGTCTTACGCGAGTGCACAACGGCACATACCAGCTGCTGGGTCATCATTGTTCGGTCGCATTACCATGATGTGCCTCCTTCAAGGTGATATCCTACCAAATGGCTGGATTAAGTGGAGTATACGGATGATCGGCATTCGCGTCAACAGGCTTGTGTTACAAAAAGAGAAAATTTGTTAAATTAAAGATATGGAGCATGTATTCTCTTGAGGTGGTGCGATGTTATGAGGTGATGTTGGCTATTTGATTGTTTCGTGCTCTTGCAATGCAAATGCCAAGGTTTGTGTATCGCTCAAGTGAATGACAATCTTGTTTAATGAAATCCCAAGAATCCAAATAACCTTTGTTGATTGAAAATTTAGATTCACTGATAAATTTGATAAACCCCAAGAAATCGGTTTTGAATTTTTTGGCAAAGGCCAAGGAATATCTTTCTTTCTCTTCATCTGTAGCATTCAGTACATTGTACAAAACATGATCTAAATTACATGACATATAATAAACTTGGTACGGAATATTACATATGGTTGGGGTTTCAGATATTTTGTTTAGGCAGCCGCTTTTTGTTAAATTCCTGTCGATGATACTCTCTCTGTTTGCTGTTCTTATTTCCCACGCAGAATACCATGGGTGTTGTGCGTTTTTATCTTCAACCACATTGCAGTTAGGGATATATACTCCATCTGTATCAACCAAGTGTATGATTTCCTGGAAATGCTGCGGAGAAAGATGATTAGATCTCATGTAAAACCGAAGTATCTGGCCCAGTTTGGAACGAATTGTCCTTGCAGTGACACCCCTTTCTGACGTTATATCACCATACACAATATGTACATAAACTCTATTTGTATCAAATAATTGCTCAAGAAGAAGGCCTAATGCTTCAGCGTCAGATGGCCCTTCTACTATTACAAAAACCAATTTCTTACGAGCCTCGACTCTCTCCCGCCTCCCTGAATGCAAATGCAATCTCAGCATTGCGTGTAGGTTCATACAGTTCTTCTTCTTGACCACCAAACATGATATCTCTGTAATAAAAATCTCTCAGATTATTGGTCTCTTTGACATTAGTCATCCGAACATAGCGGTTGTAGGGATTGATTGTTGTAAAAGCGATAAAGCCTCGGTCTAATGTTTCAAGAGGACGTAGATTGTGTGAGGTAAAAATCAACTGACCTTTGCCTCTTTCGGAAATAAGTCTTAATAGCTCGCCAAGAAGGTATTCGAATACTCCTGTGTCCAATTCATCAATAGCGACAGTAATCGATGGTTCGTTGTAAACAACAATAAGGAGTTGGAGGATAGAGATGATTTTCTTGATTCCTTCTGACTCGTAGGCAAGTGGAATTTCCTTGTCTGCCTTACATGACATCAGCTGAATGCGGCCACCCAGCTCTCCATTTTTTAACACCTGGGTTCCTAAATCTTTGATGCGGATAGTAAGACCTGGTACCAATTGCTCTAGAACAACATTCATTGGTTGAATAATGCTTTTTGTGGCATCTATGGATCCTTGTGAGATTATTGTTGATTCGTTGAGAGGGATCATTATTGTTCCGATGGAGTATTCAGTTTCATCAGAAAACTTGAAAGAGAAGGGTTGTGACTCCAAACTGATGAATGCAGAGTTTTTGGTATTGATTACAAATAACTCATAGTTACCAAAAGTAACGAGGTTTTCCAATCGCTGTATATAAAGAGAAAAATTTTCTAGATTCTGTGAATCTTTTACTCTCTTTCTGGCTACCGTAAGAAACTCCTTCGAAAAGATAAAAGATCTGGATTGTACTTTGGCCAGTTTTTTTGCCACGAGAAGGTCCATTTCAGTCTTTTTATTATTGCCAATCAACAATTGAGATCTTGTTCTAGGAAGCAGGAGCTCAGAGGAACTGGTATCGAATAATGTTCCCATTCTGGGTTTACTGTCACCAAAAATCGGACATTTAAGTATCTCGGCGAAAATTTCTACTCGCTTTTTATTAAGAGGGTCAAATGAAGCGTCAATATTTCGTTCGTCGGTATCAACAACTGTCTGGATACTAAATTGGTAGGAGAGAGGGATTGTCTCTGAACCTGCCATTACTGTGAATTCAAAATTAAAAGTGGCAACGTCACTGTCGATATTAATAAAGTCTGCAAATTTTTCGGGTATTTGCTTGCCACATAGGGCAAGTTTTAATAGTTCTAAAGCATCAATGAGCGCTGTTTTTCCAGAGCCATTTTGACCGTATAGACCCAACACACTTGCTCGGAATTTCTTTCGTGGATTCTCAAAGGATAGTGAGCCGCGCATTATATTTTTAAAATTTTGAATTGTCACGCTTGAAATTCTTACTGTATCCGTCTTCATCGAAGTACTCTCCGTTCATTAAAGTGTACCTCAACGTTAGCACTAATCATGGTAAAAGTAAATATGAATATCGTAAACGATATATAAAATATCGTTTCTTGTATTCGATATGGATAATCGTGTCGATGAAATTCAATGTAATACTAAATAGCATCTTCTCCCTCCTTCGTAGAACAATGCGATCGCAATTGGTCTGCAACTATATAAAGAAGGTACATATACTCACTTTTTGATTCAAAGGGGGCAATTCATTTGAAAAATCGAGGGTGTCAATGACAACCAAATGTACCAAAAATCAAGAGGTGAAATAGATCTTTTTGTGATAAGACACTTGCTCTATTTGCGCAGCATGATGTCGAGAATGATACGATCGGTGTCAGCCATTCCTTCACTGGCAATCTGTCCAACCCCACTTACTGTATCCTCAATATCATCTTTGACGATGCCTTCGCCAGCGTTGAAAAAACGATTGCTCATAGCCATTTCGTGGGCAACCATAGCAGCATAGACTGCAACTGCAATTTTACCTGCACATGAAGGCTTGGCACCGTCACAGACCATCCCAGAGACGGTTCCTAGGGTATTGGAGATGGTG
Organism: Sphaerochaeta sp.; assembly: GCA_041654935.1. Classification (GTDB taxonomy): domain Bacteria; phylum Spirochaetota; class Spirochaetia; order Sphaerochaetales; family Sphaerochaetaceae; genus Sphaerochaeta. Next base: position 3,499 of record JBAZCM010000073.1, on the reverse strand, counting down.
AACTCAATTTGCTGCAGTGTGCCTCCGCGAAGCCAGGTAATTGCAGCTGCGGCTCCACAGGCAGCGCTGACAACGCCACAGAAAGCAGAAAGCCGTCCGATTTGTCGTTTTTGGTGGATAGCCAGAAGATTGCTGATCGCCAGTGCTTGGATCATCTTAGGTCGTTCAATGTGATGTTCTAGACAGTACACTACAACTGGCATTGCGGCAGTAATACCTTGGTTTCCACTGCCACTGTTGGTCACTACCGGCATGTTGCAACCGCCCATTCGTGCATCAGAGCCGGCGGCGGTCAGGGAGGCGATTGTGCCGATAAGGTCTCCTTGGGAGCTGAAGGAGCGGACCGTCTTGCCAACCGAAGCCCCCCAATCATTCTCCAACCCTTCGTTACAAATTGCCAATGTTTGTTCAATTTGCACACCGATGAGCGTTTCCAGGAGAGTGGGGTCGGCTTGCACAGCAAAGGAGAGAATCCCTTCTAGGGTAAGGGTGCTGGACTTTTCGTCACTCTCATCATTGAGTGAAGTATTTGATAGGTTTTCAAGCAACGACTCTCCATTGCGTTCGAGTCGGACAATGTTGGTATGTTGTCCAATAATCTCAATCACCGCTTCATCACTGTTATTCTGCATATGAAGGAAGATGTGTAAGCTTTCATGGCTCTTAAGCGCCTGGATGGATATAACTTGATCGGCCAAGAATGCTTCTACAAGAGGAAGGTCAGTAGATTTCACTGCCTTGAGAACTTCAAGGCCTGCACTGGCATCTCCGGCAACCACACCGAGGGCTATGGAGGCCTCAATTCCTTTCATGCCCCCTGAGTTAGGCACCGTGACAGCTTTGGCATTCTTGATGATCGCAGGGCTGAGTTCTGCTTGTACCCGATCAGGCATTGTTCCAAGCGCTTGCCTACAAGCAGCTGCTGCATAGGCTATGGCAACCGGTTCAGTACATCCTAAAGCTGGTATCAGCTCCTCTTGGAGAATTGAGTAGTAGAAGCTTTGATCGATTGTCGGTTTACCCATCCAGAGCAGTATACCATCTTCGCTTTGGTGTGCAATAGAAAGGGGCTGGTATACGCCAGCCCCCAAAGGTGTTTTTTGTACGATTTTACTGCTCGTATCGAATCTTCTGCCACCGAGTGTTGTACAGCTCCAGGTTCTCACCAAGGTCACTGATATTGTCACTGTTGGCCAGGTCTTCGCTGGTGAAGAAGAAGGTATCATTCTCCATATACGGGGCAGCACCTGTGTTGGTCGTCGGTGGGAAACTGAAGTCATCGAGGAAGATTGCATGGTTCTCAGGCTCATGGATGAAGTTGATGAACTGATGAGCTGCCTCAATGTTGCGTGCTCCCTTGGGAATGACCATATTGTCGATGTACATCATCCCACCTTCCTCAGGAACGAAGAAGTCGATGGAAGACCAACTCTCTTCGGGGAGCTCCAAGAAGACGTTCTCCGGATAGGAGTGCACTACGAAGAACTCGTTGCGGCTGAATGCCTTGCCAAAGCTCTCGGAGTCAAACTTTACGATGTTGGGTTTCCACTTGGTGATGATCAGCTCTGTTGCCTCATCCAGTTCAGCAGGATTGGTGGAGTTGCCACTATAGCCCAGCTGTTTGAGGGCCGCTCCCATAACCTCTCGCATATCATCGAGCAGGCTCATACGACCGGCAAGTCGCTCATCAGCGAAGATATTCCATGAACGCTCGTAGTCTGCGGGAACGCGGGCAGTGTTGACCGCAATACCGCTGCTTCCCATGAAGTAAGGTACCGAGTACTTGAAGGTGGGGTCGTAGTCGGCTTTTGCGGCGACCATTGGATCGATGTAGCGAAGGTTGGGAACCTTGCTATGGTCGATCTCCTCCAAAAGGCCCTTGGTGATCATGATCGAGGTATAGTCACTTGAGGGGAAGATAATATCATAGCCGTGGTTGCCACCGGCCATGATTTTGGCGAACATCTCTTCGTTAGAGGCGAAGTTATCGATGACAATCTCAATACCGGTCTCGGCTTTGAACTTCTCTACGATTTCGTCGGGTGTATAGTAGGTCCAGTTGTATAGGTGAAGTTTACCATCCGATTTCTTAGACCGGGAACAACCGCCCAGGGCGAGTATGAGGGCCAGGATCAAAATGATACCTGTTACCTTGATAGCATGCTTAGTCATAGCGCACCTCCATATCAGCTGCTGGCAGCTACTACCTTCAGGAACTTCCTGAAGGTGAACGCAATGATCATCGTGCCTAGGATCATCACAAACGACAGAGCGTTGATGACCGGCGAGACTCCGTATCGAATCATCGAGTAGACATAGAGCGGCAAGGTCCCAGACCCTGGCCCCGAGACGAAGAAGGTGATGACGAAGTCCTCCAGGCTCATGGTGATGCACATCAAGAAGCCCGAGGCAATCGCCGGCACGATTGAAGGAATGATGACCTTGGTCAGCGTTTGACGCTCGTTCGCCCCAAGGTCCCGAGCCGCTTCGACGGTCGAGTAATCAAACTCATCCATCCGGGCGGTCACCAACATAAAGACAAAGGGTAGGTTAAAGGTCGTGTGAGCGACATATATGGTAAACATACCCAACCGAATTTTTACTGCGCTGAAGAAGATCAGCATCGAAATACCGATGATGACTTCGGGAAGCACCATCGGTAGATAACTGATGGTGGTAATGTATCCCTTGCCCTTGAAGCGATACCACTTGATCCCTACTGCTGCGAGGGATCCGAGGGCTACCGCGGTCGCTGAGCTAGTGAGGGCGATGATCAGGCTGTTGCGGAACGCACTCCACAGCGAGGGGCTTTCGAAGATCAGCTTCTTGTACCAAATCAATGAAGCGCTCTCCCACACCATACCCTTGGCACTGTTCAGTGAGAAGAAGGTGACAATAAAGAGGGGGATGAAGAGGAAGATGATCGTAATGACCAGCATGAAGATCGAGAAGGAGAAGCCAGTTCTTTTTCGGTGGACGTAGTTGCTCATCGCTGCCCCCTTGCCGCCCGGTGGTGGGCACGCACGCGCTTCTCCAGCGCTTGTGGGGTCTTCGGTCCATCCTTTTTCATCATCTCTTCACGCTTGCCGGTGTAGAGCATCCAGAAGACACCTAACAGGCTGACTACGGTGAGGATCATGGAGAAGGCACTAGCAAGTGGCCAGTTACGGGTCTTAGAGACCTGGTCGACGATGATGTTACCGATCATCGTCGAGTCCTTGCCACCGACGAGCAGCGGTACGGTGTAGGCACCGAAGATCGGAATAAAGGTAAAGATGAAGGCAGTATAGATGCCGCTTTTGATATTGGGCATCATCACCTTGAAGAGAGACTCAAACTTTGTGGCTCCCAGGTCGCGCGCTGCATCTAAAAGGGAGAAATCGAACTTGTCGATGGTGGTGAAGATAGGCAGGATGGCAAAGGGAAGGTACATGTAGATCAGTACCAGCACTACCGCTCCGTTGTTGTAGATGAGCTTCAAGCCCTCATCGATCAGTCC
>JBAZCM010000072.1:0-9765 GCA_041654935.1 Sphaerochaeta sp. | reverse complement strand
CCACCTCCCCCCACAGCTGGAGGACACCCTGACTGAGAGCTTCGGTGATATGTACAGCGAAGAGCAGTTTGAGCGGATCGTTGAATTCATGGCCGGCATCAAGCCCAGTGACCTCGAAGAGAGCAAATGGGACGATCCGGGACTGGTCAAGAGCATGGTCCTCGTCTACGAAGGCAAGGACGCTGTGCAAAAGATTCGTACCATCTTGGGTGCAACTGACCCCAACAAGGCGGCTGCAGGGACGATCAGGCGCGAGTTTGGCTCCAATATCCGAGTCAACGCCGCCCACGCCTCTGACTCAACCGAGAGCGCTGACCGCGAAATGGGTGTCCTCGCCATCGAGGAGAACGCGACCCGACGAGTTTTGGTCGACTACCTCTCTACAAAAGGCGTTTCTCTCCCGTAAGGGAGCGAATGTGAGTCGCATCCTGGCTCACCTCCATCGTTCCCATATACTTGCCGTCCGTACTGCGGACGGCAAAATATTGTATGTGGACAAATGAGCCCTTGAGGGTCAGGTAGAACTCTGCATGGTCAGCACTGCCATCTTTGAAGGTGGAGAGTATCTGTTCAACGGTGTCCACACTCTTGGGAGGGTGACAGTTCTGCACCAGCCGTCCCACTACCTGGGGGCTACGGGGAAAGATGCGATGTGGAGGGTCGGAGTAGTATTTGACCCGGTCATCGCTTCCGATGAAGGCAATGTCAAAGGGCAGGGTTGCAAAGATTTGCTGTAATTCCTCGTTTGAAAGCGACCCGGTGAGAGAGGCAAATCCAGCTCCAATAGCCGTTGGCTCTGATTGCTGCTGCTGAGCAAGGGCTCGGTGGGCTACTGGATAGAGGATATACTTCTCTCGGAAATTTAGTAGGCCCGCCAGCACATAGAAGCGACCAAAGATACGCCAAAACTTCTCGCGCTCCTCTCCTTCGTAAGAGAGCACTGCCTTACGGGCAGCTAGGGCCTCATCTTGCAGTGTCCACATCAGCTTTACACAGGAGTGCTCGTCCCCATGTTCCTCAAAGAGAGGAAAGAGTTCGTTCTGCAGACGGATGTAATGCTGCTGCAAAAGTTCAAAAGCCCTTGCAGCCTCTTGAAGACGGGCAAGTGAAAGGCTGTGGTCTTGATGCAACTCTTTGCTGATTGTTTGCAATCCTACCAGCTGTGAACCAACTTCATCATTTTCTTGACTTAGGTCGTTGAGTAGCGAACCGGCTTCATAGGAAGGGAGTCTCTGGGCTTCCAGAGCTTTTCCGACCGAACGAATGAATCGAGCGACAGGAAACTCTGCTGCAGCGATATCATCGGTGGTCGAAAGCAAGCTCTCGAGTGCGCTATTGACCTCAAAGGGGGTGGCATCCTCAAGGACAGGACGATATTTTTCAAAGATTTCTTTTGCTACCGGACCCTCAACCAGGAGATTGAGATACTCAATCATACGCGCGATGCGCTCGGTGTTTTGACTCGATGCTTTCATGGTCCCAGTGTCGGATAAAGTGAGAAGAGTATCAAGTCAAAAAATCGTATTGCATCCATCGCTGGTTTTCCCCTATAGTACGGACGATGATTATCGCCAGCTTTGTACAGATGCTTCCTATCCTCTTGGCCCTTGGTGCCGGCTACCTCTATGCCTCATTCATTGAGGTGGATGTCTCAGCTCTGGTGCGAATCACCAGCGACGTCTTCATGCCCGCCCTGATCTTCCACTCTGTCATCCACACAGCCCTCACCTCCTCCGACTTTTTAGCAGTCTCCGGAGCTACTGCCTTAATCTTCACCTTGCTGCTCAGCCTCGGATGGATTTGGCTGAAGGTAACTGGTGAAAACCCTCGCTCTACACTGCCGGCAATAGTCTTCATGAACAGCGGCTTCTTGGGTTTCCCTCTGATGCGCCTCTACGGCGGAGCCGATGCAATGAATGTTATGGTCATCTTTGACCAAATCCAAGGAGTTTTTCTCTTTACCATCGGTCTGTTCATTATCACCGGAGGTTTTAGCAAAAAGAGCTTGCAGTCACTGATTCACTCACCGGTCATCTGGGCGATGGGAGTAAGTTTTGCCATGCTCTTTTTAGGTATCCCCCTTCCCAATGCCCTTGACCGCAGCCTCTCCTTCATGGCCGATGCCGCCAGTCCGATCGCTTGCTTTGCTCTTGGAGTCTCGGTCAAACAGACCTCCTTCACCTTCCATCGCAATGTGATTGGATCGTTGCTCTTCCGTTTTGGTGGTGGGTATTTAATCGCCTGGCTAGCAACCATTCTCTTTGGGATTACGGGTATGGCACAGACGGTACTCATCGTCGCTGCCTCATTACCTTCGGCGATGCTTACCAGTATCCTGCCGCTGCGCTACGGCCTTGATAACCAATACGCCTCGATGATGGTCGTTATCTCTACCTTGCTCGGAATAGTGACTATCCCCATCGCATTTGCCTTAGCAGGCTAAACTTCTTCCTTATAGCCCTTCATATTTATGTTGTTTCAGCCCTCTAGGTAGAGTACACTCTGCTCAATGAGGAAGCGCGTTGTGAATAAATTGACACTACGTACGAAATTGGGCTTCGGAATTGGGGACTTGGGTGGAAACCTCTTTTTCACCATCATGGGCTTCTATCTTTTATACTTCTTCACCGATGTTGTAGGTATGTTGCCAGCCCTGGCCGGCACTGCCCTGATGATCGGAAAGGTTTGGGATGCCATCACCGACCCAATCACCGGGTACTACAGCGACCGCACAAAGAGTCGTTGGGGGCGCAGGCGCCCCTACATGTTCATCGGAGCAATCATTTCCTTCTTTTCGATGATCATGATCTTTACTCCAGTGGCCTTCACTACCCAAGGCCGGCTCTTCATCTATTTCTCCTTCGTCTACTGCCTGCTGAACACTGCCTATACGTTGGTCAACATCCCCTATGCAGCCCTGCTTCCGGAGTTGACACAAAACTACAATGAGCGTACCGTCCTCACCGGCTGGCGTATGAGCTTTGCGGTGATCGGCACCTTCTTTGGTGCGGCGTTGGTTATGCCGATGGTGGGAGCGATCGGGTGGCCGGCGATGGGCACTTTCATGGGAGCGGTGATGCTCCTCAGCGCCTTGGCGACAATCTTTGCCATCCGCGAGCCCAAAGATCCTCAAATCAGCCTCGAGGACGGCTTTGTGAAGACCTTCGTCGAGATCCTCAAGGAGCGGATCTTCCTCTCTGCCTTGCTGCCCTGGACCTTCTTCATCACCGGCACCTCGATGGTGCAAGGGGCACTGGTCTACTACTTTGCCTACCTCTTTGGCAACGAAGATCTCTTTCAGATCGCCTTGGTCGCTCTGCTGCTCTTCAGCCTCGCCTGTATCCCCCTTTGGGTCCGTATCTCCAACAAGATTGGTAAGAAGAGAAGCTATATGATCGGCATGTCGATCATGGCAGTAGGTGTACTGGCTTTCAGTCTCCTCGGTCAGGTCTTCGGGCCAATCTTTGGTATCGTCATGATGGGCCTGTGCGGTATCGGTCTCTCTACCCACTACGTCATGCCCCACGCCATCCTTCCTGATATCGTCGAATGGGATGCCTCCCACAAGAAGCGCGGGCGTCGTGAAGGGGTGTATTCCAGCCTCTGGACCTTCTCAAGCAAGCTGGGCCAAGCACTGGCTCTCGCGCTCAATGGCTGGATCCTTGCACTGGTTGGCTATGTGGCAACCGATGTCACGGACCTGGCAAAGCTTGGCATTGTCCTGCTGTGCGGACCGCTTCCCGTTCTTTGGTACCTGGCCGGACTGTGGATCTTCAAGCGATACCCGATCGACCGTGCTTTCTATGAGGCAATGCTAGGTGGCAAGGAAGCCCAGTGAGCAAGAAAGAAGAAGCTTTCCCTAAACCTTGTTACCACCCCCTGGCCCGCCTTTTGATCAAGGTGGCAGGAAGTCCGTACATGCGTTTTGCCCTTGGGATCCGACAAGTTCGCCGATTCAACAATGAGATTGCCAGCGACCAAATCAATCGCTTCAAGGAGGGACAGACCCGCCTGATCCTCGCCTTTAGGCATACTGCAGTTGAGGACGCCCCGCTTGTCTTGATGGGAGTGAAACAAAGTCACATCGCCTTTCTCTATGGACGTGATGTGCTGAACTGGGCAGGGGCGGTGACAAAGATCCTCTTTCCCCGCCTGGGCTTCATTGCAGTGCAGAACCGTGCCACCAATCGAGAGGGAATGCACTATCTGCGCCACAGTGCCAAGGAGGGAAGATTTCCCCTAGCCCTTGCCCCTGAGGGACAGGTGACCTACCATGCCCACCGAACAGCCCCCATTGAGGCCGGTGTCGCAAACCTTGCCCTCTGGGCCGAGCAGGAGGGTAAAGAGGTCATCATCTTACCGGTAGCTATCGCCTACCGCTACGCAAAAGAGACCAATGCGTTGGTCACAAACCTTCTTGAGCGCTGGTATGAAGAGAGTGAAGTGCAATCGATGCAAGGTTCGCTGATCGAACAACTAGCGTATGCATGTGAAGCGTGTCTGAAGCTGGTTGCCTCCTGGTGGGAGGTCCCTCTGGGCACAGAAGGATCTTTTGTAGAGCGGCGTGATGAGTTGTGCAGTACCCTCCTTGCCCATGGCGAACGTTTGGCAGAGCTCCCCCCTTTGGATGCAAGCATCCTGGACCGTCTCTTTCGACTGCGCTTCAAAGGTGAGGACACTCTCTTTACCGTGGAAGCTTCAAGCTTAGCGCCTCTACAGCGCTCAAAGCTTGAAGCGCGTCAGCAGATTGCCCATATCTACCTGAGGATCAACCAATGCGTCGATGTCTTGGAGTACCTGGATCCTTCATACATCACAGAGAACCCCACACCCTCTCGAATGGCCGAAGTGGCCCTCACCCTCCTGGATGTCCTCAATCGCCTCAGAGGGGGGACGATCAACACCCGTTACTCGCCCAAAGGCAAGGAAGGGGGACTCTACTTTGGTAACCCCATCACCGTCGGCGACCCAACACTTGCAGGATCTGGACGAAAAGAACGACTCACTCTCATCGAGCGAGCCGTCCATGCTGGTCTGGTAGAGGCCAGTGATGCGCTTGAGGAGCGCTGGACCTCTCATTTTACGTAAATCTTAGAGTACCTGGTGTTCGGCGAAGGCATCCTTGAGGGAACGGCCTGCTGCGAGCTCGGCTCTCACCACATCCTCTTTTTTCACCTTCTCAAGGGCCTTTTCAAAGACCTCTTTGGCGACCGCTTGAGGTATCACGGCGATGCCGTCGATATCTGCGAAGATAAGATCTCCGCTGTTGACCACCACGCCATCACAGAGGATTGGGCAGTCGTAGTCAGCAACCAGTGCTCGGCCATTGGAGTCGTTGGGGTTACGGCCCTTTGCAAAGACCTTGAACGTCTCTCCCATTGCACGCATCTGGGCAATATCGCGTACCGCGCCATCGACAAGCACACCACGCACTCCCTTGGCTATGGAGACAGTGGCCATCAATTCACCCCAAAATCCGTTGTTACACGAAGAGTTCACACAGACAAAGACATCACCTTCACGCCCTGAATCAACGGCCTCAATTTCGGTAGCGTAGGCATCCTTAGGGACTTCAAACACATCGTAGGCAAGGATGGTGCGGGCAACGCCAACGAGCTTGTGCTCATCGACCAGAGGAAAAAGGGAGCCTTTCATCGCTTGGCTACGCATGCCCATCTCATCGAGGATGTCACAGACTACAGCGGTGCTCAACTGCTTCTCAATGGTGTTCAAAAATTCAGTAGTGAAACTCATGTATTACTCCTACACATATATAATTGAGTCTAGTGTAACCGATTTATCAAACTCGGGGTAGTACGTTCACTATCCCCCTTTCTTCTCTGCCTTCGATATGGTACAAAGACTTCTATGATGCAAAGAAGAAAGACCACAAAATGGAAGAGCGAGCCCTCCTTGCTGGGCTTCGGGGTAATGCGTATGCCCACCACAAAAGATGGGAAGATCGACCGTACGCTCTCTGATGCAATGTTGAGGCGCGCCTATGAAGGTGGGGTGACCTACTTTGACACCGCCTACACCTACCACGGAGGAGAGAGTGAGCCCTACCTTGGAACGTTCCTCTCCTCCTTCCCTCGAAAGAGCTTTCAAGTAGCCTCCAAAATGCCCCATTGGGAGATAAACAGCTTAGAGGATGCCAAGCGTATCTTTGCTGAGCAACTAGATCGTGTGGGTGTTGAGTACTTTGATTTTTACCTTATCCACTCCATCGGCAAAGAAGCCTTTACCAAGGTCGTTGACCTAGGCGTCCTCACCTTCTTGGAGGAGCAGCAGCGTGCTGGCAAGATTGTACACCTGGGCTTCTCTTTCCACCAGGTCTATGAGGAGTTTGCCTACATTCTGCGCCATCGCCCCTGGGATTTCTGTCAGATCCAGTACAATTTCTTGGACACTGAGGAGCAGGCAGGGACGGCGGGCTACGACCTTGCCACAGAGCTTGGGATTCCGGTCATCGTAATGGAGCCGATCAAAGGCGGGTCGTTGATGACCCTTGGCGATGACCTGCGTAGGCGTTTTACTGACCTTGATTCCAAAGCAAGTGTTGCCTCTTATGCCCTTCGGTGGGTTGCTGACCACCCCAACGTGAAGCTCATCCTCAGTGGCATGTCCACCATGGACCATGTCGAGGATAACCTTGCAACCCTCTCTCCTCCGATCCCGCTCTCAGAGAGCGAGCGTACAACCTTGGAGGAGGTTGGACAGATTATGCGACAGCGCGTTGGCAACAGCTGTACCGGCTGTGCCTACTGCGTCCCCTGCCCCTTTGGCGTGGACATCCCAGGCAACTTCGCCCTGTGGAACAAGGCTCGGATGTTCGACAGCTACCAGATGATCAAGAACTCTTGGGAGAATGCAGAGCATCAAGACAAACGTCCGCCAGCGTGCACCGAGTGTGGAGTCTGTATCCCCCTCTGCCCACAGATGATCGATATTCCTGAGGACCTAAAGCGCGTACAAGACGAGTTGACCGAACGAAGGAGCATGTGATGGACACCCATGAACGCCTCTTTATCAGCTGGTTTGTCGGAGACGGGTTTGGCTCCCAGACTGAGGGGATGGAGAGCGAAGAGATCGCTTCCCTCGTAGAAGGCCCTCTAGAGGAGGTCTACACCCTGGAAGAGCATCAACCGCTCTCAGGGATGAGCGGCGTGGCCAGTGACTTCACCGTCCTCTGTGGTCTCTCCCACCTTGCCCTCAAAGAGGTGGATACCGACCACCTACGCGCCAAGTACACCACGTGGGCTAAGGAGAGGGAGGGATTCTCCTTCCCCCAAAAGAGAGATCACGCTCTTGCGCTGACGCGCACCCCGACCTTCGCCGTGTTGGCTGGGCACTACCCCTACACCAAGTGGGAGGCCCTTATCAGATCAGAGACCGCCATCACCTCCTCCCACCCCTTGGCAGGTGATGGGGCGCTTTTGCTCAGCCGCGCCTTTACCTTCCTCGCCGAAGATGAGGCCCAAGGCGCTGAGCACCTGGCCTCGCTGTTGATTCGTGAGGTGGGAAAACGCAACCTTGACCCAAAACTTGAAGTGATGCTACGCACAGCGGTCAACCAAAAACCCTTGGCCCCAGTCAGTGACAAGGAGAGGACGGCGGTCATTCCCACATTGCTGGTGGCCTTTCACACCCTCCTCAGTGGGTGTGCCTACGAAGAGGGCATGGATTTGATTGCAAAGCTTGGGGGCAATAGTCGCCTTACTTGTGCAATATACAGCACTCTGAAGGCCCTCATCGATGGTGATGGCCCTCCTGAGCGTTGGATTGATGAAATCTATCCCTCCGACACCTTGGAGGCAATGATTAAAAGTGAGACACTTTTCAGACGAGAGACGATAAAGATGGAGAGGCTTGCCGCCTCGTTGGCAGCAGGTCTTCAAGAGTAAGGAGGAGAGATGGAGTATCGAAGCCTAGGAACAACCGGAATTGCTGTCAGTCGCCTTGCACTGGGCACCCTCTCCTTCGGAGGAAGATCTGACCGCGCTGAAAGCGAACGCCTCTATCGCCTCGCCCGTGAACGAGGAATCAATTTCTTTGATTGTGCGAATGTCTATCAGAAGGGAGTAGCTGAAGAGTATTTGGGCGCCTTCATCAAAAGTGAGCGGGAGAAGGTTGTCATCACGACCAAGGCCCACAGTCCGATGAGTGATGACCCTAATGACCGCGGCTGTTCGGCCAAAAACCTCACCCAGTCCCTGGAGCAGAGCTTGAAGCGAATGGGAACCGATTATGTAGATCTCTTCTTCCTCCATGGCAATGATGGGATTACCAGCGATGAAGAGATTTTGACCACCATCCAGAAATTTGTCACCCAGGGGAAGATCCTGAGCTTTGGGGTCAGTAACTGGAGCGCTTGGCAAACAGTACGCCTCATTCATAAAGCGCGGGCAGCACACCTGCCGACCGTCCAGTGTATCCAGCCGATGTACAACCTTGCCAAACGCACCGCAGAGATTGAGATTCTGCCGATGGCAAAGGCAGAGCAGATCGCTGTTATGACCTATAGCCCCTTAGGAGGTGGCCTGCTCCTTGGGCGCTATAGCCCCGATGCCGCGGAGAAGTCGATCCGCCTCTCCGATAACCCCCGGTATCAGAAGCGGTATGGAGGGCCGCGCTACCAAGAGATTGCAAAAGGATTCCTTGCAGTTGCCAAAGAACTTGGTATGCATCCTGCTACCTTGGCAGTCAGCTGGGTCCTTGCAAACCCAGCGGTGACTGCCCCAATCCTTGGTGCGGGCAATGTTGCTCAACTGCTTCCTTCCCTCGAAGCTATTGAGCATCAGTTGGATGAATCAATTTTGCAAGCCCTCGATCGAGTCAGTGAGCCACCACCGCCGGCCCATGACCGCACTGAATTGGCCTAACCTTACTTGGCTAAATAGCCACCATCGACGGGGATGATTGCCCCATTGAGGTAATCTGAGGCTTCGGAGGCAAGAAAAACCACTACTCCCTTCATATCTTCGGCTGTGCCCCATCTTCCGGCGGGGATACGAGCAGTGATATCGGTATAGCGCTTCTCATCGTTGATCAGATTCACATTCATCTCGGTGTCCATATAGCCAGGGGCAATAGCGTTCACGCACACCCCTCGCCCTGCCCACTCATTACTGAGGGCCTTGGTTAGTTGAGCAACCCCACCCTTGCTTGCCGCATAGGCAGGGACGGTGATACCGCCGAAGTAACTGAGCATCGAGGCAATATTGATGATTTTCCCCTTGCCTTGGGCAAGCATGACGCGCCCGGCAAGTTGGCAGAGTAAGAAGACTGCATCAAGGTTGACCGAAAGGACGAACTGCCAATCATCCCACTCAAACTCCTCGGCTTTGGCCCTGCGCTGCACCCCGGCATTGTTGACCAGGATATCCAAGCGACCCCCATGCATCTTTAACGCTTGGGCAAAGCCGCGCTCAAGGTCTACCTTGTCACTGAGGTCACAGACCACCGCATGGGCATCGAAGCCTGTATCGCGTAGCGATTGGGCCGCTCTTTCGGTCTCATCGCTTGAGCCTATGATAACGACGCTCGCTCCACCCTCGCAGAGTCCTTGGCTCATCCCAAAGCCCAATCCTTTATTCCCACCGGTAACAATCGCTTTTTTCCCACGCAGATCAAACATTTTTACCCCCTCTCTCCTTCCAAATATCACACGACGTTAATCGGGTTATGAACAGCCTCACCTCTGATAAACCGTACCGCCTCCTCTGCCGCTTTACGCTTCATCTCTAAGGCAGCTTCCTCCGAATA
>JBAZCM010000071.1:0-9771 GCA_041654935.1 Sphaerochaeta sp. | reverse complement strand
GAGCCACTTTCAAAATGTGAAACAGGCCTCTCTTGATGAATAAATATGCACTCATACCAATTTCGGATTTCCAAGGAGTCTGTCATCATCATCCAGATGTCATTTTGTGCAATATCCTGATGATAATTCCATATATGCATAGAAAAAAGGACCCTTTTCTGGTATAATTTGTTCACTACTACAAACCCAAAAAGGAAGTCCTTTCATGAACAATCATAGTACACCCTCAGTCTTGCTTCAACCCCTGCTCTTCACATGCGAACAGCTTCCCAATCATTTCTTCCGCAAGCCCTCACAGCGTGAGCTTGAGCTACTCTCCTACCTTCGTATCCTCAGGGGCCTGCTCACACCAAAAGAGTTGCATTCACTTTCAAAGGTCAATCACCTTGGCAGGACCGGTTATCCCTTGATGTCGATCCTCTCGATCATGATCCTGAAGCTGATGCACGAGCAGAAGACGATGCGCCAGACATTGCAGTTGCTACAGGAGAACGGGAACCTTCAGATGATCGTGGAGGTTAATACGGTTCTCAGCGAGGCGACGATGTCCCGCCTCTCAAGGCAGGTTGCAGGGATTGTCAAACCGGAAAAATTGTATGAGAGACTCATCGAGCTATATCAACGGAAGACCGGGCGCATAATCGGTCACCTGAGCATAGACAGCACGGTCATCGAGGCGAGGGAGAAGCCCATAAAGGGAAAGCGGGCCGCCAAGAAGGAACTGCAAAAACGGGGACCAAAGAAGAAAGGGTCGGCTGAGGAAGCTGAATATCGGGCCCGCAAGGCCACAGAAGAGCGACAATTGGCCCAATATCTTGCCGAGGAGCCCGAAACATCACTGTCGGCACTGGAGAAGCGATGCTCCCTCACGGCCAAGAAGAATGCTCAGGGCATGAACCAATGGTTCATCGGCTACAAGGCCCATATGGCGTGTGATGACTTTGGGGTGCCGGTCGCCTTCACGATTACCGGGGCCTGCGTGCATGACAGCAAGGTTGCCATCCCTCTGATGAAACTGACACAGAGGAACTTCGACTTCCTCTATGCCTTGATGGACAAGGGGTATGTGAGCTCTGACATCGAAGCCTACGCAGAGATGATAGACAGGAGGGCAATCATCGCCCAACGCTCCTACAAGGGGGTTCCACCCCCAGAGATGGACCCTCCCTCAGCCCTGCGCTATAAGAAGCGTACGACCATAGAACGTACCAACGGGGAGCTGAAGGAAGGATATCTACCGGTCAAGCTATATCGAAAAGGTGAGCAGGCCCGCTACGATATCTCCCTGGCCATCTTACTGACCACTGTAAAGAAAGTGCTCTCAGTGGTCTCGATGATGCAAGACCAAGGGCGCCGGGCAGCCTGACAGACCGAAGATTATCACTGTGGATGATGCCTCCTTACTACGGGAGGCCGGCCAACCACGTCCAGGCGAGTGGCGATATCACTAGAAATGGCTCAGATCATTGCAAAATTCGTTGAGAGACTAGAATACGACAGAGATTCAGACAAAAATGCATGGTTATGCAATGCTTCGTGCATAAATATTAGGCAGGGCCAGAGTTTTGCAAATGCCTCTTCAAGCCGTTCATTAAGATTATTTAGCATTTTATCTCACTCTTTTAATCTAACACTAATATAATATATGAATTGTTATATTGATACTATAAAATGTTAGATTAACTAAAATCAAGAATATATTGCTGAAAATAAAACCAGCCCACGCTGTTAGGCATGGGCTATTATGTCAATTTATAATCGATTTTACTCAATGATCTTCAGCAAGTGGCGGGTAAAGCCCTCCATCCAGGCAGTCGATGAGATTGAGAGTCTTTCAGCAGTGGAGTGGACATCCCACATGTTCGGACCAAAGGAGACCGAGTCCATGCCAGCCACTCTGCTGTTGATAATCCCACACTCAAGGCCTGCATGAATTGCAGTAATCGTGGCCTTCTTGCCAGAGTACTCCTCGTATGCACGGGCACAGAAGCCGGTGAGTGCACTGTCTGGGTTAGGTTTCCAGGAGGGATAGGCGCCTTCAAAACGGACCTCTGCACCGATGAGAGAGAAGATTGCTCCAAACCGCCTTGCCACATCATCACGGGCACTGAGGACCGAGGATCGATGGCTTGCGATAACGGAGAAGCCCTTCTCATCGAGGGAGAGGATGGCAAGGTTTGTTGAGGTCTCTACAACACCTTCAAGGGAGAGGCTCATTGCGTCAACGCCATGAGGTGCTGCGTACAGCGCGGTAACCATTGCCTTACTCTCTTTCGCATCAACGCTCTGTGCTGGAAGAGAGACTTCTTCTAGGGTTAGCACGATATTGGGATCGGAGAGTTCATACTCACCTGTCAGTTCATTCTGGGCTTCTGCCACTGCCTTCTGTAAAGAATCGACTTCCGAGGCTTCGACGATGAAGCCAATCTTAGCAACGGAGGGGATGACGTTGCGTCTGGACCCTCCCTCTGCACTGAAGATTGAAAGCGTGTCGAGGTTTGTCAGCGAACGTACAGCAGCCTTGATAGCATTGGCTCGTTGCTTGTGGATCTCAGCCCCACTATGGCCGCCAGCCATGCCGCTTGCCGTAAGTGTGAACGCCTTGGCCGTTGCAGCAGGAGCAGTCCATGTTACTACCTTTTCGACCTGCGTCTCGATACCGCCTGCACATCCGATGTAGAAGACTCCCTCCTCTTCGCTGTCCAGGTTGAGTAAAAGTCGGCTGTCGATATCCTTTTGCTGAAGAGCAAAGGCTCCAGTGAGTCCTGTTTCCTCTTCAACGGTGAAGATGGCTTCCAGTGGACCGTGTTCAGCTTTTTCATCGCTGAGGATGCTGAGCATCATCGCAACGGCGATCCCATTGTCAGCGCCGAGGGTCGTTCCTTGGGCTTTGAGGATATCACCGTCACGAACCAAGGTGAGGGGATCTTTGGTAAAGTCGTGTTCAACTCCCTCATCCTTCACACAGACCATGTCCATGTGGCCCTGTAAGGCGACCGAAGGCTTTGCCTCATAACCTGGGAAGGCTGGCTTTTTGATGATGACGTTGCCTGCCTCGTCGACTACTGCTACCAAGCCTTTAGCCTTGGCAAAGTCGAGAAGGTAGGACCGTACCCCCGCCTCATTACCCGATTCACGGGGAATGGAGGAGATGTCACTGAAATACTGCCACAACGAAATAGGCTCAAGGCCTTTGACTGCATCCTGCATGATGAGAGACTCCTTGGGTCTAGGCAAATCGGTCACGGACAAGGTTCCCGTCGATGAAGAGGCCCTTCATCTGTAGGTTTTTGTCCAGCACCACGATATCGGCGGTATAGCCGGGGACCAGCATGCCTTGTTTTTTAAAGTTATAAATCCTGGCTGGGTTGGTAGAGCTCATCTGGCTTGCCTGTTGGATGGGGATCTCCCACTTCAGCGCATTGCGAAGACCTTCGAGCATCGTCAAGCCGCTTCCTAGGAAGAGGTCAGGGTTATCCAGCGCGGTAAATGCTCCGTCGGCTCCTACCTTACAGGGAATACCGTTTGCAAGGCATTGGCCGGAGCGCTGCTTGGTTGGTTTGAGCGAGTCGGTGACCATGACGATGTTGTCCAGCGGTTTGTCTCGCAGGAGCATCTTGATCAACTCGGGGTGAATGTGGATGCCATCGGCGATGATCTCACACTGCATCTCCCGTTGAATGAGGATTGCTCCGACTGTCCCAGGGTTACGGTGGTGGAGTCTGCTCATTGCATTGAAGAAGTGGGTGGAATGGAAGATGCCCGCTTGCATTCCTTCAATGATGTTCTCATAGGTTGCGTCGGTGTGTCCTGCTAGCAGAACGATGCCCTCTTCTCTGGCCATGAGTGCTAATTCACGCATGCCTTTGAGCTCTGGGGCTACCGTCATGCAGAGAATTTTCCCCTTACCGGCTTCGATGAGCTGCTCAAAAACCTTCAGGTCGACTTTCCTGACTCCCTCTGGGTTCTGAGCTCCAACCCGTTCCATGGAGATGAAGGGACCTTCGAGGTTCACCCCCATGATCTTTGCACCCTTCTCCTTGCCCATTGCACTGACAATGGCTCGGGTTGATTCAAGCATCTTCTCAAGAACGTCGGTGTAGACGGTGGGCATGAAAGCAGTGACGCCGAAATCGGCAAGGCGCTCACTCATGTTGAGGATGGAGGAGACCTCTCGGTCCTCAGTTCCCCATCCACCAATCCCATGGAGGTGACTGTCGATGAATCCTGGCATCACAAAAGCGCCGTCGACATCAATGATCAGGGTATCAGGGGGGAAGTTTTTGCTGGCCAGACGCCGCATGTTGAAGATATCGCCAATCTCACCTTTTTCGTCGATGTAAAGCGCGCAATCATCGAGCTTTGCATATCCGGTTACCACCGTTGCATTAGTAAGTACCGTTCTCAGGCTCATGGCAATCCTCCCTGTACTCTTAATATACGAACATAGGCAGGGGCGGTCAATGAACGGTGGTCAGGTCATTGACCCATTTCTTGCTTTTAATACGCCATAAGCCGAGGATCATCTTGGTCACTTCCTCTAAGCCGAGCAGCAGATAGAGGGTCGTTATATTGAGCTGCAAAACCATCGAGCCAATGAATGCAATTGGTACTCCCACAGCCCATACTCCGACAAGCTCCGCAATCATTGAATAGCGAGTGTCTCCTCCGCTGCGGAGAATTCCAACAATGATGACAATGTTTACGCTACGGATCCACAGCATCAGTGCATGGATATAGAGACAGGTGATGGCAAGGGCGCGTACCGCGTCGCTGATGTTGAAGAAGCCTGCAAATATTGGTGCAAAAAGGGCTTCGAAGAGGCCCATAACAACCCCAATCACTACGCCAGTGAGAATGAAGCGGCGGGCATATCGATGAGCATCCTCGACCTGACCTTCTCCTATCTTGATACCGATCATGATCAGGGTGGCATTGCTGACTCCCATCAGCGCAACAAAGAAGAGGTTTCCGATTGCTTCGGTGACATTGATTGCGGCGATGGCGGCAATCCCCATCCGAGCGTAAGCAATCTTATAGAAGACCATCCCCAGCGACCAGAATATCTCGTTGAGGATAACAGGGAGGCTGGTCGGCACCACGTGGGCTAGGAATCGGCGGTCAATGCGGAAGGCTGCAAGCCCTCTGATAGCCAAGACTGGATGGCGTCGATAGACGATGACCAGAAGGATGGTCATCTCCAAAAGCCTGGCAAGGGTGGTTGAGAGGGCAGCCCCTGCAACTCCCCAGGCAGGGAAAGGGCCAATGCCGAAGATGAGGAGGTAGTTTCCCACTGCATTGAGGGTGAGGGCAAGAAGAGCAACCTTCAAAGGGGTCTTTGCATGGCCAGTGACCCGTAAGGCTGTGGACATGATCTGGGTCAAAGCACTGAAGATGTAGCTGATTGCAACAATCTCCAGATACTCTGTTCCGCGCTGGATGACCGTTACATCATCGGTGAAGATTCCCATGATCGCTTCGGGAAAGAGCAAGGAGACTGCAGCCGTTGCCAAAGCGGCGACCCCAGCCACCATGACAGAGAGACCCAGAACGCGTTGAATGTTGGTGCGGTTGCCCGCTCCCCAAAACTGGGAGAGAAAGATTGCTGCTGCACTACAGACCCCAAAGTACAACAGGCTGATCAAGAAGAACATTTGGTTGGCCAGGGCAACTGCTGCAATTGACGCTTCACCGAGCTGGCCGATCATCAGGGTGTCGACGAAGGAGAGGGAGTTGTTGAGCAACCCCTGAAAGACCACCGGTAGACCGATGGAGGCCATTTTGGCGTAGAATGCCCTTCGTTCGTTATACTCTCTGCTCACAGGCTACCTTGACCGTGGTACCAGATGTGGCACCAGCTCCTCTCTCTTCGCTTCTTTCAGTGCTTCTAGGACCAGGTGACGGTTCTCCCGTTTGTGGTGGTGCAAGAGCGCCCGTTGCAGTCGTCGCTGACGCCCTTTGGGGACGTAGACGGGGGCAAACTTCCTCCCTGGTCGCGGATCTAGGCCAGTATAGTACATACAGGTTGCGCTTGTCCCAGGCGTAGGATAGAAATCTTGCACATCGTCGGGAATAAAACCCTTCTCCTTGAGGTGGAGGGCCAGTTCAATGGCATCGTCGAGGGTACATCCGGGGTGAGAGGCGATGAAGTAGGGAAGAAGGTATTGTCGTTTGTTTGCCTTTTCACTTGCCCAGTCAAACGCTCTCTCAAACTCCTCATACGTTTCAATCGGTGGTTTTCCCATGGTATCGAGGGTGTTTGCTGCTACGTGTTCAGGGGCAACGCGTAGCTGTCCACTTACATTGTGACGCGCCAAATGGGTGATGAAATGCTCAGCTGTCTTTGACAAAGCTACTTCAAGGAGATAGTCGTAGCGTAGACCACTGCGAATAAAGAGTTTTTTCACCCCTTTGACCGATTCTATTGCCTTGATCGTTGAAAGGTACTCGTTATGATGATCGAGCAGCTCTGCACACGGTTCGGGGTGGAGGCAGTATTTTGCTCTACAAGGTCCATGCTTCTCCTGAGTGAGGCAACTGGGGCCATGGAAGTTAGCGGTGGGCCCACCGAGGTCGTGGATGTATCCTTTGAAGGCAGGGTGGCTGGCCATCCGTTTAGCCTCTTTGACCAATGATGCAGTACTGCGCGTTTGGATCATTCGGCCCTGGTGGCTTTCAATGGCGCAAAAAGAACAGGAGCCAAAGCATCCACGGTTGCTGGTAAGTGAGAAGCGAACCTCCCTGAGGGCCGGAACGCCGTCAGCATCCTGGGTATCTGGGTGGGCATCGAGGGTGAAGGGCAATTCATACAGAGCATCGAACTGGTCTTGGTCCAGCGGTAAAGCCGGTGGGTTCTGCACCACTGTTCGCGTATCGCAGTGCTGGATAATCGCCCTTCCCTTGATGGGGTTCTCCTCAGCGAGACGCATCGAGAAAGCCTTGGCGTATGCGCGTCTTCCGGCGTCAGTGGGGGTGTTGGAGCGCTTACTGCGCTCAGACACCTCTTCGAATGACGGTATTGTGATGGCCTTGTCTGGCAAAATGGAGTCTTTGTGAGCTGCCCACACAGTTCCTGGGACATCGTTTATTGTTTTGATGGAATCACCGTCTCTCAAGCGCTGCGCAATTTCCAGGCTCTGACGCTCTCCCATCCCGTATACGAGAAGATCTGCCTTTGCATCGAGGATGATGGGGCGGCGAACCAAGTCACTGTGATAGTCGTAGTGAGAGAGGCGCCTCAGTGATGCCTCTATGCCGCCGATGATAATCGGCACATCGCTGCCATATGCTTGGCGAGCAAGGTTGGTGTACACCAGCGTCGCCCGGTCAGGGCGGACACCACTTTTTCCCCCTGGGGTATATGAATCGTCAGATCGCCTGCGGTTATTTGCGGTGTAATGGGCTACCATGCTGTCGATATTACCGCCACTGATCATTGCACAAAGCCGTGGTTTGCCCATAATAAGGAAATCGTGGGTTGTGTTGTACGCAGGTTGTGCGATAATACCCACACGATAACCGGCATCTTCTAGAAGTCGTCCTAACAGAGCAACGGCAAAAGAGGGGTGGTCGACGTAGGCATCTGCGCTGATGAGGGCGATGTCGATGTACTGCCAACGTCGGATATCAAGATTTTCTTGTGAGGTAGGTAAAAAAGCCGCACGAGGAGCATGAGTTATCACACGGCCATGATAGGGGATTGCCCCCATGGTGTAAATAGCGGGTAGGAGCGAGCGCAATGGATGAGAAAGAGATCTACGTTATTCTGAACCCTCAAGCCGCCAAAGGTAAGGCGCGACGTCAGGAAGAGGCCATCCGAGAGGCGATGGGCAACAACACCACGATGGTGGTGACCGTAGAGGCGGGAGGGGCTGAGGGTCTTGCATACCAAGCGGCGCTTGATCGATGGCCTATCGTAGTGGCTGCCGGCGGAGATGGGACAGTCAACGAAGTGGTCAATGGCATCATGCGCGCCTTTGAGGCAGGAGCTCCTAAACCTGCGTTGGGCATCATTCCCGTCGGCCGGGGCAACGACTTTGCCTGGGTCATGAAGATTCCTACCGAAATTGAAGCAGCAGTTGCCCTGATTCGTAGCGGCAAGAGCAAGAATATCGACTTAGCCACAGTTCATGGCGGCAACTACCCTGAGGGGCGCTGGTTTGTCAACGGACTGGGCATTGGCTTTGAGCCGCTGGTAAACTTTGCGGCCTCTAAATTCAAGCGAATCTCAGGGACACTGAGCTATATGCTTGCATTGGCCCAGGTGATGATCAACTACCCAAAGCCGTACGACCTGGAAGTTGAATTGGATGGTGAGCGCTTGGAGGTAAAGAGCCAACAACTATCAGTCTGCAACGGACGGCGGATGGGCTCTGCGTTCCTTATGGCCCCAGAAGCACTCTGTGATGACGGCCTCTTGGATGTGGTCTATACCAATAGGCCATTGCGCCCAGGCAAGTTCATCCCCATTGCCAAGAAAATTCTCGATGGCAGCCAACTAGGGCTTGAGGAGTTCACTTTCACCCGGGTGAAAGAGGCACGCTTTAAGAGCCGAGACCACCTGCTGCCGGTGCATATTGACGGGGAAGAGGTGTCGCGGGGATGTGAGGAAATCTCCATAAAAATCTACGAAGGAGCCATCTCGATTTTTGCATGAATTTGCAAAACCATGTCCAGTAGGTGACCAAAAAGTGAATTCTATCTCAGTTTTCTCATTTTTGTGCTCTTTGCATAATGCTATTAAATCGCTATGATATAACTGATTAACAAGTATTCTATTTACACCAAGGGTTCAGTTTTCACAATTCTCACGCATTTACAATCTTCTTCTGGATTCGATTGACTTCTCAGAAAAGAGAGTATATCTTTAACAATGCGCGTTTTGTGTCGTTTTTCCCAATTATAAGGAGTTTTCACGTTGATTAAGGATATGGTACCGTTCGTACACTTTTATGACCAAGACTTTGTCGATATGTATGATAGGTCTTGGGTATGGATTGACGAACTTTGGAAGAGCGGAACCGAAGCCAACGGGTTTTCAGGCTCGTATCTCTCACACCCGGGCCAAGAGACCTTTAACCAATATTTGCACTGTCTCACTTCTCTTTTTCTGGTGTATAGCAACCAGCATAACTCCCCCTTTGGCCTGCTTGACTACTTTTATTCAAAGCAGGAGCACAATGGGGCGATCAGGGGTGACTACTCAGTCGAAGATGGCCGTGCTGTCTTTACAGCCAATAACCCCGAGGGCATCTCGCCCCCGCTCTTTGCCTATGTTGAGCACGGCTTCTATCATAAGATTGGAAACAAGAAGCGCTTGAAGGAGATCGTTCCGATTCTCGAGCGCCACTACTCTTGGATTCAGGCAACCTTCCAAAAGCCCAATGGACTCTTCAGTGTTCCCATCGAGGCATGTCAAAGCGGCAATATCGACCGCGGTCACGCCTACTACCCCTTGGACTTCAATGCCCAGTTGGCGGTCAATGCCCTCTACATGTCGGCAATCGGGGATATTCTCAACGATAAGGAGCTGAGCTTTCGCTATAAGCGGATCTACTTCTCACTCAAGACCCGAATCAACTCAATGATGTGGGACCCTGAGACGAACTTCTACTACGACCTGGATATCAAGGAGAACCGACTGAACAATAAGTTCATCGGAGCTTACTGGACCCTCCTTGCCGAGATCCCCAATGATGAGCGGGCTTCCTTCATGATCGACCAGCTCAAGGATCCCGCTGAGTTTGGTACGGACAACCCCTTCCCAGGTGT
>JBAZCM010000070.1:0-9925 GCA_041654935.1 Sphaerochaeta sp. | reverse complement strand
CAGTCCGTCCATCAGTGCCAGGAGCTGGGCGACGATGCGCCGCTCCTGCTCCCCGGAGACCTCGTCCCGCTTGGGGGCGATGGAGTCGATCTCATCGATGAAGATGATGCTCGGGGCGTTCTCCTCTGCGTCCTGGAAGATCTCCCGTAGCCTCTCCTCTGACTCACCGTAGAACTTGCTCATGATGGCCGGCCCGCCCAGCGAGATGAAGTTGCTGCTGGTCTCTCCGGCGACTGCCTTGGCGAGCAGGGTCTTTCCCGTTCCCGGAGGCCCGTGCAGGAGCACACCCTTGGGGGCCTCCACGCCGAGCCTCTGGAAGAGCTCAGGGTGGCGGAGCGGGAGCTCGATCATCTCCCGAACCTTCCTGACCTCCTCGCCCAGGCCTCCGATGTCCTCGTAGGAGATCTTCGGTATGCCGTCCACGTCCTTGACAGGCTTGTCGGAGATCCTCACCTCGGTGCTCCGGGCCATCATGACCGCGTCAGCGGAAGGGGAGAAGGATGTGACCACCAGGTCGATCTTGTTCCCCATGACGCTCAGGGTGAGCACGTCGCCCTTCACGAAGGCTCTGCCCTCCATGACCTGAGCCAGGTACTCCTCCCCGCCCTGGATCTTCAGCGCTTCGGTGGGAGCGAAGGTTATTCTCTCCGCATCCTTGACCGCCACCTTCTTCACGTCCACCCGGTCGTCCAGCCCCGCTCCAGCGTTGCGCCGGGTGGAGCCGTCGATGCGGATGATGCCGCGGTTGGCGTCCTCAGGCGATCCGCGGAGAACCTTTACCACCGTTCTCTTCTTGCCATCAATCTGGATGACGTCCCCGACCATGAGGTCGAGGATGTCCATCAGCTCCGGGTCCAGCCGGGCGATGCCTCTTCCGGCCTCACTGGGCTTCAGCTCGGCCACCTTCAATGCTTTATCCTTAGTCATTAGCTCACCTTCCCTTCTCTCTCTCGCTCTTCTCTGCCCTTTTTCGTCACTGTCAATATCATTTCTCTGAGTCTTCGCCGCCCACCATCTTCTCCAGGTCTCCCAGGAGTCGCTCACACTCCTCCCTCCTCATCTCCAGGGAGCGTGACACTTGCTCCAGGTCGTGCTGCGGAAAATCGAGAAGTCTCTGCAGGAGTTGGCGATGCCTATAGGCATCCTCCTCGTCCCGCAGGCGGTGGAACATCTGCGAGGCCATGCGGCTGCGCTGCTCCATCATCTGGGCCCACATCTGCTCCATTTCCTCGATGCTTCGATCCAGGCGTCTCATCTCCTCCCTCGCTTTGTGCAGGGAAGATTCCTCCATCCCTAGTTCATGAGTCAGGCTGTCAGCTTCTGGGATTACTCTTGTGCGGAAGACTCCATCTCGCAACTCCGCCATGAAGGTGAAGCCCGCCTTTGGATGGTACACTCGACGCGCGGGCCCCCTTTCACTTCTCTCCTCCTTGCTGTGCACCAATCCGCCCTCTTCGAGCACACGGAGGTGCTTGGCTATGGCCGGCTGGCTGACCTTGAGCTCCCGGGCCAGCTGGAACGGGTAGTGGGGCTCTCTCACCAGAGCCTCCAATATCCTCCGACGGGTGGGATTCTCAATCATGTTCAGCAGGGAATCAATCTCTTTCATCACTGACACCTGGTTCTTTACCTTGGGTTTACAACTACTATATGTGTTAGTTCTTCTATATAAATATTATTGTTGCACCTGAACCCTGTGCTAATGACAATCGATAAATATTTTCCAAGAGTACCATCCCCCATGGCAGGCCTTCTCAAAGGTGACAGCGTGCTGGTATCCGACCAGAGGGAGGCCAGCCAGCTCTACAACAAGGGCAACTATGGCTATCCGATGAGCGGCGGTGGCCTTGAGCTGGATTTGATTGAGGCCGCCTACCTTTTGGAATCCGGCAGGATGAAGATTCTACATGATGAGGAGGAGATCTCCTTTCGGTCGCTGTTTCGACA
Source organism: Sphaerochaeta sp. (assembly GCA_041654935.1). Classification (GTDB taxonomy): domain Bacteria; phylum Spirochaetota; class Spirochaetia; order Sphaerochaetales; family Sphaerochaetaceae; genus Sphaerochaeta. The sequence goes on along the minus strand of JBAZCM010000070.1, from coordinate 7,978 downwards.
CGCCGCTGCCAATGAAGAGGATTTTGACATACGCTATCTGGTCTACCGGGACATGCGCTCCCGGGGTTTCGTGGTCAAGCTAGAGCACGGAGATTTCGACCTGGCTGTCTATCCGCGCGGGAAGAGCGTCAAAAACTCTCGCCCAATCTATCTGGTGAGTTCGGCCTCCGAGCGTTCCGCCTTCGATATAGAGCTGTTCAGGAGGCAGCTTCAGAGTCCGCTGATGCGGGACAAGGAGTTGCTTTATGCCGTGGTGGACGAAGAGGGAGACCTCACCCATTATGCTGTAACTTTCTTAGATCCCCAGGGTTCCACGCCGGATAGAGACGACGAGTCCGTTCAGGGGGTGTTGGTGCGCGACAGAGTCTTTGTCTTCGATGAGGCAGGGGCGCTGCAAGTGCATCAGAATGGCCACTACGGCAAGATGATGGACAAGATTCTGCAGCTGTCCCTGATAGAGAGCTGTCACCTGCTTCAGAAAGAGAGACTAGAGGTTTCCACAGTCTCCAATGATGAGAGGCTCAGTCTGGAAGGTCTCCTACTTTACAGCGAGGAAGCCCAGGATGAATTCTCCTTGCGGCTCAAGGTATTCTCAGAGCTCCGCGCTCGTAGCCTATTGGCCAAGACCGGCTTCAAGTACGGCACTCACTTCCGTGTTTACGAGAAAGGTCCGGATGAGAGTCATGCTCGCTACCTTGTTCATGCAGTAGACAAAGGACAGTTGACCAAATGGCCGGAGATCTCTCGCGCTGTGCGGCTGGCGCACGGGGTCAAGAAGGAGATCATATTTGCGCTCATTTCACGCGATGGAGTGGAGCACCTCTCCTTCCGCCGTGTGCGCCCCTAATATCATTCACTGGTTCGCCATGCGGCGGAAGCTTTCGTTGGTGACCATCAGGTGCTCGTAGTCGCCCTCGGCGACAATTCTGCCCTTGTCCAAGACGTAGATATGGTCGCAGTCCTTAATGGTGTTGAAGCGGTGGGCGACGACAATCAGGGTCTTGGCACCAGAAAGGTCCTCTAGGGCACTGATGAACGCCTGTTCGGTCAAACCATCCAAGGAACTGGTAGCCTCGTCGAGCACCAGGACCTCGGGGTCGCGGTAGAGGGCGCGGGCGATTCCAACCCTTTGGCGCTGACCGCCGCTGAGCCTTATGCCCCTCTCCCCGACCAAAGTTTCGTAACCGTCCGGCAGCTCGTTCTCCACGAACTCGTCGATGCGGGCAATGCGAGCAGCCTTCCGCACTCGATCCATGTCGATGTGCTCGTCGGGGATTCCGAAGGCAATGTTGCGGGTGACGCTGCAGTCGCTGAGGTAGATGAACTGTGGCACGTAGCCAAGGTTGTTTTGCCACATCCTGCGGTTGTTGTCATCCACAAGAGTGTCGTCCACCCACATCTCACCCTCCTGTGGCACTAGGAGTCCGAGTATTACGTCCACCAGGGTTGTTTTACCGGCGCCGGTGGCGCCAACGATGCCTATGGATTGACGTCTTGGTATGGAGATGTTTAGGTCCAAGAGCGTCTCTCTCTCGACATTGGGATGCCAATAGGAGACTTTGCGCAGCTCGGCTACATTCTCGAAAGGTAGTGAGTCCATTTCCTTGAGATCCAGAGCCATATCTCCATCCAAGCCCAAGGCTCCATCCAGTTCGTTCTTGATATTCTCAAGAGTTGCATCATAGAATTTGGTCTGAGTGAGAGCACTGTAAACGGTCTGAAGTTGTGGGAGTATGCGATAGGCGGCAAAGGCGAAGACTGCTATTAGAGGTATCGTACCGGAAATGTCCTCACCTTTGCTAAGGATGAATAAGGTGAGAGCGACCATGCAACCGAAGGCCACGGTTTCGAAGAGATACTTGGGCATGGTGCTGACGAGTCCGCTTTTTGCTATAAGTGAGGCATACTTCTCTGCTGGTTGAGAATATCCATCTAGGAAGTACTCCTCGTTGCCTAATAGCTTGACGTCCTTGATGCCTCCGAAAGCTTCACTAACTGCTGTGAAGCGGAGTCTATTGGTAGTAAGCCGCTCCGAACCAATCTTTTTGAGCATGTTTCGGAAAGCTGTGAAGATTAGACCGTAGGCTCCGCCGATGATTACCATTCCCACGAGAGTCACCGTCGGCTCTACTACGACCATCATGCCAACGACAGAGACTGTGATGGCGATGCCGGTGATTAGATCCACGTAACGGAGCATATACTGTTGGGAGAAGGCATTCACCTCATCTAGGATGTTCTTGGTGAAGTCCGCCGAGCTACGGTTCATGAAGAATTCGTAGGGCTGATTGAGGTAATTGGCCAAAAGTCGTCGGGATATGGTGTAGTTGTTGCCCCAAACGAATCGATACTGTAGCCAGGTAGTGATGGAGGATGCAATTCCACTAATCAAGATGAGCGCTAGTACAACTACACCCAGGAATATGAGGAACGAGACGTCGCTGGAAAACTCGAATGTGCCATAGAGGGTGTTGATCAATCCTGGTTCATGAATGGCGCTGGGTTCCATGACTGTCTGAATAAAAGGTAGTAGAGAAACCACGCTCATCGCTTGCAACAGACCTGTTAAAATGCTTGCTACCAGGAGGGCATAGAATAGTCGTGCCTCCCTGGGAGTAAGAAGTGAGGTTATCTCTCGTACCTTGTTAAGGAACATGTATCGAAGCCCTCTCCGGACCCGCACTGCGGGCCTCTTGCCAGAATAGCGAACCGCTTAATTAAACATCGCTGGGAGAATAATGAGGGAGGAGGGCGGAGCGCCCTCCTCAGAATCAGAGCTGTATCTCAATCCCCAGCTTCTCAGTGAGCTCCTTGTAACGGTTCCGGATGGTCACTTCCGTGACGCCGGCCACGTCGGCCACCTCTCGCTGCGTCCTCCGCTCATTGCAGAGGATGGACGAGATGTAGATGGCGGCAGCCGCTACGCCGGTGGGTCCACGACCGGAGGTAAGCTCCTTGTCGGAGGCGTCTTTGAGTATCTCCGCGGCCTTGCTCTGCACCTCACCACTGAGTTTGAGTTCACTGCAGAATCTCTGCACGTAGTCCTGAGGCTTGGTGGGCATGAGCTTCAGCTTCAACTCCCTAGTCATGAAGCGATAAGTGCGGCCTATCTCCTTGCGACCTACGCGGCTGGAGCTGGCAACCTCGTCCAGTGTCCGGGGGACCTCACACTGTCGGCAGGCGGCGTAGAGTGATGCGGCGACAACTCCCTCGATGCTCCTGCCGCGTATAAGGTTCTTGTTAACCGCACGGCGGTAGATCATGGAGGCGGTCTCCCTCACATTGCGGGGCAGGCCCATGGCGGAGGCCATGCGATCCAGCTCTGAGAGGGCAAAGGCCAGGTTGCGCTCGGTAGCGTTGGACACCCTTATGCGCCGCTGCCACTTCCGCAGGCGGTAGAGCTGAGCTCGGTTGCGGGTAGGGATGCTCTTGCCGTAGCTGTCCTTGTTCTTCCAGGAGATCTCGGTGGAAAGTCCCTTGTCATGGATGGTGTATGTCATGGGGGCGCCGGTTCGGGCACGCTTCTCCCCCTGCTCAACATCGAAGGCCCTCCACTCCGGCCCCTGGTCGATGAACTGATCATCGATGACCAGCCCACAGTCCTCGCAGAGCAACTCTCCCCTCTCGTAGTCGCGCACCAGGTGCTTGCTACCGCACTCCGGGCACCTTTCGATCTCCTCAGTTCCTTCCCTTACCTTTGCCATAGCGGGTGCCTCCCTCGAAATAGACTCTTCTGCCCAGGGCGTTCACCAGGGCTTCCCCTTTCAGGGGCTCAACGCTCACATAGGGGGAGTCGACAGGACCGAAGACTCTCCGCACGGAGCCGATTCTCTTTCTTCTGCGATCGAATACTGGGTCGCGAGCATCAGGAACAGCAACGGCCCTGACTATGACCCTGCCATCCGTGCCGATGCCTTCAATAACGCCCAGAAAATCCATATCTGTCGCAGTTTCCTTTCACGATAGCTTTATCTATCGTATCGGGCAGAGATTACTGAAACTATATATAATATTTACGGTATGGTTAAAATGAACAGACTTTGGGAATTATATACATTGGGCATCAGACTGCCGGTTCGTTACATGGAAGATTCGGCATCCTCTCACCCAATAGTGGTTTCGATGACTCACGCCACTGGCCTGTGCGCCATTGCAGCACACTGCGTTCATTGATGTTTATAAACTGGAAAGGTTAAATAACAAGCATGGGCTTTCGAATACAGGTTAGTCAATGGCCGTTGGTTACGTGCTCATCACCACTGCCCCTTCCCGGGAACATGAAGTCTACGACATCCTGTCGCAGATAGAAGAGGTCGTGGAACTCACCCCATTGTTCGGTGAGTTCGACATGATCGCCAAAATTGAGGCAGACGATCTCAACCTGCTGGGGGCGATAGTGGTGGAGCGTATAAGATCGACATCCGGTGTCATGGACACCAAGACATTGACAGGAATCAGATTCTGAAAGGAGGTAGATTGGTAGATGGAACTGATGGAATTCCTATCGATAGTGGTCCTGGTGTTCGCCCTCTTCATGGTGCTGGCCGGTGTTTTCACCGCCTACTTCGGGAGCGGCAAGAGTCGAACCGTCGGCCTGGTGCTCCTGATAGTCGGTCTTGTTGCCGGCATCGCATGGGCCTACGTCGGCGGCTGGAGCGACATGATTGATGTTGCTCTCGCCGATGTGGTCTGGAACGCCTTCGTGAACATCATCGCCGCCCTCATCGGCGTGCTGGTGGCTGTTGGCATATTCCTTGTGGCCATAATGAAGACATAAGGCCATCAGGCCTGGTCAAACCCCTTACTTCACAAATTTTTATATCCTTGCATGAGGTCATCAGCGATGATGCCCAGAGTGTTCATCCTCATGGGGAGTGCGAGTGATCTCCCGGTGGCTGAGAAGGCCATCTCGATTCTCAAGAGCTTTGATGTTTCATTCGAGATTGCCGTGGCTTCGGCCCACCGCACTCCAGAGAGAGTGAAGTCTCTAGTAAATGAAATTGATGCGGACGTCTTCATAACCATTGCTGGCCTGTCAGCAGCTCTTCCAGGTGTAGTCGCCTCTTTTACAACCAAGCCAGTGATTGGAGTGCCAGTCAGCGGTGAGGTAAGTCTAGACTCAATGCTGTCTGTTTTGCAGATGCCTCCTGGCGTCCCCGTGGCTGCTGTGGGGTTGGATCGAGGAGATAACGCGGCTCTGTTGGCTATACAAATTATATCCCTGTCCGACGAAGGTCTGAGCAAAAGGCTTCTTACCCATCGCAAGGAAATGGCAGAAAAGATACTATCCGATTCTGAGAGAGTGAGTACTAATGTTTGACTCCCAGACCTTCGTGGATGAGCAGCTAGAACTCATCCGAAAGCGGGTGAGGGGAAAAGCGATCATAGCTTGCTCCGGGGGGGTAGACAGCACTGTGGCCGCAGCCCTAGTCGGGAAGGCCATAGGTGACTCCTTGCTGACAATTTACGTAGACACCGGACTCATGCGTAAGGGGGAGACCGAAGAGGTTGAGGCCATGTTTAGGAACATGGACATCAATTATCGCATGGTTGACGCCTCTGCCGAGTTCTTTGATTCTCTCAAGGGAGTTGTGGATCCCGAGGAGAAGAGGAAGATCATAGGTGAACTCTTCATTCGCTGTTTCGAGCGCGAGGCACAAGAGTTTGGGGCCCATAGCCTAGTGCAGGGCACAATCGCTCCCGATTGGATTGAAAGTGGCGAGGGAGACGGCAAACTAATCAAGTCTCATCACAACGTTGGTGGGATACCTAAAGACCTCGACTTGGAATTAATAGAACCTCTGCGAGATTTGTATAAGGAGGAAGTCAGGGAGATCGCCCGACTCCTCGGGGTGACCGTGGCGGAAAGACAGCCGTTTCCTGGCCCGGGGCTGGCAATCAGGATTCTCGGAGAGGTCACGCCGGAAGCCGCAGAGATTGTGCGAGAGGCCTGCTGGATAGTGGAGGAGGAGCTAGAGTCTGCAGCTAAAGCGGAGGAGATGAGGCTTCCTTGGCAGTACTTTGCTGTTCTACTACCAACGAAATCAGTGGGTGTCCGCGATGGAGGCCGCAACTATGGTAAGACTGTCGTGATTCGAGCAGTGTATTCCGCAGATGGAATGGATGCCTCTTATGCTGAGATTCCCTACTCTGTTCTAAACAGAATATCGTCTCGGATTACGGGAGCCTTGCCTGAAATCAGCCGAGTAGTCTATGATGTTACTAGTAAGCCACCTGGCACTATAGAATGGGAGTAAACTACTCCTTCATGTAGTCTTGAGTGCCTCTAAGTTCCGCCATGCGGTTCTCCGAACTCCGTCTGTTGGCGATGGCAATGTAGCTCTTCCGCCTCTTGTTTTCAGGAGAGGAGGATGAACCTCATTCCACCATGACACCACCCCAGACGCATCCTCATCAAAAAACGTTCAATCACCCTGACCCGCGAGGACGTGTGCATCATCGGACTATTCAGCCGCATCCTTGTCAAAAGGCCGAATCTCCAGGAGTAGGGGAGTTTGGCGTTGTCCTCGAGGAGGTCTCCTCTGTCAAAGGCCAGAACTGAGCCTTCTGGTATCTGCAACCACAGTTGCTTGAAAGACTCTGGATGTAGGCGATGTCCACAGCGTTGCGGAGCGGACAGAGTCCAACCAGTAAGGCGGAGTCCCGGTTCACACTCAAATCGACAATGGTCAATCAAGCCGCATGTCGCGGGAGTGTCCAAAAAAACGACTTCGTTTTCTGGAGCCTCTAGAGATCAATTCCGTGAATGCTAATCGCACCCACTGGTGGAAACAGTTTTGATTAGATGGTTGTAGCACAACTAAATGTGCACAATAATGGCCGCATCACAACAAACTGTTCGATGCTACAACAAGTTCTCATTGAAGCCGTATGTGACCTAGGGAATCTCGGCGACACTCTTATAGTCTTCAAAAATGGGCTGAATCCCAAGGGAATTTAATTCGAAGGGGGTAGAAAAATCAATAAGCCTGGGCAAGGGCCGCTGACGAAGCTAGCCGAAACTAACGGTTCTGGTTACTAATTGGCTCTAACTGGCTAATGATGTTCCATATCAATGTGCGCCCATGCAGGGGAATGTTAGGATCGTTAGCCAAATCATCAAGGGTGAAAATAGCACTAGCCGCCCTGACATCTAAAGCCTCACTAGTCTGAAGTAGGCGCTCTCTGGCCTCGGTAGCACCACGCCGGATATTTCTGGGCACAGAACTATCTTCCGCAAGGATGTCCAGAATCTCGAGTATCTGTTTAAGTTGATGGCTTGACATGAAATCACCAGTATTTTGGGAAAGCAAGGAGTCAGGCAATCTCAAATTCTTCTTGTAAGTCAATCACAAGCTGTTCTAAAACTTCTTCGAAGTTGGCAGAGCGGTATTCGCGGAGGCCTCCCAGGTCGCTCTGCAACCTGGCGACATAGTCTGTGTTCTCCTTTATGAGTTCTATATCGCACAAAATTTCTTCCATAGGCTCACCCCTTCGTAGGCAGAACTACGATGGTCATCGGCAAATATGAGGTACTGTATATAATAGTTGGGGGCCGTCAGATGTCATAATAACGTACGATAATGTTTTCAGAAAGATTGTAAATAATATCTAGGAGGTACAGAGCAGTCCCATTGGTTATACTAAAAAGGCCAAGGGGGAATGAACGACGAGTGCGAACTTCGGCCGTTGGTATCTGAAGAAGGAAAGAAAACAAACTCGGGCGACAAATAGCTCGCGTAATCCCAATTTCCTAAGGCATATTTTCTTAATTTTGTTTACCCTCGTTTGACTCATCTATTCTGTGGCCACTCCCCCAACAACGTTAATAAGATACAGGAGATGTCCCCGATTGTTACGTGACATGCAGCCAGAGTAGGGAGGAAGCCCCTGACACATCGAAGTATCGGCATCCCGGACACAATCAATATAAACTAAAAATTCATCCACGGCCATGTTGAGCCCGATTACACAAATA
>JBAZCM010000069.1:0-10024 GCA_041654935.1 Sphaerochaeta sp. | reverse complement strand
AAACTGCTTCTAGAGCGAGAGAGCGATACTGACAAGCTCAACTCCATGATGAACAGATTGGAGCTCGATCCATCGTTGATGAGGTGCGTCATCGCCATCGATCTCTCCTTTCACCAAACCAAATACTTCAGCATCAATCTCAACTTGGGCTACCAATCCACTATCGAAAAGATGCGTAGCGATCTGCTTGGAAAAATCCAAGCAAATGAATTTCTCAACGCCGAAGACCTGGTCATCGACCACGGCGGGCTGCTCGTGATTATAAAAAGCTTCATCCCGGTTGGTGACTTATCGCGAATCTACCTCTCTCTTGATGTAATTTGTAGAAGCCTGGTCACTACGCTGGAGCAAGAGTCAGCTATTGATTTCAATATCGCCTACGGAAACCTCTATTATGGTGTCTCATCCATCTATAAGAGCCTTCAGGAAGCGAAGGATACCTTGCATATCGGCAAGCTCTCCCAATCACAGGCGAAGTTCAACAACCTCGAATCGGTGCTCTTTGAGACAATCTGTTTGCACTTACAACCACAATTCATCAATAAATTGCTTGAACCGGCATTGAAGCTTCTCCAAAAGGATGCCCAGCGTGACTACCAGCAGCTGCTTGAATGCGCAGAGACCTACGTGGATACATCGTCCAACATAGCCCAAACAGCACGCCTGTTACGGGTTCATCGCAACACTGTCACAACTCGTCTGCAGCGATTCCATCAAATTACAAATTTTGACTCCTCCCAAAGTTTTTCAAACGCTTTTCTCATCAAGCTACTTGCTGTTTACCAACGGCTCACCGATGCGTCTCCGCAAATCGAAGAGGCGCTGCCATACTTTCGCCAACCTTGATAGAAGGATTTAATACACTGCCAGGCAGCACGCTTCCATGATAGAATGCCTATGATTGCATAATTTAGGAGGACCAGATGGCGGTAAAACGACTTCGAGATGGAAAACAGGCAGCAGGGACCATGTTACGGCTCGTCAAAGCCCCGGCAATTGTGTTGGTGGCTAAGCAAGCGGGTTTGGATTTTGTCATGTTTGATATGGAGCATGGGCCCTACTCCTTTGAAAGCATCACCGATGCCGCCTCTCTTGCACGCGCAACGGGTATCGATTGCTTTGTTCGGGTCCCTGAGCTCTCAAAGGGAAACGTCAGCCGGGCCCTCGATTGTGGTGTTACCGGAGTCATGGTCCCAATGATCAAAGATGGACAAGAGGCACGAAGATTTGCAGATTGGACAAAGTATGCTCCTGTTGGCAATCGAGGCTTGGGTGGCTGGGGGGCACATACCCAATACCGTGACACCTCATCAGAGATGGAGACATTTCTTCCCCAGGAAAATGAGCGAGTGATCACCATCGCCCAAATTGAGCTGGCTGAAGCAATCGAAAACATCGATGAGATTGCTGCAACCGAAGGCATCGATGTGCTCCTTGTAGGTCCAGCAGATCTCTCAAATTCATTGGGAGTCAATGGTCAATTCACTCACCCCACAATGATCGATGCGATGACCAAAGTCAGCGAAGCTGCAGAGCGACACAAGAAGATCTTTGGACTACACAGCGGCAAGGATCTCTTGGAAAGGTGGATTCCCCACGGTTGTACCATGCTGATGAACTCAATGGATATCACAATTCTACACCAAGGAATGGAAGAAATTGCCCAACTCAGGACGCTGAAATCCTGACATAGTTTACGACCTCACCCTTTGAGCATCCAGAGAGATTAATGGCCTGCATTGTGCTGTTTAATTTATTGACAGCACCAATAATCAAGGTATAATATATCTGATATATCAAATGTAAGGAGCGTACTATATGTCAAAGACACTATCGAAATACATGCGTGTTGGTCTTATCCACTTCATGGCGTATCCAGTGGCTAATGGAGAAGGCCCAATCCTGGAGACTTTTAAAAAAATTGCCGTCGATCCTTTCTTTGAAGCGGTAGAGGTAACACAGATCAAAGATCCGGCAGTCCGTCGGCAAGTGAAGGCTATGAAAGAGACCGCAGCTCTCTCACTCGCTTATGGGGCCCAACCACGGCTACTCTCAACCAAAATGAATATCAATGACTTGGATGAATCGAAGCGCCAGGCAGCTATTGCTAACCTTAAGGAAGGCATCGATGAGGCATACGAACTCGGAGCTGAAGGCTTTGCCTTCCTCAGCGGTCCTTACGAAGAAGAGAATAAAGAGGCATCATTGGCCGCCCTCATCGACTCCACAAAAGAACTGTGCCGATATGCCAAGTCAAAGGGAGACTTGAAAGTTGCCCTTGAGGTCTTTGACTACGACATCGAAAAGCGGAGCATCATCGGCCCTGCCGAGCTCGCGGCCCGTTATGCTAAGAAGGTCCGTAAGGAGTATCCTGAGTTTGGATTGCTCGTTGACCTCAGCCACATTCCCCTGCTCCACGAGACTCTTGAACAGTCGATCCTCCCGGTCAAGGAGTACATCACTCACGCCCACATGGGAAACTGCGTGGTAAAAGATCCTTCGATGCCTGGCTATGGGGATTTGCACCCGCGCTTTGGATTCCCTGGGGGAGAGAATGACGTCGATGAGTTGGCTGCCTACCTGCAACTGTTGCTCGATATTGGATTCTTAAATCCTGAGAAGCGCCCAATCGTCAGTTTTGAGGTAAAACCTTTCGGCGATGAGGATCCCGACTTGGTTGTAGCCAATGCAAAACGTACTCTCCTACGTGCTTGGGATAAAGTTGTTATACGCCAGCCCTAGCGACGATGTCCGATTCACGGTATCATCAAGCGAAAGGGGATTGGAGACAACATGATAGTTGATATGGAGCGTGTGCAGCCAGAAGATATGTTTCAGACGGCTGCGGAGCGAGCGTACGAAAAGATCAGTCAAAAAATTATCACCGGAGAGTTTGGCCCGGGGACTCGCTTGGTGCGACGACAGCTCGCCCAAGAGTTGGGGATGAGCACCATCCCAATCCTTGAGGCAATGAAACGGCTTGAACAAGATGGTCTGATTGAATACCGCCCGCACTGGGGCTCCATTGTCACAATCCCCACCGTTGAACGGGTGATGGATATGTACATCTTTCGCGAGGCGATCGAATGCCAGGTGGCAAGAATTCTTGCCACCGAGGCGACCGAGGTGCAAAAACAGCAGCTAAGAAAGCTTGCCGATGAATTGGACCGCGCCCGTTTTGAAGGGGAAGAGACCGAAAAAGTCAACGACCTGCACATCCAGTTCCATACGATGATGGCTGAGTTCACCTCCTACCCTTCCCTCATCTCTGCCCTCCAGCGTATCAATTTTGCCTGGCTGCTCTTCAACGCGGTTCGCTCTCGCAGGACTCGACCGGCCGTCCAGCGGTACTGGCATCTTGCCCTGGTAGATAAGATCCTCGACCAAGACCCTGAGGACGCTGCAAGGGCGATGCGCGAACATGTCTATGATAGCTATCACCCAATCATTGAAGATTTAAAAGGAACGCTCACCCACTAATTCCTCAAAAATTGCGTTAGAAAGCATTTTTCAAAAAATGTGAAAATTTTGTTTGACAGCTCACGATATACGTGATATATCATTTATATCAAACAAAAAATTCGTACCAAAATCATGTACGGTACGGAAGGAGTTCAGATGAAAAAATCTCTTAGAATTCTCAGCATTGCCATTTTGGTAACTATGGTTGCTACCCTGTCCCTGTTCGCAGGTGGCACCTCTGAGAGCGGCAAGGCAGTTGAGTCAGCAGACTCCTACCCCTCCAAGCCGATCCAAATTATCGTTCCTGTTGGAGCTGGCGGAGATACTGACCTCAACGCCCGTCTCTTTTCCAAATACCTGGAGCAAGAGCTTGGACAGTCTTTGGCAGTAGTGAACGTCGGCGGCGGTGGTGGAACAGTTGGTATGCAACAGGTCCTCGATTCCAAGACCGATGGCTATACCGCTCTCTTTTTCCACGGTGAGGCAATGATTCCCAAGGTTGCCGGTCTTGTCGACTATGGCTTGGAAGCTTTCGACATGGTTGGTATCGGCCTGCTCGATGACACCACTGTCCTGGCCACCCACCCTGGCACTCCCTACAACACCCTCGATGAGTTCATCAAATATGCCAAGGCAAATCCTCGCAAGGTCGAGTTTGGCATGATGACCGGCGGTTATCCTCATATCGTAGGAATTGCTATCCAAGAGGAAGCTGGCATCCAGATGAACATGGTTGACGTAGGAGGCAATGCTGCGAAGATGGTCGCCCTCAAGGGACGCAAGACTGATGTTATCAACATCCAGTACGGCCTTGCACTCGACTACTTCAAAGCCGGTGACTTTGTGATGCTCGGTCTGACCAGCAAGGAGCGCAACCCGCTCTTTGACGATATTCCGACCACCGCTGAGCAGGGTCTGCCGTTGGAGTTCAACAAGTTCTTCTTCTTTGCAATGCCCAAGGGAACACCCCAACCGATCATTGACAAGTTCAGTGCTGCGATGAAACGTGTGGTGGACAACCCCTCCTTCCAGGCTGACGCCGCCAAGTACTTCGTCACCCCGACCTACATGGGTCCGGCCGACGCAGCAGCCCACGCACAGAGTGTCTTCGAGTATTTCCTCAAATACCAAGATCTCTTCAGGGCTTCCTCTAAGTAATTGCTATGACCTATTATTGGTACAGGGCCCCCAAAAGGCCCTGTGCCTATTGTAAGGAGCCATGCATATGAACAAAAAGACTTTCAGTCTTGGAGTATTCAGCATCCTGCTCGGCATAGTCATGCTGATCATGAGCAATGGAATAAGGGATTTCGCTGCTGTGGGCGTTGGGGCTAAGTTCTTCCCCCGCATCGCAGCTAGTGGATTCATCATCATCGGAGCACTGCTTGCCTTCCAACAGCGTGCAGTGGTCTCTCAACTTTTCTCCTCTGCAGGGTCACAGGACGTCAAAGAGGATAAAGGTGACATGGTCGCCGTATGGCTTACCATGGGCCTCTTGGCAATCTACCTCTTTCTTGTACCTCGCCTCGGCTACATCCTCAGTACCCTCATCTACATCTTCGGTCAAACCCTCATCCTCAATCGAGGAGAAAAACAACACTATCTACGGTTTGCCATCATAGCACTGATCAGTGCATCAGCTACCTATTTACTCTTTGTAAAGGTATTCCGGGTAATGATCCCTGCCGGAATTTTTGGATAAGGAGGCTTGTATGATTATTGAAGGAATCCTGGCAGTTCTCTCTGCTAAAACTATCCTCCTCATCTTTGGAGGCACCGTCCTGGGCATCCTCTTTGGATCAGTTCCGGGCATCACTGTCACCATGGGGGTGGCGCTCTTTCTTCCCATCACATTCAACATGACACCGGTAGACGGCCTGTCGCTGTTGATGGGTCTATACATCGGAGGCACCAGCGGTGGCCTGATTTCGGCCATCCTCTTGAACATCCCTGGCACCCCGGCTTCCATCTGTACCACCTTTGATGGAGCGCCCATGGCCCGTAAGGGGCAGGCAGGAAAGGCCCTTGGCCTCGGTATCGTCTTCTCGTTCCTCGGAGGAATCTTCAGCCTCCTGGTTCTTTACTTCATCTCACCGATGGTCGCTCGAGTGGCGCTCAGCTTTGCCTCATTTGAATACTTTGCCATCGGCATCTTCAGTCTGACCCTCGTTTCTACCATGAGCGGCAAATCTTTGCTCAAAGGGCTCTTCAGTGCCCTGTTGGGCTTCTCATTTACCTTCATAGGCATGGCTCCAATTACCTCATTTCCCCGATTCACCTTTGGCATCCGGGACCTGAATGCTGGCTTGAACCTTCTTCCCGCTCTCATCGGTCTCTTTGCCGTTGCCCAGCTCTTTGAGGAGTCGCAGCAAGGGGTTGCAGAAAAAGTTGAGCCGATTGAATACTCGATCAAGGGCTTTGGCTTCAGCCTCAAGGAGTTCTTCTCACAGAAGATGAACTTCCTGCGCTCAGCAGTCATAGGCACAGGCATCGGTATCCTCCCGGGCCTGGGAGGAGCGATCTGCAGTGTCGTCGCCTATGGGGTTGCCAAGAACCGCTCAAAGACCCCCGAGCTCTTCGGCCAAGGATCCATTGAAGGCCTTGTTGCTTCCGAGACGGCAAATAACGCCTCAACCGGTGGAGCTCTAGTGCCCTTGATGACCTTGGGTATTCCTGGAGACAACACCACCGCAATCCTGTTGGCCGGCTTCATGATTCACGGAATCACCCCCGGTCCGCTGCTCTTTGAGAACAATGGCGTATTGGTCTATGCAATCTTCACCGCCCTGATGCTGGCCAACATCTTCATGCTGATCAGCGAGTATGGTGGTATGCGCCTTTTTGTGAAGATCCTGAACGTACCCAAACAAATCCTCTTGCCCATCGTCCTCTCTTTGTGTGTGATTGGCGCCTATGGGGTGAACAACCGGATGTTTGACGTATGGACAATGCTCTTCTTTGGCATCCTTGGTTTTGTTATGAAGAAGTTTGAAGTTCCCTCAACCCCGCTATTGTTGGGCTTCATCTTAGGTCCGATCATCGAGACCGAGCTTCGTCGTGGCTTGATGAGAAGCCAGGGAAGCTTCGTTCGATTCTTTACTGAGCCGATTAGTGGCGTCATTTTGACGATCACCATCATCATCGTCCTCTTCTCAGTCTATAAGGAGATCAAGAACATGATCGCCCGAAGAAGAGAAACAACCAAACTATAGGAGTTTTTGCTATGACTATACGTACCATCAACCCTACCCAAAAGGAACTTGCTCATTGGCAAAAGAGTGTTGATATCATCGACGAGTTCATCGACATCCCATTGAACTACCGCCAAAGCGGCCACCCCGGCGGCTCGAGGTCAAAGGTGCATATGCTCCTCTCCTTGATGCTCAGCGGGGCGATGGTCTGGGATATCAGAGACAGCGACAAGCCCTTCGGTGATAAGTTTGTCCTCGGCTGTGGCCACACAATCCCTCTGGTCTATGCAACACTCGCCCTCCTCAATGAGGCGATGCGTTACGCATATACCAAGACCGGAGATACGAAGTATCAGATCAAAGATGCTGAAAATCGCGCTTTGTATTGGGAAGATCTTTTGACCTTCCGTCGTCGGGGTGGCCTCTCTGGGCATGCTGAAGCCAACGGCAAGACCTCCTTTCTTAAGGCCAACACCGGCCCATCAGGACACGGTACCCCCGCCGCTGCCGGCCTTGCCTTCGCCCTCAAGCGTGCCGGAGCTGGGCAGACCAAGGTCTTCATCATGGAGGGCGAAGGAGGACTGACCCCTGGTGCCACCCACGAAACGCTGAATACCGCATGGGGCATGGCATTGGATAACCTGCACTTCCTTGTCGACTGGAACGACTACGGTATCGATGGACACCGCACCAGTGAAGTCGTTTATGGAACACCCTCCGACTGGTTCAAGCCACACGGATGGCTGGTCTATGGTGCTGAGAATGGCTCGGATTTCCCCTCCCTGGTTGAGGGATTGAACAGCATGATCAACGCAAAAAATGATGATCGCCAGCCTTCGATGCTCTACTTCAAGACCCGTAAGGGACGTGGATATGGTAAGTACGATGCTCCTAGCCACGGAGCGCCGCATGCGATGAACAGCGAAGGGTATTGGGCTGTGCGCAAGCAGTTTGCTCAAACCCACAGTGCATCGTTTGTGAATGTTGATGGACCGGCTCCTGCCAATGCAGAAGATTTGTACGCTGAATTCAAGGCAAACCTCGCGGCAGTGGTCTCGACCCTTCATAGTGATGAAGAGCTGTGCATGTATCTGGCCGATCGATTGGTCGAACTGGGCGACCAGGTCCCCACTACCCTCGACACCTACAAGCTCGGAGCAAAGGGCAATCCCTTTGAAGATCCGATCTTCTGGGATGCTGAACAATATCCACAAGAGTTATGGGCAAAGCCTGGCCAGAAATTCGCCAACCGTGCAGCGATGGGCAACTGGGGTGCCTATATCAACACTCTGGCCAAACAACGCTACGGCAGACCGCTCTTCCTCGCTGCCAGTGCAGATCTCAGTGCCTCCACCAACCTTTGGGGCTTTGCCAATGGATGGGGAGATGAAAAGGGATATGGCTGGTATGAGCGTGTAGGTGACGATGAAGGGGTGATGGCTCCGACTGAGATCACCGAGTTCTCCAACGCAGCGATGCTCAGCTCGGTTGCCACCGTTAACTTCGCTGATGACCCACAGAAGAGCTTTGATGGCTTCTACGGTGCGGTCTCTACCTACGCTTCCTTCTCCTACCTAAAATATGGCCCACTGCGCCTCTTCAGCCAATTCTGCCAGGATGCCGACCACAAAGTGGGCAAAATGCTCTGGGTTGGCGCCCATACCGGCCCTGAGACCGCCGACGATAGCCGCACTCACTTCGGGATCTTCTCAACCGGTGTGCACCAACTCTTCCCCAAGGGACATACAATCAACCTCTATCCCTGGGAGTACAATGAGGTGCCGGTCCTCCTTGCCGAGGCGTTCAAAAGCGACATCCCTTTGATCTCACTGCACGTGACTCGCCCTGAGTTGCCGATCCCCGATCGAGCAAAGCTGGGTATCCCGTCACACTTCGCAGCAGCCAAGGGAGCGTATGTCTTGCGCGATTATCGGGCGAACCAGCCAAAGGGTGGGACGATCTTTATCCAGGGGACCAGTGTGGTCTACTCGGTTGTCGACCTCTTGGAACGCCTTGACGCCGAAGCGCTGAACGTAAAAATCGTCTGTGTGAGCAGCCCCGAGCTCTTTGCTTTGCAGGATGAAGCGTACCAAAAGAGTGTTGTCACCGATGCAGACAAGCTCGATTCGACCTTCTTCACCACTCAAGGACGGAGGCTGATGAGTGATTGGGCGTTCAACCCACTGAGCGAGCAGTATTGTCTCTCCAGCGACCATGACGATCTTTGGAGAACCGGTGGAAACCTTGAAGAGGTCCTCGATGAGGCACACATGACACCCAAATGGGTCCATGCAGCTATCGAGCGTTTTGTCGCCGACCGTGAAGTACGACTGGGTGCCCTTCAGAACCAGTTTGAATCTATCAGCAAGAAATAAGGAATATAGAGTATGACTATCAATGATTTACGCAACGGTACGCCGTTCATCGGCACCATGATCAGGCTGATCCGTAACCCTGGCATTGTGCTCATTGCAGCCAATGCAGGCTTGGACTTCGTCATGTTTGATATGGAGCATGGATCGATGAACT
Source organism: Sphaerochaeta sp. (assembly GCA_041654935.1). Lineage (GTDB taxonomy): Bacteria > Spirochaetota > Spirochaetia > Sphaerochaetales > Sphaerochaetaceae > Sphaerochaeta. Next base: position 842 of record JBAZCM010000069.1, on the reverse strand, counting down.
TCGAGACCCTTGCCGATAGCGCTTCGCTTGCCCGACAACGAAGCATTGGCTGCTTTGTTCGGGTTCCAGAACTCTCTAAGGGCAACGTCTCCCGTGCTCTCGATTGTGGGGTAAACGGGGTCATGGTCCCGATGATCGCTACTGCCGAAGATGCACAGAAGTTAGTCAATTGGGCGAAATTCTCCCCGATTGGCGAGAGGGGCCTTGGCGGACGCGGTGCGCACACCGACTACCTCGATGCGGCAGCTGATCCGGTCAGCTACATGAAAGAGGCGAACGAAGAGGTGCTGACCATCGCCCAGATCGAGCTTGCAGAAGCTATCGAGAATATCGATGCAATTGCAGCAGTAAAAGGGTTGGATGCCCTCTTGATCGGACCGGCTGATCTCTCCAACTCTCTGGGAGTCAATGGAGAGTTCAATCATCCGGTCATGGATGAGGCTATCCTCAAGGTCGCCGAAGCGGCAAAGAAGCACAACAAGGTCTTTGGCTTCCACGCTGGTGAGGAGCTTACCCGTAAGTGGATGGACCATAACCTGACCCTTCGTATGAGCTTGATGGATATCGCGCTTTTACACGCTGGTATGGAGAAGCTTAACGCACTGCGCTCCTAAGCACCCTCCCATCCCCCTGGCTTCGGCCAGGGGATTTTTTTATCTAAAAAATCTTTTTGTTCTTAATCTGGAGCAGAGAATCGGTCAGTTTAGGAGAAAGCTGTCCTTCCCTATTTGCCTTGGCAGGTAATTTCCGTCATACTGGACACCATCTCCGAGGAGGTCACAGCCATGATGAATACTACACCACACACCCTCATCACCTGCATTGTCAATCACGGATTGGCC
>JBAZCM010000068.1:0-10101 GCA_041654935.1 Sphaerochaeta sp. | reverse complement strand
AAAGGCTCCCATATACCCACTGTTGAGAACTCTCCAATAGTTGGTGAGGGTGAAGGAGCGAGGGACAAGAAGGTAGTTGGCTCCCATGACATCAATATCTTTGGCAACACTGGTGATCAAGACGTTCCAGATGGGAATGATGAAGATCAGACAAATCAGGGCTAGGATGATGGCGTTGAAGACTCTGAAAACTTTGCGGCTGCGGCTCTCTCGAATGGTTGTGGTTTGCATTTCTCTCTTCTCCTACAGAATTGGCTCGTCGAGGAACCGGGCGCTGATCTTATTGGTCGAGAGAACCAAGACCAAGCTGACAATCGAGGTGAACATTCCCACAGCGATGGAGTAGCCCAGGTCTCCGGCAAGCACTCCCTCGCGGAAGACGTAGGTCTGCAGTACATCGGCTACGCCGTAGACAGCAGCATTGTACATGACCAACACTTGCTCGAAGATCAATAGTACGTGGCTGAGGTTGAGGAGCAACATCGTCACAATCGTGGAGCGGATGGAGGGCAGGGTGACATGCCACATCCGTCCCCAGTGGCCAGCGCCATCGATGGTGGCCGCTTCATAGAGTTCAGGTGAGACGGTCGTCAGGCTGGCTACGTAGATAACGGTTCCGTAGCCGACCTGTCGCCAGATATACGAGCTAATCAATACAGGACGGAAGAATGTCTCACTAGCCATGAAGTAGATGGGCTTGCCACCAAGGGCGACAATGAGGTTGTTCACCAGGCCGGTAGAAGGGGAGAGCAGGTTGACGAAGATACTACCCACTACAACCCAACTGAAGAAGTAGGGAATATAGATCAAGAACTGGATCATTCTCTTGGTTCCCACGCTCTTCAACTCGTTGATCATCAAGGCGACGATCAGGGGAGCGGGGAAGTAGAAGATGATGTTGGCCACACTGATGATCATCGTATTGCGAAAGGCATTCCAGAAAATCGAGGAGGTGAAGAGGCGGCGAAAGTTATCCAAGCCCACAAAGGAGACGGTTGCTCGAAAGCCGTAGTCGGTGAAGCCGAGGAAGAGGCCTAACAGTGGCAGATATTTGAAGAGCAGGTACCACACCAAGCCTGGCAGCATGATCAACAGAAGATAGCGCTGCGCTTTTACTCGGCTGTACCAGCTAGCGGTCGATCGTTTTAACTCTCTTGCCATTATGGGTCTCCTCATCTGCGGTCCCCTAGGATATCAAGGCAACACTCGATGGACCAGAGGGTCCGGCTCGCTGTGTGACTATCTCTCAAAGAATCGGTTTCCAGAATCCTGGAAACCGATATCCATTACAGTAGGATCAGATTAGAGGCTGGCGTTCAGCTCTTCAAGGATCTTCGGTCCGTTGATCGACTTCCAGAAGTTGTCGTACTCGGCCATACCCTGCTCGAGGGTGACGGTGCCTACGACGATCTTTGTGGCGATCGACTCACGGGTGCTCTTGATCGAAGGAGCGACGCGGTCGTAGGAGAGAGAGGCTCCCACCGGCACATCAGCGGCGTGGTTCGGACCAAGGTTTGCCTGCATAGCCTGGATGTGTTGGATCTGGGCAGGAAGGCCAGTCTTTAAGTCATCGCTGAGGGCGAAGGGTAGATTGTCCACGTCGATATCGATGAATGAGTCACTGAGGTAGTTGAGCGTGTACTTGTAGCCACTGTTGGCTGCTCGGTTGGTTGCCACGATGGTACCCTGATCATCAAGGGTATAGTGGTGACCTTCAAGGCCGATACCAAAGAAGGCGGGGTAGACATCACTGTCGGTGACGATCGTCTCAAGGACCTTCACAGCTGCATCAGGGTTCTTGGAGCGAGCGGAGACGACGAAGGCAGTCTGGGTTGCTTCGTTCAGCGATCCACCGTAACCCTCGGGTCCGATGAGCTTGTAGACCAGGTGCATCTCGGTGTACTTGTTGGCTGCAGTGGTGTTCTGCACATAGTTGATGTAGTTGGTCACATAGTCGATGGAGCTTGCAGCCTGGGCGGTATAGGTCTTCTCACGCATGTCGTTGTTCTCAGTGGTAATGAACTCTTGGTTGAGTACACCATCGCTGTAAAGCTGGCGCAGGTAGGTCAGAGCAGCACGCATCTCGGGGGTCTGGAAACCGTCGACAAAGGAGCCATCCTTCAGATAGACACCACCCCAAGCTCCGAAGGAGTTGTAGAAGAACTGGAAGTTATCAACCCACTTGGGGAAGTTGAAAGGAATGACTCCCTTGCCAACGAACTTAGCCATTTCACGACGGAACTCTTCAACGGTGGGAGTAGAGGAGAGTTTGACTCCATACTGGTCCATCAGATCTTTACGGATGAAGATTGCCTTGCTCTTGGGATAGTTGTAAGGAACAAAGTAGGTCTTGCCATCAATCTGCAGGTCCTGGAAGAGACTTGAGTCGAGGGCAGAGAGAGCCGGACTGTTCTTGATGTAATCGGTGAGGTCCAGGATCTGCTCGCGGGCCACCATGGTCGGGATCTTAGTCATTGCCTGGGCAATGGTGAAGAGATCGGGGATATCGCCACTGTTGACCAGCGTAGTGATCTTGTCGGTGTACGAGGCAAGCGGTGGGATGATTGGCTCGATCTTCACACCGGTCTTCTCTTCGATCAAATCGGTGATAGCGCCCTGCAGCTGAGGGTCGGTACTTAAACCGTAGGTATTATCCGGGGCTGCAAGGGTGATAGTGACCTTTCCATCCTTGGCATCTTTTTGCCCAGCTGCACCAATGGCAGTGAGGGCGATCAGCAGGATGGTCAGTAAAAGCGCGAAACGCTTAGCAATACGCATAGTAATTCCTCCTAGTGTACGTCGCTCATGATGAGCATCTAGGCCCAGTATAGGAGCCCTTTTTCATGTCGTCGTTAGCAGAAAGGGAGAAATAGTTATATTTTTCCGTAGATACGTTCTTGTGTCGAATACCTACTTCTTATAGAGTAGCGGCCAAGGAGAAGGGGTATGGACGTACGAATTACTTCATCAGGGCGCTTTTACTATCGAGAGGGAACAGGGATGGAGGAACACCTGCACCAAAACGATTGGCAGATACAATTGGTCTACAGTGGATCGGCCACCACCTGGCTCAATGGGAAGGAGTATGAACTGGAGAGTGGGGATATCGCCTTCTGTAAGATGGGGTGGCGCCATGCCTTCACCTCCACCAGTAGTGACGGGGTGAAGATGCTGGAGGTGAAGTTCACCACCGCCGACAGTATCACCGAAGAGTTGCTGAAGGGCATTGAGACAAAATTTCGCGACCGCGAGGGACAAATCTATGCCCTCCTCTCCCATATAGTCCTGGAAGGACAGCGTAAGCAGATACACTATAAGACAATGTCTTCCAGTCTCCTTACTGAATGCCTGGTAGTAATGAGGCGCCTCTGCCTTGAACACTCCCTACCAATCTATGAATCCAATCCAGTTCACCAGAGCCGCCGCTCTGCTTCAGGGCAGTCAAATGTCGTCTTGGATGCAGTGGATGCCTATATCAACTCCAATATGGGAACCTCCTTTACCCTCAGTGAGATGGCCTCTCAATGTGGGTATAACCAGGATTACCTCTATCGAGTCATTAAACGACAAACTGGGCTTTCACTAATCAAATACGTCAATTTGGTGAAGTTTGAACATGCTCTGGCGATGATTCAGAATACTGATCTGACGCTCAGTGAGATTGGGTGGAATCTGGGATTTGAGAATCTGCAGTACTTCTCTCGTTTTTTCAAACAGCATGGAGGTATTGCTCCTTCGCTCTATATTGAGAAGGTGAGGCGTACGACTCGTACCGACTACTAATCTACGGAAAAAGACAAATTCTCGTATAATTTGGCCAACGACAAGAGAGACGTGAGCGCGTATACTGCTAACGGATGATTCTGAAGGAGAGTGATGTGAGTAGACGACGCTATGCACAGGTTGGTACCGGCGGCAGGGCCCGGATGTTCTATGAGGCCATTGCGGTGGATTACAAGGAGAGCTGTGAGCTGGTCGCCTTCTGCGACATGAGCCAGGTGCGCATGGACTACTCCAACAAGACTCTCCAAGAGAAGTGTAACCACCCACCCGTCCCCACCTACTTACATACCGACTTTGATCGGATGATCGACGAGCAAAAGCCTGATGTGGTGATCGTCACCACCGTTGACCGCACCCATGACCATTACATCATCCGCGCCATGGAACTTGGTTGTGACGTGATCTGCGAGAAGCCGATCACAACTGATGAGCATAAGGCCCAAGAGATTCTCGATGCCCAGAAGAAGTATGGCAAGGAGATTAGGGTCACCTTCAACTACCGCTATGCCCCCCACCACACCAAGATCCGTGAGCTCATCGCAAGCGGCGTGATCGGCGAGGTCTACTCGGTGCACTTCGAGTGGCTGCTGAACACCGACCACGGGGCCGACTACTACCGCCGCTGGCACCGCAACAAGGTCAACAGCGGGGGCCTGCTCGTGCACAAGTCGACCCACCACTTCGACCTGGTGAACTTCTGGCTGGATACCGAGCCCAAGACGGTCTTCGCCCTCGGGGCGCTGAACTTCTATGGCCAGGCCGCTGCGATGAAGCGGGGAGTGGAGAAGTTCTACTACCGCAGCCATGGCAGTGAGGTTGCAAAGGACGACCCCTTTGCCATCGATATGGCCAACAACGAGACGCTGAAGGGCCTCTACCTCGATGCAGAGGAGGAGACCGGTTACATCCGTGACCGCTCGGTCTTCAGTGACGAGGTCTCCATCGAGGATACGATGGCAGTGGTGGTCAAGTACAAGAGCGGGGCGATGCTCTCCTACTCGCTGAACTCCTACCTTCCGTGGGAGGGGTACAACATCAGCTTCAACGGCAGCAAGGGGAGGATCGAGTACAGTGCGATGGAGCGGCCCTACATCAATGCAGGCGGTGAGATGAAGGATGAGGGGGCTGCGGTCTACCACCGCATCCGTGTCTGTCCTACCCTGGGCACTCCCTATGAAGTGGAAGTGGAGATTCGTGAGGGTGGCCACGGTGGTGGGGACCCGGCGATGCTCGATGACATCTTCCTCTCCGACCCACCGGCCGATCCCTTCAACCGGGCAGCGGACCACGTCTCGGGGATCCGCTCGATCCTCACCGGGATTGCGGCGAACAAGTCCATAGCCAGCGGACAGGCTGTCGACTGTGATACCCTGGTTCAGTGGTAAGAGGCGATTTTATGCATATCCACCAACTCTTCTTTGAGGACTTCTCTTCCTTTGGTCTTGGTCCTTTCCCCTATGACCCGGAGCATTCAGCAATGGGTGAGTATCACTACTATCCGGAAAGGGGTTATAAGGGACAGTGGCATGACCCAGTAGTCAACTACACTTATAAAGGACCTTCCTGGCTCATCACCGCGCCCGCCTTAGATGGGCGGCGGGTGATGGAGAGCTCTCGAATCCAGGAGATTGAGGAGAAGAACACTCTCCCCACCTTAGTAGCAGGATCAACAGAGTGGATGGATGTGCGCATTGATGTGACGTTCAAGCCCTTAAGCCGAGAACTTCACAATGGCTTTCTCTTTCGCTACCAAACGAGCCTACGTCACTATGCTCTCTTTCTGACAGATGAAGGCATAGAGATTCACCGTGTTGATCTCACTGACCGCATGGTACTCAAGAAAGCTGATCTGAAGTGGACACCTGATGAATTTATTTCTCTTACCGTTATTCTCTCAGGAGACCAAATCACCGTTCTTCGTGAAGAAGAGCAAATCCTAACTCTTGAAGATGGGCGATATACAAAAGGCTCCATCGCCCTTAGCGCTTCGATGCCTACGCAGTATAGGTCTATCACGGTGATGGCAACCGAAGAGGAGTTGCTACGCCTGCAAAAGAAGGAAGAAGAGGACCAACAGCGAATTGCTAAAAAACGAGCTCAATTTCCTCAGATGCGCCTTCATAAGAAAATCGATTTACAAGATTTTGGTGCAGGCCGTCAGATTCGCTTTGGTAACCTTAAAGGGGATGATGAGCTCTTCTGTGTCATCGCCCAACACCAAAGACGGATCTATAAAGATCGCTATCCCTTCATCAGCTGCCTTACAGCAGTGAGTTTAGAGAGTGGAGAGGTACTCTGGCAGATCGGCGAGAGCCGAGATGATGAGGATGTAGTGCTCCTTACCACTGACCTTCCGTTTCAAATCTATGATATCGATGGCGATGGAGTCGATGAAGTCATCGCCTCCTGGGATTTCAAGCTCTTCATCCTCGACGGGCCTACTGGGAAGGTAAAGAAAGTAATAGATACCCCACTGAACAGTGAGCCTGCAGAAGAGTTGACCTCTGTTGAGTTTGGTCGTCATGCCTTTGAGCGCTTGAGCATTGATGCGATCAGGATTGTAAATGTCAGAGGCAAAGAGCGACCAAGTGATCTGTTGATCAAGGATCGTTATGACCGCCTCTGGCTCTACGATGATAATCTGAACCTTCTTTGGAAGTTTCATCACAACGGAACCGGCCACTTTCCCTATGCCCATGACTTTGATGGGGATGGAAAGGATGAGATCTTTAGCTGCTATAATATGATCGACAGTGATGGGAAACTCTTATGGGAGCTGCCTGTCACCACCGACCACACCGATGAGATTATTGTCGGACCTATCGACCCGGACGATGAAGAGATGATCGCTATTGTCAGTGGGTGGGAGGGCTTCATGCTCGTCTCCTTTGATGGGACGATCAAGAAGCGGATCATCAATGGTCATGGACAGCGGATCAGTGTGGGCAACTACCTTCCAGAACAAAGAGGCCTAGAAATCTGCACCACCACCTACTGGGGAAGCCAGGGCATCATCTACATGCATGACTGTACGGGCAATGAGATTTGGGCAAGAGAGCTGCGCTCAAACGGAGCTACCATCGCTCCGATCAATTGGGATGGATCGGGCCAAGACCTCATTCTCCTCAGTGCCTCTACAGTCCATGGAGGCTTAATGGATGGGGAAGGAGATATCGTTGTTCAGTTCCCAGATGATGGGCATCCAGAGCTCTGCTCGGAGGTGATCAATATTACCGGAGATGGACGTGAGGAGATTGTGGTCTGGGATCGAAAGAGCTTGTGGATCTACACTCAAGACCAAGAACAACCCAAAAGAGATCAGGCCTACCAGCCGATAAAGTATCCACACTACAATGCATCCAACTATCGGGGTGAGTATAGTTTTCCACGGTTTGTTAAAAATGACTAATTAAAGCCTTCTCTCTCTTTCTACAATAGGATGGGGGAGAAGGGTGGCATGCTCAAAAGCTGTCTTCTCCGTTATGATAAAGATTAGCTAGGTCTTGCCACTTTTATAGAAAACCACGCTTTTCTGTAAAAGACGAGATAATCATTGATGCATAATCGACAATTCTCATAAAAGACCGAGGTTGTGGTACGAAGTAATACAGGGGCTTATGCGTACTACCTCTCTCTGATCCGCATGATGTTCTTATTAAGAATCGGTTTGAGAAAATGACGGTAACGGAGGGATTGAGTGCGCCTCTCCGCTTCGGGGTGGGCTGAGAAGAATGAATCAGGATCATGGAAAGGACCTAACTCTCCTTGGATTGCTCTATCCTGGATCCCTGATTGCCCTCCCTCCCAATTCACCAAAGGGTTACGGAAGTTTAGAGTGGCTATACCATAACCATAGAAGCTACCCATATAATCGGGATACCGTTTTTGCAGTTTATCCAAGTATGGTCGGTCTACAATATGACCTGCGAGATTTATCCATCGATCCTGGTACCAAACACTTACCCAGCTGTGAAAGAGCGTAGAGGGAGATAGGCGTAAAAATAGGCCTTTTAGCAATCCACGGTGCAGTACTCGCCCTATCATGGCAGCTTGCATCTTACAGGGCACACCAACGGCGCGAAGGAGAGCCAACAAAATGGTGGTCTTGGTCAAGCAGTTACCCATTCCAAGATGTAAGACCTCAGAAGCAGGGATAGCAAAATGATCGGTGTATCCGTAGAGAATCTCATCACGGACCATTTTATAGATGGCTTCAATTTGTTCGGTCTTGTTGGTGATACTGCGCCATCCCCGCTCCTTAATAAGGGCGACGATGGTGGGCGCTTGATAATCGAGCAACGCAGTTGCTTCAGTAAATGTCTCTTGATCAAATTCTTTAGTGTACAGGTTCGACATACTGCTCTCAGCATACCACTGAAGAGTATGTTGTTCTAGCAGGTTCTCTGATTGTACAAAGATTAAGGAATCCACTGGGTGCTGTTCTCATTCTTTGGCAATGAAGAGCAATTTCATTGGTACATACACTGACCATAAGATGACAAGCAACAAAATTTGTTCTACTATGAGCGCCCATGAACTACTACTTCATTGCCTGTAGAAGCGGAAAAGAGGAGAAGACGAGAGAGCACCTCTCTCGACTCTTTACGCGTGTAATCGATGATGAGCATTTGGTGCAAATCTACATTCCCATGCGCCAGATGATTGATCGTCGAAGAGGTAAGAAACTTTTTAACAATCGTCCGATTCTCCCTGGCTACCTCCTCATCGCCACTGAACTCGATCTCACCCCCTTCATTCAAGAGGTGCGTTCGGTCGCCTCCTGTTATGGGTTTCTTCGGTATGTTGATAAGAGCATTGCATTGAAAGGGGGCGACCGAGAGTACGCCTCTTGGATCATGCACTATAAAGGAACCATTAAACCGAGCAAGGCGGTCTTCAAGAAAGGAGAGCCAATCAAGATTGTTGAAGGGCCGATGCAAGACTTTTTTGGTACTATCCTTAAGGTGGACTATCGCCATAGTCGAGCCCTTGTTGAGTTTGAGATTGCTGACCAAGTACGCCGGGTCTCAATGCCGATCGAATTCATTGAGAGCGAACAGGCTCTCAATGATGAATAGAATCATCACTGTCAGCAGTGGTTTGTTTACAGGTATTAATTGGTATGATATAGTTGCCGCTACCGACAGACCCCTTGGCTCTACAAACACACTTGCACACTTTATACTAAGGGAAAGATAAGAGAGGATGGTGGAGATGAGGGGAGCAATAAGTTTTCAGATGATTAAACGAATAGGTCTGATCATCGCAGACTTTCTGCTACTCACCGTGGCTTCTTTTATTGCCTCTTGGGCAGTTTTTGGGAGTACTCCCCATTACCTCCTTGATACGATCTCTCGTCTTAATATCCTTGGCACTATCTTCATTCTCATTGCGGTTCGTTTCTATCGAATCCGCATTAGCGAAAGCTCTCTGGATGTGCTCAGTCGTGGTTTGACAGCATTTGTACCCTCTTACGTGCTCTCTTCTTTAGTCATAGGTTCATATTTGGGCTTTCGCTCTCAGTGGATTCCCTATCTTGTGGTAGCACACAGCCTCGGCTTTATGGCTGTTCTTTTCTCACGCCTCAGCTACCGCATGCTTCTGAGCTACAGAAGCCGCCAGGAGTCCTCAAACCTTCCGAGAGCTGTGGTCTACGGAGCAGGGGAGTTAGGTAGCACTTTAGTGAGACAATCTCGGAAGGGTAAGCTCGATTTTCGTATCGTCGGCTTTGTCGACGATGACGAAAACCTCAAAGGAAGCTATATCTTAGGAGTGCGAGTCTATGGCACTGTTGATGAACTTGAACAGATTCTTCTCGATCTCAGAGTAAAAACCCTGATTATTGCGATCACCGAGATCGGACAAGATCAGATGATTGCTGCCGTTGATGCAGCAAATGAAGCGAAGGCTGAAGTAAAAGTTATCCCCTCGCTCTTTGAGATTCAACAAGGATCAAAAGAACTAGATTTGCGTAACCTTGATTACGCTGACCTTCTTGGTCGACCACTCATTAAAATTGATAAAGAGCCAATCAGGCAGATGGTCGCCCAAAAGAGAATCTTAGTAACCGGAGCTGGTGGTTCGATAGGGAGTGAGATCAGTCGCCAGCTACTCACCTACGGGCCCAGCCAACTCATCCTCCTTGATGTCGATGAGACTGAATTACATGATCTTTCCCTAGCCCTCCATGACTGGCAGAAAGAGTGGAGTGATCTCATTATTCCTGTAGTCTGCGATGTGAAAAACAAAGAGAAGCTTGATCGCATCATGAGCGCTTACAAGCCTCAGTTGATTTTTCATGCAGCAGCCTACAAACAC
>JBAZCM010000067.1:0-10321 GCA_041654935.1 Sphaerochaeta sp. | reverse complement strand
GTTGGCTTTTATCGATAATCCTTGGCGCGTGAACCTTTTCGTGCTCCTTTGGTTTGGCATTCACACTATCCTTGCTATCTACCTCAAGCCTCTTTTTGCCCTCGATGATGCCATCAACACCCTGGGTTTTGGACTGCTGGGTTGTTTCTTTGGCAACCTCACCACAGTCATTCGAGTAGAGAGCTATGAAGCCCATCGCCTCCTCACCATTGAAAAGGAGACCGATGCTCTGACCGGTCTGTATAATCGTCGTAAGCTCTTTGATGTAATCGGAGGCGACCAGGCTCCTTCAGGTGTCTTGATGATCGACATCGATCACTTCAAGCAATACAACGATCAGCACGGTCACCTAGTTGCTGACCGTGCGATGCAGAGCATGGCAGCAATTCTTCAGAGATTCGAAGAAGAGAAGGGCTTTACCTTTTTCCGGTACGGCGGCGAGGAGTTTGTAGGGATCTCTTATAAAGATACAGAAAAAGAGCTACTTGAACAGGCCGAGCAACTACGAAAGCTCATAGAGCAAGCTGAGACCCAGGACCCTCCAATTACTGTTAGTATTGGGATAGCTTGTTCAACGCTGGAGAATCCTCTCTCCAGTGATTCACTCATTGAGCGAGCAGATAGGGCGGTCTTCAAAGCGAAGGATGAGGGGCGGAATCGGGTAGTTGCCTATCGCGCTCCCTGATCATTGCCAAGGTCCTCATCACCCCATAATAGGCACTCGTCGAAGGAGAGTCAGCCTGTCTTTGAGCTTCCAATAACTGCTCAGCACTCTTTGTCCAATCGGGTCGCACTCTTCCTCGATCAATGCATTGGAGAACACTTGTGCTATCCAAGCCTTTCTCCTCAAGGCGAAAGATCAAGGTATAGGCCAGTTCATCATAGGCGGGGTGAAAGAATGTCTTATTCCACGACAGGTGCATCTCCTCAATCTCATCCATTCCCTTCTCCAAGAGCGTAGTGTCTTCAACGGTATCCAACAGGGAGAGGTAGAAGAGGCTTGCTGTTCCCTTGCCTTCGTCCTTACGAAGGATTCGTCCGAGCCGTTGGATACGTTGACGTTGTTCACTGGTGGAGGCGACGACAATGCCAATATCTGCCGATGGGATATCCAGCCCTTCATCAAGGGCTTTACAGGAGACGAGGATCCGCACCTCCTTGGAGCGATAGCGCCTCAGAGCGAGGGTTCGGGCAACGTCGCCCATCTCACTGTGGTACATTGCAACAGCTCCTCCAAGGTGCACGGCCAGTGCGTCATAGATAGCTTCACTTTGTTCAATACGCTCTGCAAAGATAATGATCGTACTCTCTTCGCTCAGTAACTCGATAAGATCGAGGGCACAGTCGATACGCTGTGGAGCTTCATATACGAGCCCTCTGCGCTTATAGAGAACAGTCAACAGCGCCATAGCCGCCAAGCGGATTTCCTGGTTTGGGTCGAAAGTGAGCGCCTGTACCTCTCCAAAGAAGGTGTTCGGTGGCACTTTCATCAACCGAGGGCACAGTTCTTTGAGGGCTTTCATTGCACCAGAGATTTTCTTCCCCAGAATTTCATACTCCTCGGCTTGCTCAGCCGTCATCCATAGTCCGATGTTGTAGATCACCACATCATTGACTACGCCTTCGGCGATTGCCTGGCCTATATCGTAGGAGTAAAAGAGTGGACCCAGGGTGGGGACGAGTAATGACTCGAAGCGAAAGATCCGAGGTGTTGCCGATAGCCCAATAGAGTAATAGTTGCTCTTTGCCTTTTTGTCCACAGCACCGAGAAAATCAAAGATCTTACGGTTCTCCCTGCTGCCGTAACGATGACACTCATCGGCGATGAGCATGATGGGTTGGCCGGCTTTGAGCTGTCTTGCAACAATTGATGAGACCTTGTAACGCGCTGAATTCACTACATAGATCATCACGGGTTTGTTGTGCGCCTGGCGCATTGTTCCGCCTACCAGGCCGATTTCATCACGGCTGTAGCCCAGTTCATGTTCGAGGATAAGGAGCATCGCCTTCCACTGACCGAGGAGGAAGGTCTTGGGGACGATGATGAGCAGGTGTAGGCGCCCAGAGAGTTGCTGTTGCAGCGCCTTGGCGGCGAAGAGGGCGAGGATTGTCTTACCGGCTCCAGTGGCTACTTCGACAATGCCGCGCCCACCGCCGGCGAGCCACGCTTGGATGCACTGCTCTTGCCATCGATATAGGGAGAATGCCATAGGCCAACGGTAGCACACCCACCAATTTGTGCGCAATATCAATTGCGCCGCATCTCCCTTTCCTCTATGATTCGGTACAGAGGAGTCACCATGGATTACGAAAGTCTTTATAAAGAATACCAGTACATTGAAAAGAGTCTGAAGGACCAACTCAAAGGTCTTGCCAAACTACAGAAGTCCATCGCCAAGACGATGGAGAAGGGAGAGCTTGCCAAAGCTCGTGCTGATCTTGGCCCACTTGCAGAGTTCTGTGATGCAACAGTTGAGAATGTCACCGCATTGAAAGGGACGCTGCTCGGCTTTGACAGTCGCTCCTATATCGAGAGTGGACTCTTTGCCTCCCAGTTGCTGGAGCAATGTAAAGCGGCTGGTATCGATGTGCGGGGTGAGTTTCCTGTCTATGAGATGTTTCCCTACCGGGTCCGGATCTCCGTTGAAGAGGAAGCTGTATACCTCGATCGTAAGAAGTTTGCCCTTCTCAATCCAAAGAGCCTGGTTGATCTGATTGTAAAGAGCCAAGAGAAGCTCTATCGAGCTTCCTTCAACGCGACATCCTTTGCCAATGAACTGGCCGGCGCATATGACCTGGCAATGCTTGCCAATCCCAAGAACAAGAGTGGGGATATCTACCTGGCAACCCTCTACAAGTTCCTCGCCCCCATGGCCCGGTCGCGCAGAGAGTATGACCAACAATCCTACGCCTTTGACATCGCCCGTCTCTTTGATAGCGAGGAAGTTGAATTGAAGGGAGGGCGACGATACCAATTTGGCCCGAGTCGCAATAATACGAAAGCGCTGCGTATCCTTGATAAAGAGGGTAGGGAGCACTTCTTGGCGACCATTCGATTCTTCTAAAAAGGAGGAGAGCGATGCACGCGTCACATACCTTACAGGCTACGATTGCCCAACTCAGCCAAGGGGAAGTCCCTGACAGTGAAGAGCTGCTCAGCCAGCTCTCAGTAGGGATTGAGTTTCTCACCGATTTTTGGCGAGAGCAGTACTTGGCTCAGTATATCAAAGAGGGCGGGTCAGCCATCAAGTTCGTAACCGGAAGAGCGGGCAGTGGCAAAAGCCATACCTTAAAGCTGCTGCGTTCCATTGGACGGGCCGAAGGGTATGTGACGGTTAACATCTCTGCCCGGGATGTGTGGCTGCACGACTTTCGTGAATTCTACCTTGAGATCCTCAGGCGTGCGAATATCAAAGCGCTCCTTGCTGACTGTGCAAAAGCCATCATCTTGGACATGGGCTATGATCCTACCCAGATTAAAAGAGGAACCACCTTCCTTGACTACCTAGCCGAGATTGGTCATGCCGATGGCTTGACGCGCTGGGAGATTCGCAGCCAATTGAGGCAGCGGTTTCTCAACAACACCGCAATGGACAACAATTTCAGCCTTGCCTGCAGCCTGCTCTGCGGCTCGATGCTCGGCCATCCAACAGTAGAGGAAGCCAATGAGGAGTTGCTCTATGCATGGCTTCATGGTGAAAAGCAAATCCGTATGACTCAACTCAGGCCTCTCGGATTGGCTCCCAGCAAAGTCACCAAGTATAACGCGCGCAACCTGCTACGCTCCCTCGCTTCCCTGGTAGTAGCAGGCGGTCACAGTGGGCTGTTGATCACCGTCGACAACTTGGAAGTGCTGGTGGACAGCTCGGGTATGAACCCACTGCACTACACCAAGATGCGCCGCGAAGACACCTATGAGTCAATCCGTCAGCTCATCGATGATATTGATACCTTCTCTCATACAATGGTGGTCTTCTCCTTTGAACGATCATTGTTGGACAATGAGAATCGAGGGTTAAAGTCTTATCAAGCCCTCTGGATGCGTATTCAAAATGAGGTGGTCAGTGAACGGATCAACAAGTTTAGCGATGTCATCGACCTCGATCGCATTGCGTCCCAGATTTACACCCCTGCCATGCTCATCCAGATGAGTGAAAAACTCGCTCAAGTGGTAGGCCGTATCGATGTCCAAGCCAAGGTCTTTGATGAAGAGACAGCCTACAAGCTCATTGCCCAAGCTAAGAGCGGCTCGATATCACTACCCAGACTCGTCAACCGAATGACACTGGGATTTTTGACCGAAGAGGAGGCAAGCGATGAGCTATAACCACGAAGCACGACATATGATCGAGGCATTACGGTCAGGGATTCCCAGCCGAGCAATCGGACGACACTTCAGCGAGGCGAGGGCCGATCTTCTCGATGAGATCGTCCAGCGCCTCGATCGAGTCAGTGAACAAGGCAAAAGTGATGGAGCGATTATCACCGGCAAGTACGGAGAGGGCAAGACCCACCTCGTCAATACCATCTACACCCTTGCCCATGCGCGCAACATGGTAGTCTCCACCGTCTCCCTCTCAAAGGAGACACCCTTCGATAAGCTACATTTTGTCTATCCCAAGCTGGTAGCTGAGACCTATCTGCCAGGAAGAGAGCAGCCAGGCTTCATCACTGAATTGGATAACAAGCTCACCGAAAATTCTCCCCTTACTACCGAACTCCTCCTCTACACTGCTCGCAAACTGGAGACCGACAAGCTCTACTACTTGCTCAAATGCTTTGTGAAGACCGAGGACCTTGAGGAGCGATTTCAGTTCCAAACCGATCTTGAGGGAGATTTCATCTCAAACGTTCTTATCAGGCAGGTATATCGCCGAATCTATGAGGAGAAGGTTGTCTTCAGGCAAAACTTTGCCAAGACCCGTCATAGCTTTGACTACTATACCTTCCTCTCTCACCTCTTCAAGCGCTTGGGGTACAACGGATGGGTCATCCTCTTCGATGAGTCAGAGCTCATCGGACGGCTTGGTAAGAAGACTCGTCTGAAGGCCTATCAGAATATGGCTCGCTTCCTCTTTCCTGCAAAAACCCTAGAGAGTGTCTTTACCCTCTTTGCGTTCTCAGCCTCGTATGCCGAAGACGTCATCGAAGCAAAGGGTGAGTATGAAAGTCTTGCTGAGTTCTATCCTGAGGACATACAGGCCAAGCAGGTACTCGATGCCATCATTGAAGCCGACCAACTCGCTCCGCTTGAGCGCAGTGAAATCGAGGCAATTCTTCGAAAGATCATTGCCTTCCACGCCAAAGCGTATGATTGGAAGCCTGCTGTCGATCCAGCCTCTCTTCTGCAGCGTGTCGACAAGAGTGGGTATCTCCTACGTAGCAAGATCCGCAGTATCATCGAACACCTAGACCAGCTCTATCTCTATGGCAGTGAGACGGAGAGCTCTATCGGCACCCTGGAAGAAGGCTCATATGTTGAGGTGCCAAGCTACGAGGAGCTCTTCACCGAAGAGGGGTAAGCTGTCAACAAAGCGATGGCAACCAGTCTTCGTTTTGGCTCAGTAATTTCCGTATATCCTTAGCGTCTCCTTCAGTTGTATGGTAGTATTCATACAGCTGAAGGAAGAGATTTACGGTGTTACATTCATTTGCCACAGAAGTAGCTGATTGTGATTTCAAACAAGCCCCTGAGAAGAAAAAACCCAAGAGTTGGCTTAAAAGTAGTCAGTGCCTTTGCCAATACTATCGGGGGGACCCTGTTCTTTGGGGTGACCGACGATAAAACGATTATTGGCTTAGAGCAGGCACAAGAAGACGCAGAGTTTATCAGCCGAGCTATTAAGGAGCGAATTACTCCGATTCCACAGTTCACCCTCTCTGCATTCAAGGAACAAGAAAAGGATATTCTCAGTCTTACGGTTATCTCTGGCCAATCTACTCCGTACTACTACAAGGCAGACGGAATCATGGAAGCATACATCAGAGTGGGAAATGAGAGTATTGTTGCGCCAAGCCAAATACTCAATGAGCTGATACTGAAAGGAACCAACCAGTCCTTCGATTCGATCATCAGTAATGACAGAAAGGATGATTACAGCTTCACTCTCCTAGAGGCAACATATCGTCAGCAAACCGGTCTCCGATTTGAAACTTCTGACTATGCCTCCTTCGGCCTCGCTGACCAGCAAAAATTCCTTACCAATGCTGGAAGACTGTTCGCCGATCAATTTATCGTACAAAATTCTCGAGTTTTCTGCACCCGATGGAATGGCTTGGATAAGGGGTCCATTTTTGATGATGCCCTTGATGATAAGGAATATGAGGGAAATCTCATCTATCTTTTGCAAAGTGCTCGTGATTTTGTGCGAAACAATTCAAAGGTACGGTTTTCGAAAGAAGCTGACCAGCGAATAGATATGCCGGATTATGCTGATCGAGCAGTGACTGAAGCAATTGTCAATGCACTTATCCATCGCGATTACATCCTCCTCGGTAGAGAGGTTCATATAGATATGTATGATGATCGCCTGGAAATCCAGAGTCCAGGGGGTATGTTCGATGGAAAACCCATCCAAGATCGTGATATCCACGCCATTGGGTCAGCAAGACGAAATCCCGTGATAGCAGACCTCTTTCATCGCATGCGATTTATGGAGCGAAGAGGCAGCGGACTGACAAAGATTCTCAATGAAACCGCACGACTGGTAGGATATACCGATCAAATGGAACCTCAATTCTACTCCACGTCAGTGGACTTTAGGGTAGTGCTGAAGAATATGAACTACCATCGTAATGAAGCTGCCGTCCAAGATACCATGCAAGATACCATGCAAGATACCATGCAAGGCAATCGAATGGATGCGATAGTTGCTTACTGTGAACAGCCACGATCAAGAGAAGAGATACAGTTGTTCATTGGAATCACAAATCGAGATTACTTTAGAAAATTTATTCTTAATCCATTACTTGCATCTGGCCGCCTAGCTATGACCATCCCGGACAAACCGACCAGCAAAAACCAAAGATATGTAGCGATGAAGTCGTCATGATGAACAGCAGTGATGGTTGGCGCTATTTCCCTGAGGAAAATTCTCATCAAATGTGAGAATAACCCACTCGGATTTTCTCCAAGAGCTGACGCCATACACTCCAGAGGGATGTGGTGTGCCGTCTTCTTTTCAGAGACCATCAGGATTAAAAATCTCTGCAATCTGAATGGATCAGTGAAGTTTTCAAAGACGTTTTTTGCGTCTCCGTTTCTACAGTTCTATATTACTCCAGATGCAAGGTTTCATTCTCAAGTTTCAACCACTCAATGAAACTTTGTGGAGGTTGGGTTTTGTTTATGTGTCTCATATGCCAATTGTACGTTTACGGATGATAAGATTTTGGATCTTTTCCAATTCACTGTCATCGGTAATAATCCCT
The DNA here is from genome assembly GCA_041654935.1 of Sphaerochaeta sp. Classification (GTDB taxonomy): domain Bacteria; phylum Spirochaetota; class Spirochaetia; order Sphaerochaetales; family Sphaerochaetaceae; genus Sphaerochaeta. The sequence goes on along the minus strand of JBAZCM010000067.1, from coordinate 2,890 downwards.
TGCAGTTCATGTAATAGATTTTCCGCTTTATCGATATCTTCCTCCATCAACGAATAGATTTCCTTGATTTGGTCATATGTCTCCTTTGGCCTTATTGTAGGAAGGTGTAAGAAGTCTTGAAAGATTTCATCCATCTCCCTGCCGTACGAGGGTACACCTTCAGCGATGGATATCGTATCTGAATCAATGGAAAGATGGTGTACTTCACCAACTCTCCCTCCTGAGATAATAGCAGGGGAGTGACTGGTGAGGATAAATTGGCAGTTAGGGAACGTTTTTCTAAGGTTTTCAACAATTGAGCATTGCCATTTTGGATGAAGATGCAGATCTATTTCGTCGATGAGGATAATCCCTCTGCCCTCCAATGGGTTGGATAGGGTTGGATTTGCCATTACAAGCTTTCTGGCAATGTCTCCGATCAGAGCAATCAGTGATTGTTCTCCTCCTGAAAGCTTCTCTATCCTTAGTTCTCCAAATCCCTTTTTATGTACATACAGTCCCTGTGGGGATCTGAAACGAAAATGAAGGTTACGGAAGTCGGGCATAAATGTATGAATAGCATTTCTGACCACCATCAAAGATTCATCAGATGAAAGTGTTGTAGGGCCGTTATTGGTAAGCTCATTTTCAATAGCTTGTTGGTCTCTAAACCATTCATAAAATGACGTAAAGTTTGCACTCCAAATCTGGTCACTTTCATAGAGGGTTATTGGGTCAAAGCTATGACGTTTACGAATTCTTGTTCGAACATTCAAACCAGTTCTACTGGTAGGATATAAGCCGATCAGTGGTAGGTTTACATTTGGCCCTTCTTGTTCTCGTTGCTCTTGAATTGAACGAACAACGGCATTGAGCTGAGAGTAATCGCTTTTTCCCTTAACGCTGAAACCGCGCCGAGTTTTATAAGTGGTCCAGCTACATGGATTATTTTTTTCAGTGACGCACTCAATGGACAATTTGGAGTGGTTCCGACCGTTGTTTATATCATTTTCGTGAACAGCATTACCATTTGCGTATGGCGAACGTACCCGTGCAGTGAACCAAGAGAGTGCCACCATCATACCATCAAGGAGTGTTGACTTACCGGTCCCATTTTCACCAAAGAGAATATTCATCTGGGGATGTAGGCGCAAAATCACCTCATTTCGCGCACCCTTGTACCCATCCATCGTGAATGATTCAATTAACATACCCACCTCATGTGTAGTCATATCGTAACACGGATATTTGAGTTGATGTATCTTGCTCTCCATCCCCGACCGCCCTTCCAGCAGCAAGCAACGTTTTTTGGCAAAGTGATGGGCCGTAGGCACAACAAAGGGGAGATTTTCAGTCTCCCCTGTCAAATCGAATAATACCAACACGCCAACCGGATTTTCAGTCCAGCGAGTGAGGTTGTTGGATTCTCCCCTCGCTCTTGACGAAATCATACCCCAGCTTTTCCCAGCGCGCAACTAGTATTTGTACAAAGTTAACAACTTCTTACGCCAAAGCTTGACCATAAGCCTGTCAGCGAGCACTATAAGCACATGAAGAAATGGAAAAGACCTCCAAAGAAGAAACTACGACAGATAATTGCTGATCGCGATAGTGCTGCAATCGTTCACTATGCACTCAGAGTAATCGTCTTTTTAGTCCTCATTGTACAGATACTGACCGGTAACTATGAAAACGCCTTCTTGTGTGTTCTTACTCTCTTCCTTTTTGCCATTCCTTCATTAATCGAGAAGAATACTCGCATCGATATTCCCGATACCCTGGAGAACACCATCCTCTTCTTTATCTTTGCCTCCTCCATCCTGGGGGAGATTCGCTCCTACTATGTTACCTATCCTTTCTGGGATACTGCCTTGCATACGGTCAACGGATTTCTTGCTGCAGCCATCGGCTTCTCCATGGTGGATATCCTTAATGAGAGTGAACGCTTTACCTTCCGCCTCTCCCCACTCTTTGTTGTCATCGTGGCGTTTTGTTTCTCAATGACTATCGGGGTCATCTGGGAGTTCTTTGAGTTTGGTATGGATTGGTTCTTTGGGCTGGATATGCAAAAGGATACGGTCATCAATACCATCAGAAGCGTAAGCCTCGACCCTACGAACTCACAGAAGGTTATTACCATCAGTAATATCACCGAGGTAACAATCAACGGCCAGGATCTTGGCCTGGGAGGATACCTTGATATCGGTCTCATTGACACGATGAAGGACCTTTTCGTCAACTTTATTGGAGCAGTCGTCTTCTCAGTTCTCGGATACTTCTACTTGACCCGCCGATCAAAGCGAGTTGCCTTTATTGAGCGCTTCATTCCAACTGTGGTTGAGAAGGAAGAGAAGTAAGTTCTGAAACTGGCTCTAAGTCGAGAAAATTGTACTTAGAGCTTTGAATAAATGAATATGCTTCTCGGAGATTCATACATCGATGTTGCAATCTCCGAGAAAAGGGTCAGTTAGTGAAATGAGTAATCTCTGTTTATTTACTACAAGAGGACTAGAATGATGCTATTTGTGTAGATAGTGATGAATATCTTTCTTAGAGCATCGGCAACTTTCTGTCAAAGAGTAGGGAATTGCTCATGGTCTAAATATTTCTGTAGATTGTTATTCCCAGCCAGAGAATTCACTCTCCTGCGATGATTTGAGTTTTCCAGTACCAATGAAAAAGCAAAATAATAAATTAAGTGAATCAAATCCTAAAAATAGGTGAATAGATTATAGTAGAATAGGTGAATAGATGTTGTAAAATGAAAGTAGTGGTACTATACTATGTGAGAAAAGAGGAAACAACATGGATAACCCTGATTATCGTGCACGTGTCATTGATACAACTGTCGAGCAGTACCTGCAAACGTTTGGAGCGGTATGTATTGAGGGACCCAAGTGGTCAGGCAAAA
>JBAZCM010000066.1:0-10374 GCA_041654935.1 Sphaerochaeta sp. | reverse complement strand
CAAAGCGGGTAAGAGCGGTATCGGGCCGATCACCAAGTTCGATACCACCGACTATCCGGCAAAAATCGCCGGTGAAGTCAAAGATTTTGACCCCTCTGACCTTCTGGATCGCAAACAACTGCGAGGTATGGCCGACTTCACCAAGTACGCTGCCCATGCTGCAGCCCAAGCGTACAAACAGGCAGGCCTCTTTTCGGATACCTTGGATCCGTATCGCAGTGGTGTCTACATCGGTAACGGTATCGGCGGCTTTGAAATCGTTGAGGAGAATATGGCTAAGCTCTTTGACCGCGGGCCCCAAGGTGTTGCGCCGCTGACTATCCCCAAGCTCATCGCCAACGAAGCGGCTGGCAATATCGCCATCCAGTTTGGTATCAAGGGCCCTGCCCATACCACAGTGACTGCTTGCGCCAGTGGCACCGATGCAATCGGTGAAGCATTCAATGCTATCCGCTTTGGTATGGTGGATTGTGCTGTTACTGGGGGCACTGAGGCTGCCATCACCCAGCTTGCTATTGCTGGTTTCTGCCGCCTCCAAGCCCTCTCCACCAAATACAATGATACCCCCCAGAAGGCGAGTCGTCCTTTCGATAAGGATCGTGACGGCTTTGTCATGGGAGAGGGCGCCGGCATGTTGATCCTTGAGTCCCTCACCCATGCCAAGAAGCGAGGAGCTACAATTTTAGGTGAGGTGGTCGGCTACTCGATGACCTGTGATGCCTACCACCTCACTGCCCCCGACCCTGAAGGTGAAGGAGCTGCAAGGGCAATGGCTGCCACCCTCTCCATGGCAAACATTGAGCCGAGCCAGGTTGGCTACATCAATGCCCATGGGACCTCCACCCCGGTCAATGATCCGATGGAGACCCGTGCGATCAAAGAGGTCTTTGGAGAACATGCCTATACACTGAAGGTCTCTTCTACCAAGTCGATGACCAGCCACCTCATCGGAGCCGCGGGCGCCGTAGAGGCGATCATCTGCCTCCTCGCGATGCGAGACTCGTTTGTCCCTCCCACGCAGAACCTCGATGAGGCAGACAAGGCGTGTGACCTCAACTATGTACCCAAGGTGGGAATTGAGGCAAACATTGAGTATGCTATGAGTAACTCACTGGGCTTTGGAGGACACAATGGTGTGCTTCTCTTCAAAGCGTACAAGGAGAGCTGAGATGGAAACACCTTATGAGAGTCCCAAGGAACTACTGCCGCATCGCGACCCCTTTCTCTTTGTCGATGAGCTGGTTGAGGTAGATAAACACCACACCGTTGCTACCCGAACCTTTGGTGAAGAGCACTTCTTCTTCGATGGCCACTTTCCTGACTACCCGGTAGTACCGGGTGTCATTTTGGTCGAAACGATGGCCCAAACCGGCGGAGCGGGCCTCTGTCAGGCGGGAATCCTTCCCAAAGGGGCATTCTTTGTCCTAGCCACCATCGAGAAGGCAAAGTTTCGCAGTCAAGTAAAACCTGGGGACAAGGCAGTCATTGAGGTGCATAATACCCGCGTGAGCCAAATCATGCTTCGACAAAAGGGCACCATCACCGTCGATGGTGAGGTTGCCGCCGAAGCGTCGTGGATGTGTATTGTCAGCACCCCTAACCAAGGATAAGAGATCATGGTCATTACAAAGAAAGTCATGCGTAACGTCAGTCTCACCGCCCATCCGGTAGGATGTCGGCGTTCGGTCGAGAATCAGATTAATTGGGTCAAAGAACAGGCGAAAAGCTCGACCGATGAGCGCTATCCGTCTACTAGCGGGCTACCCTTCCCCAAGCGAGTGCTCGTTTTGGGCGGCTCAACTGGCTACGGACTCTCTAGTCGTATCGTCGCTACCTTTGCCGGTGGTGCCGATACGATCAACGTGAGCTTTGAGCGTGAACCCACTGAGACCAAGACTGCCACCCCTGGTTGGTACAACACCCGCGTCTTCGAAGAAGCGGCAAGAGCTAGTGGTCATAAAGCGTTCTCACGCTTTGGCGACGCCTTCTCCACTGCCATGAAGGAGGAGGTAGCCTCCCTCATCAAAGAGGAGTTTGGACAGATAGATCTCGTGGTCTACTCTTTGGCTAGTCCCCTTCGTATTGACCCCGATACGGGAGAGACCTACCGCTCTGTTCTCAAACCGATTGGAAAACCATTTACTGCTCTCTCTGTTGGACTGGAAAGTGACATTGTCACGGAAGCGACCATCGATCCTGCTGAAGGAACCCAAACCAAAGAGACGGTGAAGGTGATGGGGGGTGAAGATTGGATCCTTTGGATCGAGTACCTTAAAGAGCGAGGTCTTCTCAGTGAGGGGTTTCGCACAGTCTCCTACTCCTATATCGGCCCTCAGCTCACCTACCCTGTCTATCGTGAAGGGACCATCGGTAAAGCGAAGGAACACCTGGAGGCAAGTGCTGCAACACTGAATGAACTGCTGAGACCACTGGACGGGCAAGCCTTTGTCTCAGTGAACAAGGCCCTGGTCACTCGAGCCAGTGCGGTCATCCCGATCGTACCGCTCTACATGGCCCTCCTCTACGCTGTCATGAAGGAAGAGAACCTGCATGAGCAGTGCACCGAGCAGATCTATCGGCTCTTCACCACGATCCTCTACACTGGGGGCCCTGTTCCCACCGATGAGGATGGAAGACTACGTGTCGACGATTGGGAGATGCGTGAAGATATCCAAGCGGAAGTTGAGAGAAGGTGGGCACTGCAGCAAGAGGGTGAGGCCCTCAAGGAAGGAGATTTGGACGGGGTGGTAGAGGAGTATGACCAAATCCATGGCTTTGGCTATGAAGAGATCGACTACACCCTGGACATTGATCCACGGACTGTCTGAACCAGTAGCAAGAACTCTTCTCAATTGATAAGATAGAGTAAATGAGTCAGTATTTATATGAAACACACCTACACACGCGCGAAGCGAGTGCGTGTGCTACAAGCTGGGCGATCGAGTATATCGACCCCTACCTTGCCGCAGGTTTTAGCGGCATTATAGTTACCGATCACTTCTTCAATGGTAATACCAATATCCCATCCAACCTCTCTTGGGAGAAGCAGGTTCATCGCTTCGCTCGAGGCTATGAACGAGCAAAGGAGGCCGGCGATCAGGCAGGTCTCTCCGTCTTCTTTGGCTGGGAAGCCTGCTATGGCGATGATGAGTATCTCATCTATGGCCTGGATAAAGAGTGGCTTTTGGACCACCCTGAGATTATGCGATGGGACCAGGCTACCCTCTTTGAGGTCGTTGACCGAGCAGGTGGGTTGATGATCCAAGCCCATCCCTTCCGAGAGCGCTCCTACAACTGGTCAATTCAGCTTTATCCTGATGCAGTGCACGGTGTTGAGGTGGTCAATGGAGCAAACGACATTGATCAAAACCAACGAGCACGCCTTTACGCAGAGGAGTATGATCTTCTGATGACCAGTGGAACGGATATTCACTCAATCGACAAAGTGGGGCCCGCTACCCGTGGTATGGGTTTTGACTATCCTCTCTCAACGATCGAAGAGTTCATCCAAGCGGTAAAGGAGCGCCACTACACGCTCCTTGATACAGAAGAGCATCGTCAGATTCCTAAGAGGATCAAACCAAGACTACCGGTTTTTCTCCACGAAAGACGCAGCCGCTCGATAGGATAGTGACTTATATCCACGATGTGGGCTGCACGCCGTAAAAGAGGTCACTCAGGCCGCTATTGATACGACTTTTATCAAAGTGGTATACATCGCGGGCCGCCTCACTCCAATCTGGGGTCATCTCGCCATCGGAGTGCTCAAGATCATCAAAGAGTCCTCCTATACCCTCCCAGGAGATATCACCGCCTCCATCGATACACAGGGGCGCTGGCTCTTCCTCTACCAGTACAAATTGCTGCACCTCTAGAGAGTGAAAAAGACCATTTCCTACACCTAACCAATACTCTGCTCTCTGCGAAAGCTGGCCCACAAACACCAGCTCTTCATCGACCAATTGAACTCCATCACTTATTTGTGGTGACTTCTCAATCCACTCTTTGGGACGAATGCGTTTGAAAAGGCCATCAATAAACTCGTGGAGGTGGCGCCCATTCCATCCAAATCCCTCTTGGATGATGTAGTGCAAATCTCCAAAACTTGCATCCATCGGTACAAGAAAACGCCGCCACACCTTCTTTTTCGGCGGTAGAAAGAGATCAACATGAACAATCATTGCCGAATGCATCTCTTTGACAATCTCTGGCTTTCGTTGTTCAAGGTGTGCTGCAAGGAGGGCTCGAGCATCAACGCGCCGGTGGTTGAGCGTTACTGGTCGGTCTGCAATATCCTTTGATGCCTTGGCAAAACCCACCTCCTCTACCCACTTAACCAATTCGGCCAGTTTTCTCTTTGCATACGGAGGCGTTTGATCAACACCGAGGACAAAGTCTTTCCCTTTTCTCAGATAAAAACCGACGTCACTATGTCGAAATCCTGCCGCTATCAAGGCTTCTTCCATTAAGGCTAAATGGCGTGTTTGGGTGAGTAGGATCCACTCTTCTCTCAAATCCAACAAGAGAACGTAGCCTGTTGCGCGGTTTCTCATCACCAAGGCTCGTAGCTGTAGATCCATAGTGGCAGCAATTCTCACATCCCAAGTGTATGACTCATCATAAAGCCCAAGGGGGATATCGAATGCATTTTCAAAGATCCTGGACTCACGTTCTGAACAACACAGCAGCATCGTCTCTTCCTTTTTTCAGCAGTGTTTGCTCAAATCCCTGCGCGGTTGCGTCCACTCTCCTTGACCTGGTAAAGGGCAGCGTCAGCTGCTTCAATGAGCTTCTCTTCATCAAGGTCGATGTTCTCTGAGAGTGAGACAGCCCCGATGGAGACGGTGACCTTGATCTCTTGGTCGCCCCACTTCATCCGCTTCTCCTCGATCGAGCGCCGGATTGACTCTGCGATAGCAAGAGTGTCGGTCTTGTTGGCGCCAAGCAGCACTACCATAAACTCATCACCGCCAAGGCGAGCAATGATGTCTCCATCGCGCAGTTGCCTGCGAGCAGTGGTGGCAATGGATTGCAGTACTCGATCTCCTACGGTATGGCCATAGGTGTCGTTGATTTCCTTGAAGTAGTCAGCGTCGATCATCAAGAGGCCAATGGAGCCGTTTTGTTTCACTGCTCGCACGTACTCTTCATGCAGCCGAGAGAGGCCGAAGCGTCGGTTGTAGATGCCCGTTAAGGGATCGATGGCAGCGAGCTGCTGAACCTGGGCGTAGGTGACGGCGTTATGCAGAGCGAGAGCAAAGCTCGCTGAGAAGAGGTCTAGACGCTGAGCGGTCTCCTCGTCCACTGCGTGTTGGGATGCGAGAAGAATTACCCCAAGTCCCACGCCCTTATAGACCACAGGCTGGACAACCACCGCACGAGGGCGGAAGGTTGCCAAGACTGCATCGACGAAGAGTTCTTCGGGTATATCGATGACTTTTACCTCAAGGGTTTGCAGTGCCTTCAGTACGATAGGATTCTCTCCAAGCGCTGATTCACCGGAGAGTCCTTGACTGCTCCGCAGGTTAAGCGCTCCCCCCTCCTCAACAAAGATAGCACCGCCAGAGAATTCGAACATCTCTAGGAGGGCTCCCAGTGCATTCTGGCACAGCTCACTAATCTTGAGGTGGCTGGTGAGCATGCTGGTGTAGGAGCGCACGCGCTTCTCCAGCTGCAAGGAGGAGCCAAGGGTATCGACGAGAGAGTTGAAGGCTCGCGAACTCGTCCCAATGGCATCTTCGCTGTCCACCGGCAGGTGGCAAGCCTCTGGGGTGCAGTCAATCTCATCGCCCCCTTTTCCGCCGATCTCTTTGAGGTGGGACTCAACTTGCTCCATCTTCTGGGCCATCAGGATGAGACGAGAACCTACGATGGAGTGCGCGAGAATGATATTAACCGCACCTACGAAGAGGCCGGCGATGATACAGACAGTGAAGAACCACCACGTGTAGGCAATATCATGGCTCATGCCGAGCACTACCATGAAGAAGGGGAAGGCGATACCAACCACCATCCCAAAGCCAATCATGAAGATTGCCAGATCCGTAAAGACACGTTTTGTTATGCGTACCATTTGCTGTCCATCCTTGATTGAAATACTCCCATAGTCTAGCTCGAATTAAGCACTCATATCAAAAAATAAATGACCACCCTATTCCCACCACCGCCCCAATGGCCAAAAGCGCAATGGGGCCGACCTTGATACGTCGACTATTCAAGGCGATGAAGGAGAGGACAAAGACAACGGACGCAAAGATGTCAGGGGAGGTGAAGCTGACTACCGCAAGCTGTAAGAGCCCAAGGCCTGCGGTAAAGATGGCAGCGACGACTACCGGACGTACCCCCTCCAGTACTTTTTTGAGGAGGGTTTGCTCGGCGTACTTCTCATAGAGCTTTGCCAAGATGAGCATGATGATGATCGAGGGTAGGATATTTCCGAGCGTCGCCACTACCACTCCAACCAGGCCTGCCACACGCATGCCTACGAAAGTAGCGCTATTGATAGCGATAGGGCCCGGGGTCATCTCGGCGATGGTGACCAGATCACTGAACTCAATGGCAGTGAGCCATCCATGAAGGTCGACCACCTGGGCTTTGATGAGGGGCATCGCTGCATACCCTCCTCCGATGGAGAAGAGGCCGATCTGAAAGAAGCTGATAAAGAGTTTACCAAGAAGGCTGCCCATCACTTCTCTCCTCGCTTCAAGGCGATCACACTGTGGATGATTGAGAAGAGGATGATACTGATCATCACCACCATGATGTTAATTCTCAATACATAGAGGGCGACAAAGCTCAGAACAAAGAGGACGATAGGAAGCGCTCTCTTTTGGTGGGTCAGCGGCTTGAAGAGCGCCCAGGTGACCTGTAGCACAATTGCCGCTACCACTGCTCGCATGCCACCAAAGGCTACCGCTATTACCTGGTTGTCAGCCACAGCCTTATAGCCCAGGCTGACGAGGGTGAGGATGATCATCGGAGGCAGGACGGTCCCCAAAGCTGCTACCAGTGCCCCAGGGACTCTGGCGAGGTGGTAGCCGACCATCAAAGAGCCATTGACTGCAATAGGACCGGGACTAGACTGGGCAATCGTCACAAAGTCCAACATATCCTCATCGTTGATCCACCCAAGCTCGACGACCATCTTCTTTCTCATCAGGCTGATGATGACAAAACCACCACCGAAGGTGAACATAGAGAGGGTGAAGGTTGTCCAAAAGAGACGGAGGAAGAAGCGGAAGGTGATTGGAGGCTTTCCTTTTTGCTCCCAGGCGATGTGTTTTTCGGCTTTCATCGGCGCCTCTGTTCGAGTATTGAGGCCATTTGATTCAGACGCTTGATGGCATAGGGAAAGAATTCCTTCATCGAGGAGCAGTACTTGTACCCCTCTGAGGAGCGATATCGCTTACAGCCTCCACGACACAGGGGTTGCCACTGACAGCTCTCACACCCATCGATGCGATTGGGAGAGTCTTCAATAAATCGCAGCTCGCTTCGCTTCTCATCGAGATCTGCGTACGAGTCGGTGAGGATGTTGCCCAGTAGCTGATCATCAAAGCAATAAAAATCACAGGGATAGATATTCCCATTGGACTCAACGACGTAGTTGGCTGAGCAAACGCCGGCCATATCACAACTCTCTGGGGCCATTCCTAGGAGCATACCCACGAGGTTGTCAAAGAAGCGCACTGAGATCCACTCATCGCTCATGAAGGACCAGTAGTAGAGGTCAAAGGAGTCCTTCAAAAATCGTCCATACGAGGCGGGGCTGAGGAAGTTGTGTTCTCCCTCCAAAGGATCGATGCAGGCGATGTACTGGTGGTATGTGATACCTTGGTCAACAAGCCATCGCCACACACGCTCGGTATTGTCTGCTGTTGTATTGGTGACGACCGAGAGGGTGTTGAAAGCAACCCCCTCTTCGTTTGCCAGAGCAATAGCCTTAGAAACTTTTCGCCCACTGCCCTCACCCTTACGGTCAAAGCGGTGAATATCATGGATCTTCGGGTTTCCGTCAAAGGAGATTCCCACCAGAAATTCGTGCTCTTTGAAGAAGGAGGCCCACGCTTTGTCGAGGTTGAGACCGTTGGTCTGAAAAGCGTAATGGATGGTTTGCTCGGGCTTTTTGTATGTAGCTACTTCGCGAACGAAGCGCTCAAAGAACGCCAAGCCTGCCAAGGAGGGCTCCCCTCCTTGGAAGACAAAACTCACCTGTTGTGCTTCATCGAGGCTTTTGTGGATAGTGGCCTGAACGACATCATCACCCATCTTTGGCCACGTGCCCTCCTTGCGGTGGGCAGCGGTGTCCAGATAGAAGCAGTAATCACAGGCGAGGTTGCATGCAGCCGATGCCGGCTTGATCATGACAGTCAAAGAAGCTCGTCTTTTGCCCATGTCTCCTGTATATACCGTATCATCAAAAGTGGCAAGTGAAGACCTAAATCACAGAACTCGGTCAGCCTCAGTATAGATTAAAACCCGCCCTTCCCCACCACTCCAGGTGCGTAGGTAAGGCTGGCCATCCTTATCGTATGCCCAGAGGTACAGCTGCTGACCAGAGTCCACAAATGGCCGTTCAACGCTCAGGGTAATGAACTGGTCATGCTCCCAAATTCCATCTCCCAACAAGTCCTCTCCATAGGATGGCTGGACGGGTTCGGTTGATTCATGGAGGATCCAAAGCTGCCCCTGAGTATTGTTGTAGAGGACCAACTCAACCCCCTCCTCTTCCTCTTGGTATATGGATTCATCAATCAGCCGTGAAGCATTGACCGAGACATACATGTAGGGATAGTCAGGGCTCACTTCGGTGTAGACGAGGTAGCTTCCTTCGTCGTAGGTCTCAGCGACCAGATAGAGTCTTCCCTCCCAACCGCTATCCAACAACTGGGCAAGGCGGGGCGATCCATACAGATCTACCTGCTCTTCCTGACCTTCCAGGATGATAGTGTATCCAAGGAGGTCATCGCCCCAATCTCCATAGAGATACTCTTGGCCAGTCATTGCAAAGAGATACCAGATTGCATCATCGAGCTGGTTATCTACTATCAACTCATATTGGCCTTCTTGGATGTAAACCTGGCTCATAGGGAAGATTGTGATGGCCTTGGAGGACTCGGCAGGAGAGTAGTAGCCAGTATAGCGCTGTCCACTCTCATCATAGGCATCCCAGCGATAGGTAGATTTGTCCTCATCTACACTGCCGAGAGCCAAGACGGCAGGAATAATGGCCTCTTGGCCTGGTAAGAGGACGGCTTCTCCGAGAAGATTCTCATCGGCAGGGGCAAAGGAGAATTCAATGATCGGTGAATTGATTCGATTCAGGACGCCAAACACCGCTCCGTCAGCGGGAAATCGCCTTGCAAGATAGTCACCTCGGTAATCCTCAAAGTCTAGGCTGATAGTCCACAAATCGTGGGCAGGGTCCCAGACTCCCTGAAAGTAATCCCCATCCTCATCGATCGCCGTATAGTAAAAAGGCTTGCTGTCTTGACGGGAGAGTTCATTGAACAGCAAAAGATGGTGGAGGAGGTTGATCTGAACTCGGTCACCGCTCTCAAGGGGAGTGGTCAGCAAATTCTCCTGATTAGGAGAAAGGTTGCTCATTCGTTCACTATAGATATCTAGGGAGACAAAGGTATATCCGGTTTGATTCAAAACGCCCAGCTCAGTGCCCCAGCGCTCTGGTGTTGGGTGTACGACAAATCGTGGGGTCGGCTGTACCTGTACCTCATTCACAGGGGCAGGAGAGGAAACTGACGCCTGCTGTTCACTCATTGGGGCTGCAAAGAGGAGGGCAAGCGTCGATGTGAACACGAGAGCCAATCCAACCATACGTCTGAATTTTTTCATGGCAACATCCCCTTTGTCGTGGTCGATAGATCATTATCACGACATGTATGCGGTAAATGTATAGCAGGGGCTCATTATCAGCCAAGCATACAGGTTGGCTGTTACAACAACTTCTGTCATCTTTTTATCTTTCTGAAAGGATTGAAAATCGTTGAAATTGGAAGACAATCGGCTGTTGTTGATTTTATTCCAACCTTCATGAGTGCCGATTTTGCCTACTGATGTCAGACTTTTACGAGCAACAAAAGCTCACATTGTAAGCACCTATCTATATTTAATAGCCAAATGCAGTTGTATAACAAGCATTTACTTTACTGGAGGGCTATGGTATCATTTGACCGTCATATGGTGTGCCCTGTTGCGTTCTGTTTTACCACTATCCACCATACCTCCAAAGCAACAGCAATCCTATGGAATATAGGTGCGGATCAGCCCGTGCTTAAAAAATGAGGAACCGTTGTGGAAGAATCCGTCTACCAAGATGAAGGTATCAGCATCAGTGAACTAATCGCTATTGTCATG
>JBAZCM010000065.1:0-10637 GCA_041654935.1 Sphaerochaeta sp. | reverse complement strand
AGGGAAGGGGGCCCGCCGCCGCGGACCCCCTTCCAAGGTTCTACAAACTCACTCCCATGCAATCAGGTTTTTTTCTGATTGCCACTGATCAGGCCTCCTCCAAAGAGTCCTTGTAGGCCTTGACCACCTCGTCAGCACCCTTGCCAACCAGCGGCTCGTAGTGGTCGAACTTCATCTCGAAGCTTCCCGTACCACTGGTCATCGACTTGAGGTCGATTGCGTAGTTGAGCAACTCCGATTGAGGGACCAACGCCCTCACCATCTGTAGATGACCGATATCCTCTTGCCCAAGGACCCTTCCACGCTTACCGGAGAGGTCACTGAGCACATCACCAAGATACTCCTCTTCAATGTAGACACTCAAGAGTACGATCGGCTCAAGAAGCACCGGAGTAGCCTTTGCGATAGCCAACTTCATCGCGCCCTTTGCGGCAAGCTTAAAGGCCATCTCACTACTGTCGACCGAGTGTTCCTTACCATCGACGAGGGTAATACCAATATCCATCATCGGATAGCCGGCGAGGAATCCTTCCTCCATCTGCTCGTGCAGTCCCTTCTCAATGCCAGGGATGTATCCCTTACTGACTGCAACACCCTTGATAGCGTTGGTGAAGGAGTAGTATTCACCTCTCTCAAGCGGCTCGATCTCAATGAGGACTCGACCGTATTGGCCGTGACCACCACTCTGCTTCTTGTGGGTATACTCGACCACGCCGCTCTTTCCACGAATTGTCTCGCGATATGCCACGCGGGGAAGCTTGGTGTTGATGTTGATCTTCTGTCGCTCGCGTACCTTGTCCAAAATCATGTTCAAGTGCAGGTCTCCCTGTCCGGAGGCCACGTTCTCCTTGGTCTCCTCGTTGAACTTGATCTCGAAGGTAAGGTCCTCTTCACTGACGCGGTGCAGGGCCTCGTTCATCTTCTCTTCACTCTTCTTGTCATCACTGGAGATGGCAAGGCTGAAGGTCGGCTGACCGAAGTCAATCGGTTTGAAGACCAGTGACTGCTCCGAAGGATCGACGATGCTATAGTTGGTTGCGCTGATATTGCTCTTGGTGATGACACCGATGTCACCGCCGACGAGGGCAGGGACTTCAACGAGCTTTTTACCGACCATACGATAGACCTTGTTGGCTCGCTCCTTGCGCGAGATGATACCGTTGTACAGTTCGGTCTCACCCTTGATCGTTCCACGCATGACCTTGAGAAAGCTCAGCTTTCCACTGAACTGGTCAATCGTCGTTTTGAAGACCAGAGCGGCAGGATTGCCTTCCTCGGCGATGGCAAAGTCTACATCGCTGCCATCTTCACCGACCACTGGATGGACATAGCCAAGAGGGTTGGGGAAGTTGTTTGCAATGAAGTTCATCAAGCCAATGAGGCCACTGCCAGCACCTGAGGCACCACAGAGTACTGGTACTACGCGGTTTTCATGCAGACCTTCCTGCAGACCGCGACGAATGTCGTCGATCTCGAGGGTCATCTCTTCAAAGTACTTTTCGATCAGGTCATCAGCACCTTCGGCCGCACTCTCGATGAGCATGGTTCGGTACTCTTCAGCCAGGTCTGCGTACTCGGCGGGAATTTCACCGACCGTCTCTTTTTCGCCGGGGTTGGCAAAGTATGCCTTGTTCTCGATGAGGTTGATGATTCCCTTGAAATCCTTGCCGCTTCCCATGGGAATCGTCACAGGGACCAACGTTGCCTTGAAGGACTCCTTGAGCTCTTCGAGAACCTTAGTATAGTCAGCGTGGTCACGATCCATCTTGTTGATAAAAATTGCACGCGGTTTATTCAAATCATCCAATCTGCGCCAGAGCTTGATCGTCTCAATCTGTGCTCCGACACGGCCATCAACGAGCATCAGTGCCCCTTCGGTAGCACGGAACGCTGCGATGGTTTCGCCGATAAACCCACTGGTACCCGGGGTATCAACGATATTCAGTTGCTTGGCTTCCCACTGAAACGAGGCAAGGGATGCATGAATGGAAATCTTGTTGGAGATCTCTTCTTCGGTATAGTCGCTGGTTGTTTTCCCACTGTCGATTGTTTCTGCCCGGGAAATCACATTCGCATAGAACAACATCTGTTCCACCAACGTGGTTTTCCCGGTTTCATTGTGGCCGATGATGGCAACATTCCTTACATCACTGCTGACAACGCTCATAAATCCTCCTCCGATCTACGCAAAAGATAATGCGTCGATCATAAACGCATGGTACCATGGTACGCTTTGTCTCTGTATAAGTCAAAAGAATTATTTTTACAAGCAAGCGATTGCATGTGAAAAAACCATTTCAATCGACTATCATCAAATGAGTTGCACCAGCGTTCGTTCAGGTACTGGAGATTTGCATCATCACAAGACCAGTTATGATGAAGAGGGCTGCGACGACGCGTAAAAGATTGACCGGCTCTCCCAAAAGGATGATTCCAACCAAGAAAGCCCCAACTGCTCCAATGCCAGTCCAGATGATATAGGCAGTACCCAGGCCAATGGTACGCATGGCGATCGCCAACAGCCAAAAGCTGATACCCATTGCTGCAAAAGTGATGATAGTGGGCCAGAGTTTGGTGAAGCCAAAGGAGAGCTTCATGTAGTATGCCCACACAACTTCAAGGACTCCGGCGGTGATGAGATAGATCCAGGTCATTTCTGATCCTCCTGATTGATTTGCCGGGTCGTCCCAGCGGCTCTCCCAGGATGGGGGAGGTCGTCCTCCTTACAGATATGGAATGAACATATCACAGGGGTCAAAATGCTTCAACGGCGGGTGAGTAGTGGGGCAGGGTGAAAAGAAACATACAGCAGGACCTGCGGGTACGGTCCTGCTGTGATGGTGGTGAGATATATAATCGCGTCGACTAGCGAGTTTGACTGATGTTCACATCGATGATGTGATTGATGTCTTGCTTGAGCTTGTACGCGAACTGGTCGATAGCGGTGACATCGTTTGGTAGCTTGTCCCCATCCTCACAGAAAAAAGTCCAGCATGGCACATCCAGTGCCTTTGAGATTTTTTCGATCGTCGCAAACGATGGGGCCTTGCGAGAGGTCTCGATCTCAGTGACAAATGAGGTTGAGACACCGATCTTGCTGGCAAGCTGTGCTTGGGTGAGGGCGAGTTTTCGCCTGCGCTCCTTTAGGTTGCGGGCAAAGATGTCCTGCAAATTGTAAGTTCTAGCCATGTTGTACTCCTCGTCAGTAAATCCAAATATGGGCTTTGCGGCCCAATACGTCTAGCTTTCATACCTATTCTGATACATGATAACAAGACTGTTGCTGATATCGCAAGGTTGTTATCGTGTGATTTCTTCACTATTAGTGAGTTTTTTGTTCGTAGTGGTCAAACTCCATGGTAAAGGTACCCCGACCCTGGGTAGCCGAACGCAGTGCTGTCGAATATCCAAAGAGCTGCTCAAGCGGCGCGTGGCCGTTGATCTGCTCACTGGCGGTGCGACTCTCAATGGAGAGGACGATTCCGCTGCGGGTGGTCAGACTGCTGATTGCCTCACCCACATAGAGGGAGGGAACGACAATCGTCACCTTCATCACCGGCTCCATCAAAGTCGGCCCGGCAAGGCGAGCAACCTTATCAAAGCACATGGCAGCACACGCTTCAAAGGCGAAGAGGGAGGCGGTCAACTCGTTGTACTCGATTGCCGTCACCTCGACTTCCAGGTCACACACCTCATAGCCATATTGGATACCACCTAAGAAGGCGTTGGTAACCCCTCGTTCAATTGCCTCGTAGAACGAAGCATCCATGCCTCGTACTACGGCGGAGCAGAGGTAGCGGTTTCCCGATCCCTGCGGACGTGGGCGTACGGTCATGGTCAGGCCGGCTTCGTTCTCCTTGCCAGCCAACACGCGGCTGAAGCGCTCGCTTTCGGTTACGCTCTTGGTAACCGATTCGCGGTAAGTGACTTGCGGCTTTCCAACGCGCGCCTGGATCTTCATCTCACGCGTCAGTCGGGTCACCAG
Organism: Sphaerochaeta sp.; assembly: GCA_041654935.1. Lineage (GTDB taxonomy): Bacteria > Spirochaetota > Spirochaetia > Sphaerochaetales > Sphaerochaetaceae > Sphaerochaeta. The sequence goes on along the minus strand of JBAZCM010000065.1, from coordinate 6,652 downwards.
CACATCCAGGTGAAGCTCTCCCATCCCACTTATGACCAGCTGTCCGGTCTCCTCATCATCTCTCCAGCTGAAGGTCGGGTCCTCTTGGGTAAGGGTTCCCAGTGCTTGACGCAGCTTATCCCCATCGCTTTGGGTGTTCGGCTCGATAGCAATGGAGATGACCGGAGTTGGGAAGGTAATTGGTTCAAGAAGTATTTGAGAGCCTTCGCTGGCGATCGTGTCGCCGGTGCGCCCTTCTTTGAAGCCGATGATCACGCCGATGTCACCGGCTTCAAGCTCGCTGACCTCCTCGGCTCGGTTTGCATGCATGCGCAGAATACGGTTAACCCGTTCGCGCTTCTTTTTGCTGATGTTGTAAAGTGAGGAGGCCTTTTTGATCGTGCCGTTATAGACGCGGACAAAGCTCATCGGACCGGCCTCACGATCCACTACGATCTTAAAGATCAGTGCAAGTGGGGGTTTCTCCTTTGAGTAGGAGACCTCAACCTCTTCATCCCCTTTGACTTTCAGTCCCATGATCGGTGGCGCTTCGTCAGGAGAGGGGAGGTAGTCGATGATCCCATCCAAGAGTGCCTGCACCCCGATGTCCTTGAGGGAGGAGCCGACAAAGACCGGCAGGGCCTTACGGGCGATGGTCGCCTTCTTCAGCGCCTCCCTGATCATGGTCGGAGGAATCTCCAGCCCATCAAAGTAGCGCTCGGTAATCTCGTCGCTGAAAGATGAGGTGCTGTCAATCAGCTTCTCATACCACTGGTCAGCCAACTCCTGCATCGAAGAAGGGATATCTTGGGCAACATATGTCTTGCCTTGATCCTCTTTGTTGAAGACCAGGTATTTGTGCTCGATCAAATCGATGATACCGCTGAACTCTCCCTCCTTGCCCACCGGGATATACAGAGGAACGGGGTTGGCTCCGAGTTTTTTGACCAGCTCTTCGATCGCTTCGTCAAAGCTTGCCCCCAAGCGGTCCATCTTGTTGATGAAGGCGATGCGGGGAACTTTATAGGTATCGGCTTGGCGCCAGACCGTCTCGGTCTGCGGCTCGACTCCGCCGACCGCACACACAACCATTACCGCACCGTCGAGCACGCGCAGAGAGCGCTCGACTTCAGCGGTAAAGTCTACGTGGCCAGGGGTGTCGATGATATTGATCTGATGATCTTTCCAGTAGCAGGTGGTCGCAGCGCTGGCGATGGTGATGCCACGGTCCTGCTCCTGTTCGAGGAAGTCCATGGTTGCCTCTCCATCGTCGACTTCGCCGATGCGATGGCTGGCCCCACTGTAGTAGAGGATTCGTTCAGTCGTAGTTGTTTTGCCGGCATCGATATGGGCCATGATGCCGATGTTTCTTGTTGTATGTACATTCATGATAATAATCCTTCCTCAATCGGAGCAAGCGTACCACAACAAAAGCCGATAATCAACGAGCGCGACGGGCGAGGAGAATCCGCAGCGAGTTGAGCACTGCGATGATTGTCACCCCCGTGTCAGCGATGACAGCAATCCACATCGAAGCAAACCCTAGGGCGCCAAAGAGGAGGGCCAGGGCCTTGATCGTCAGGGCAAAGCCAATGTTCTGACGAACGATCGAGCCGGTTTTTTGGGCGATATCGACCACTTCGGTGATCTTGTTCAAATCCTCGCTGAGGATGGCCACATCGGCGCTTTCGATCGCCAGATCACTGGCTCCCTTACCGATAGAGAGGCCCACCTTACTTGCTGCGAGGCTCGGAGCATCGTTGATGCCATCTCCAACGAAGGCAAGGTTAGGATAGACTTCGGAGAGACGCAGGACTTCTCGTTGCTTTTCATCGGGAAGCAAGCCGCCATGGACCTCATCGAGGCCCAATTGATCGCTCGCACGCCGGGCATTTTCAATACTGTCCCCGCTGATCATCGCTATATGATCAACACCACGCTTGCGCAGGGCTTTGATAAGAGAGGCGGCTTCAGCTTTTGGTTCATCAATGAGGGTAAAGGATCCAAGGTGGACCCCTTCGACGGCAAAGAGGATTGAAGCTTCGCTCTCCAAAGAGGGGTCAATGGCGATGCCCAACTGTTCAAAGAGCTGCTTGTTGCCTGCAGCCACCTGCTTTGAATCAACGCTGCCATACAGGCCTTTTCCTGCAAGCTCCACAACGTCAGAGGCTGTGTACGGAGCCTCAAGGGTGGCGAAAGCTTGGGCTAGGGGGTGGGTACTCTGTCGCTCCAAAGAGGCGATGAGTGCCATCAGCGTAGAGCGATCATACGACCCGTCTTCTTTCAGGTCGGCTTTGTCGATACTGAATGTCCCGCTGGTCAGCGTCCCGGTCTTATCGAAGACTACCGCATCCAAGGATCGCAGTGTCTCCAGGAAGTTTCCACCTTTGACGATGATGCCGCTACGGGCACTCTTGCCGATACCGGCAAAGTAGGAGAGGGGGACACTGATGACCAGGGCACAGGGACAGGAGACGACCAAGAAGACCAGGGCCCGGTAGACCCAGGTCTGCCACATGCCGGTGATCAGAGAGGGTATGACAGCTAAAGCGAGGGCAAAGAGGACAACTACGGGGGTATAGTAGCGGGCAAAGGTCGTGATGAAACGTTCGCTTTGAGCCTTCTTTGCAGAGGATTCCTCCACCAGATGCAGAATCTTGGTGGCTGTTGAATCTTCAAAGAGTCGGGTCGTGATGATCTCAAGGGGACCTGAGAGATTCAGCGATGAACTGAGGACTTGGTCTCCGACGCCCTTGTATTGGGGCAGCGATTCACCGGTCAACGAGCGCATATCCAGTTCACTTTGACCGCTGATGATGGTGCCATCAAGAGGGATTTTCTCACCGGCGAGCACCCGGATCGTCGAGCCTACGCCCACCTGCTCGCTTTTGACCATGCGAGTTTGCTCGCCCTCGACCAGGCGCGTCTCTTCTACCTTAAGATCAAGGGCAGCGAGGACCGAGCGGCGGCTTTGGATGACCGCGCTCTCCTGAAAGTATTCACCGATGAGGTAGAAGAGCATCACCGCTGCGGCTTCACCACGTTCGCCTATCATTAAGGCTCCGACAGTTGCAACGCTCATCAAAAAATATTCATCAAAAATCTTGCCAGCGAAGATGTTTCGTAGTGCTTTATAGAGCACGTCGTAGCCGGCGATCAGGTAGCTGGCGATGTATAGCAGAGGCTGGCCAGCGATCATGGCAGCAAAGAAGAGAGCAACAGAGGCGATGATTCGATAGAGGCGAGGCTGGATAAAGGGGGAGGTGAGGGCCGGATTTTTCCATTCATAGGTGCGCAAAGACGGTTCGATATCAACAGCCTTTGCCAAAAGTGTATCGTAAAAGGCGGGAGGTTGGGGTGTCTTTGTCTTGATGGTGAGCTTCTTTGTAGCAAAATCCACTTGGGCTGTTGCTACCCCTTCAGCTTCACTGAGGACAGCTTCAATTTGAGCAGCACAAGAGGGGCAATCGACTCCTTCAAAGGACCAGATACGCTTGGCGGTAAGAGTGGAAGGTTCAACCAAACGGACGGTAGGTTCAGCTTTTTTTGCTGCCTGTTCAACAGAGAGCCAAAAGGCGTCATCCTCACCGTTTTTGCTGTTGATCGTCAATGTCTTGGCGATGAAGTTCAATGAAGCGCTCTCTACACCTTCCTGAGTGCTGAGAGTGCGCTCAAGTTCAGCGGCGCACGAGGCGCAGTCAAGATTTTCAACGCTCCAAGTTCTCGTTTGAGTCATACGGTCCACCTCTGATGTATTCACATATGATGAAGTATTCATATGTTATGAATATTGACCGTTTTTGTCAACCCAAAAGAGAGATTATTCGGCCTCACTCTGGTAGATAGAAGCCGGTCCACTGATGAAATAGCTTACAGCACAGACAAAGAAGACCATGGCGGGATTTGAGAAGCCAAAGAGCTCAAGGGCAAGGGCAAAACACGCTAAAGGAAGCTTGGTTGACCCACTGAGCATCCCTACCGCTCCAAACATTGCAAAGGTTGCAACCGGCAGGCCAAAGGAGGAGGCCAGGAGCGATCCGACTGTCGAGCCGATGACCAGGATGGGCACAACTTCACCGCCGATGAACCCGCTTGCGATGGTGAGGATTGTCAGAATGAACTTGAAGAGCGGAGCCCAAGCACTACTAGCTCCTCGCCCTGCATCGGCGATGAGGTGGGTGGATAGGCCGTTGTACTCAAAAGAGCCTACCAAGAGGTAAATGATCAATGAGGCGGCCAATAGCAGTGAAGAGGTGAAGAGACTGCGCACATAAAAGCTGTTGGTGATGGTGCTGACCACTCTTCGTACCTGATGGATCGTCCAACAGAAGAGACGGCTGAAAAGACCAAAGAAGAGGGCTGCAAGGAGGGCAGAGCCGAGGTTGGTGAGCGTCAGTGGCATCGGCGATCCAGTTACTGTCTCGATAGTTTTGATATGAAGGGCCTGGGAGGAGAGGGTTGCGGTATAGGCTGCCACCAAGGCGGGAAGGAATGCATCGGTACGGTTGACCCGTGGATTGGAGAATTGCAAGCCAAAGAGAACGCCGGCGACCGGAGCGCCAAAGAGGGCGGCAAAGCCGCTTGCGGCTCCTGCGATCAGCCAAAGACCTTGGTGTTGAACAGAAAATGGGCGGCCACGTAATCGGCTTTCAGCCTCCCCGAGATAACTGGCAAGCGAGGAGCCAATTTGCACCCCAACGCCTTCTTTACCACCTGAGGCACCGACTAGGTGAGTAATGAGGGTAGTAGCCAAGAGCAGGGGAGCGAGTTTGGTAGAGACTTCCCCGTCCCCGTCAGTGACGCTCTCCACATAGGTGGGTTGACCCAAGGCCTCTGAAGTGCCCTCAGCGCTGCGGTTGATGACACTCATGATGCGGATGGTTCCCTCTTGTAAATGAGGACCGAGGGTTTTGAAAAGATAGGCGGTCACTACAGCGCCCAGGGGGATAGCGAGAATCAAGGCGGGGTTGGCGTGTCGGGTTTGACTGGCCGCACTTATCATGGCAGCAAGAAGGGCAATCGACGGGCCACAGACCAGCCCGATGACGATTGCCCTGATCGTCCACGCCAGCGTTTTCTTCAGATGTCCAAACCAAGTAAGCTTCATAGGCTCATCATAGGCGATGGATTGGTTTTTGAATACTCTGAAAATTCACTGGCGACAGGATTATCGCCAGCTCGCTCGTAGCTCCTTAAGCTCTTCAATATCGCGGGTATCGGCACGTTTTGGGTTACGGAAAACCTCGTACTTGGCGATGATGAAGGAGATAAGCATATCGGCCTCTTGGCGGTCACTCATACCGGTGAGCAAGACCGGCGAGTAAAAGGGTTTAGTCTCCCCACCGTCCTTCCCTTCGTAGTATCGGTTACGCTCTAGGTTGGTGGTGCCCTTCTCCCAGTTCTTTTGCATCTTCTTCAGCTCTTTAGTTCGTTTGGAGGCGCTCCAGTTGCGCGCCCATAGCTCTTCGGCCAGTTTTTTGTAGTGACCGGGGTAGAGTAGGTGAGATGGAATGTACTCCAAAGCCAAGCGTCCATAACTGATAGCCCAGTCATTGTTGCCAAAGGAGATTACCGCTGGCAGCTCGTTATACAGAGATGAGAGCACATACCAGGTCTCCGAGGAGTCGAGGGTGCCAAAGTCATTGACAATGACCGTCAGGTCCTCGAGCATCCCCTTGGCCTTTCCCAGGGCGTTCAGTGGTCCTTTGGTCTGACCCCATCTACCGATGTTGGAAGCCTTCCACAGATAGCCCTCTGGGGTAGGAACAAGGGCAATTGAGCGAAGGGCATACGCCTCTCCCTCTTCATAGGCTGCAAAGCGGCCATCCTTATCCTTTTTGTCTAGATCATCACCGATGGAGACCATCACCCGAGCCAGGCGCCAGAGAATCTGGGCCTGATCGGCATTGCTTCCCCCTTTGGCTAGTTCATCCAATAGGAGAACTCGCGCTTCAATGAACCGGTCGGTGTCAAAGAGGGCATCGGCTTGAGTAGGGTTAAAAGCCCCGAAGAGGGAGCTTGTAAGGACTGCCAGTGAGATTAGGGTCACTAAAAACGTACGTGCCATGGTATCTCCTCCACAAATTGCTAACGAAATAGTGCTTTGAGCAAACCAAGTTTGCCCTTATAGGGTGCATACCGCACCGGAACATCGATTAATCGTGAACTTTTGGTAATGCTCTTGATGTGGCTGAAGGCCAGAAAGCCCGCCTCTCCGTGGTAGTTACCCATACCACTGGGGCCCACCCCTCCAAAAGGTAGGCGCGAGTTGGCCAAGTGTAGTACCACATCATTTATGCATCCCCCACCAAAGGGAAGCTCCGCTACAAAGCGCTTTTGGTGGGTCGGGTCATTGGAGAAGAGGTAGGCTGCCAAAGGATGGGGCCGATCTCTGACCCATGAAAGGGCTTCATCAAAGTGCTCATACTCGATGATCGGCAGCAAGGGACCGAAGATCTCTGCTTGCATCAAGGGCGATTGAAGATCGACATCGCCAAGCAGCGTAGGTTCAATCTTCAGTCGCTTCTCATCGTATTCGCCGCCGCTGAGGATGGTTCCGTGGTGCAATAAACCTATGAGGCCAGCGAAGTGCTTCGCGTCTATGATTGTACCAAGGTCCTCGCTGTCCATCGGGTTTGAGCCGAACATTTCAATAATGCTTGCGTCCATCGCC
>JBAZCM010000064.1:0-10775 GCA_041654935.1 Sphaerochaeta sp. | reverse complement strand
GGTGGACACACCCGTTCCCATCCCGAACACGGAAGTTAAGCACCCTCACGCCGATGGTACTGCAAGCATGCGGGAGAGTAGGTAGCCGCCGGGCCCTTTTTTTAACCACCACACGTCATCCCCACAAGGGATGACGTTTTTTCGATGCCGCATCGATGAATCGCTATCGATATTTCATCAGAACTATACAAAAAAGGTTGGAATCTCACACCCTCTCTGATGTTGCATTTCTGAGAATAAAATAGAGTGGAGTATGTGGGCTGTTTGGAAGGGTAAAAGGTAGAGAAAGCAATGCACGGAGAGGCTACCCTCCATGCATTACGTAAGAGACATTGTGTTTATTGCAGAGCACCCAGCACATCATTGATCATTTGGTCGGTTGCAGTTAAGCCGCCGCTGGTGATGTACCATGCTGTGGGGTCAACATAGGTGATCTTGGTCTTCATACCTCTAATCAATGCGTTGTTGAGAAGCTGTTGAGCACCTTGGCCGGCTTCGGTCTCTCCAATGGCAGCTTGCCGATCCAATACAAAGAGATGGTCTGGGTTTTGTTTGAGCAGATACTCAAACGAGGCACTTTGTCCGTGTGTAGAGGACTCAATTTGATTATCGCTTACGGTAAATCCAAACTCATCGTAGATGACGGAGAACCGACTTCCTTCGCCAAAGACCGACAGGCTTCCTGCGTTGACCATCAAAAAGAGCGCGGTAAGCTGCTTGGCTGCAACTTGCTCCTTTATGGCATTGGATCGCTCTTTCAATCGCATCATTTCAGCTGTCAGGCGGGCCTCGTGTTCAGGGAAGATGCTTGCAATGATCGATACATTGGACGCAAGGGTGGCGAGGTAATGAGCCCCTGGTAGGGTAATCATCACTGTGGGGGCTATTTTAGAGAGCTCCTCATGTGCAGGTGCAGCACGCCCTCCGATAAGGATGAGCTCTGGTGAAAGCAGATAGACCTGCTCAATATCCGGCTCGTGAAGAGAGCCCATCAGCGGATAGCGCCCAGTATCTGCGTAGCCTGCAAGATGAGCGGGCAGAGTTGCTCCTCGACCAATACCCTTGATATCAATTCCTATGGTATCAAGGATGTCCAGAGCCCCAAGATCGAAGATCACTACTCGTGATGGATTGGTAGGAACATCAACTGAACCCAGCTCGTGAGTGATTCGTACCATCTCAGTGGCCGAAGTTTGAGAGGATGGCCTCTCCTTCTGCGGTCCTGCAACCACAAAAGCAAGAGAGACAACCAAGATCATGCTGAGCATGAAAATACGCTTTATCATAATATAACTCCTTTTAAATTATGATTATAGATATCTAATAGAAGAGGCAGTAACGCTTTCCCTCTTGTTCGATCACCGGTATGTGCATCCCATAGATCTCCCATAACGCTTCGGTGGTTATCACCTCTTGCGGCGGTCCATGATACAGTAACTTTCCGCCCTTCAAGGCAATGATTTCATCGGAGTAACTCGAGGCAAAATTGATGTCGTGAAGGACGAGGACCACTGACTTGCCCTGCTCATCCACCAACGAGCGCAACAGACGCATGATCTCTACCGAGTGAACCATATCAAGGTTATTCAGCGGCTCATCAAGGAGCAGGTATTTGGTGTCCTGTGCCACGGTCATTGCGATGAAGGCTCGCTGTCTCTCTCCTCCTGAGAGTTGGTCCAGATATGAGTCAGCGAGGGTGGTGAGATCCATCGCCTTTAGTGCTTTTTCTACAATTTGATGATCTCTGTCCGTCAATTTACTCTTGCTGTAGGGGAACCGACCGAAACTCACCAATTCACGCACGCTGATGCGAATGGTAATGTGATTGTTCTGACGTAACATTGAGAGGCTCTTGGCCAACTCTCCCTTGCGGTAATCGGAGATAGACTTTCCCTCAATGATATATCGACCCTCTCCGTCAATTAATCGTCCTACGAGGGAGAGCAGGGTACTCTTGCCTGCTCCATTTGCACCGATGAGAGTAGTGAGTTTACCTGCCTTGATGGAGGTAGAGACGTCGTCTACTACCGCTCGTCTCCCGTAGCGTTTACTTGCTCGTTCTATGATGATCATATGCGTCTCCGTTTGATGAGCAGTGAAAGAAAGTAAATTCCTCCCACAAAGTTGATGATGATGCTAATTGGTGTACTGAAATGCAGGATCCGTTCAAAGATGAATTGGCCTATCAAGAGCGTGACCATGGCCAAAAGGGCACTTACCGGTAGGATAATCCGGTGACGGAAGGTAGGAGAGATCTGTCGTGCCAAACTGACTACCAAGAGCCCGAGGAAAGTGATAGGGCCTACCAACGCAGTGGCAACAGCGGTGAGGATGGACACGCCAATCAAAAGCCATCGAGATAGGCGTCGATGGTCAATGCCGAGGTTGATGGCCATCTCCCTACCCATCGCCAATACATCGAGGGTGTCGACAAGTGGAATGAGAAGAAGGCAGGCAAAAGCTACGATGAGGGTAGAGACCAAAAGAAGGCTGGTATTGATGGTATTAAAGGAGGCGAACATACGAGCCTGAATGGTTAAAAATTCATTTGGATCGATGAGAAGTTGGAAGAAAGAGGAGAGTGCCCCAAAGAGTTGGCCAACGATCATGCCCAAAAAGAGGACAGTGGTGACAGCCATTGGCCGTTTGCCCAACAGAAGGGAGAAGAGCGCGAGACTGAAGAGCACCATCAGGCCCACTGAGAGTAAAAAATCACTGATGCGGCTCATTATCACCAGCGTTTGTGCTCCAAAGAGGAACATCACCAGCGTTTGAATGAGGAGATAGAGGCTATCGAGACCCAGGATACTAGGGGTGAGGATGGTGTTGGCGCTGACAGTCTGAAAGAGTGTGGTGGAGATGGCAATGGAGACTGCTGTGACGCAGAGAGCAGTCACTTTGATGACTCGTCTGGGGAGAATGAATCCCATCGCTTGTACCGGAAGACCCCAGAAGAGAAAGCATCCAGCGCTGATGATGAACAGTGCTGTAAGGATGAGCAAAAGGGTTCTAGGCTTCATGACGACTCCTCTGTACGAGGACGAGGATGAACAGAAGGCATCCGGCAATCGAGGCGGTTACACTGATCGGAATCTCAAAGGGGTGGATGAGCGTGCGCGAGATGATGTCGCAGAAGAGGAGAAACAGGCCACCTCCTAGGGCAATGGTTACGATGTTCTTCTCAAGACTCTCACCCCAGAAGAGAGTGACGATATTAGGAATTGCCAGACCAACAAAGGGAATGACACCTACGGTCACCAGCACCAACGCGCTGATTGAGCTGACGATCATCAGTCCAATATATAGCGTGGTCTTGTAGCGTACTCCAAGCGAGTGTGAGATTTCCTTTCCCATGGAGATTACGGTGAATTGATTGGCATAGAGTACGGCTATCAACAGACAAGGGATTGAGAGATAGAGTACCTCGTAGCGGCCCTTCAATATAAGGGCAAAGTTTCCTTGGGTCCATGATTGGATGCTCTGGATCAAGTCATACTGGTAGCCTATGAAGGTAGCTGTTGCTGCGACGATATTACCGTAGATGATTCCGATGAGCGGGACCAATGTCCGCTCCTTGAGCCGGATATGCTGAATAATGGCCAAAAAAGAGAGACTTCCTAAGAATCCGAAGAGGAGGGCGATAAGTGTCTTGCTTGCAATTGTGGCTTGCGGTATCCAGATGATACAGATGAGCATGCCCAGCTTAGCCCATTCGGTGGTCGACCCTGTAGCTGGAGTTACAAATCTATTTGAGGTCAATAGTTGCATGATTGCCCCAGCTGTGGATAAACTCATGCCACTGATGAGAATTGAAAGAGTGCGAGGGAGTCGGCTTTGGATCAATAGGGTTCGAGTCAAATCGTGTATGGAGATAGCTCCAATGACGAGCGAAAGAGCGAACAGAATAATGACCAAAGCAAGGATGATAAAACGCCGCATATGCCTCCTGCTCTCTGTCCTTGACAGAGGGAATGTTGGTACGTAGAATTTGTTAGCATTGCCTAACACAAATGCTAGCGATGTCCTCGGACATTTAAAAGGACTGGATATACCAGAGTTGGAGGGAGTTGACTCATGTGCACACCACTAGCGGCAGCACTCACTGATTTTTGCGCTACTGCCCGACTTTGTGGGGCCCTTTTTACCGACAGTGGGTGTTGTACAACCGTCGGTAGTGGTGCTGTGTTGCCTCCCTGTCTTGCTGAATTGGCAAAGGGGTTGGACCGTAGCGATTTTAGGACCCATTGTCATGAAGAGGGTTTATGTGTGGCCTGTCCGTTGGGCATTGGCAAGTGTTGGATTGCATTTTGGCCATTGCCCGCACCTCCTTCCAAGGATAATGGGGTAGTGCGCGGGTATGTCCGTCTCTTACGAGAGATCGTTGCACTGCATGTCGGTGATTGGAAATCACTTTTGCCGTTGCCTGACTGCTATGACTGGCGGGTACAACGAGTCATTGATGAGCTGACTGCCAATATGCTCGAGATGATTTCGCTCGATCAATTGGCTTCACAGGTGGGTATGGCCAATAGTTCATTGTGTCGACTTTTCAAGCGAGAGACCGGACATTCGATCACCAGTTATCTGCAATTGATGCGCATTGAACAGAGCTTGTCGCTGCTCAACGACCCACTGCTCTCCATTACTGAAATCTCTTTGCGGTGTGGTTTCAGCGATCCTTCCTACTTCTCACGAATATTCAAACAGACAATTGGTGTCTCAGCAAAAGAGTATCGTCGCCAATTGCGTCCTCAGCACGACAATCTTGCTGAAAGTGCGCTCGACTGAACCGGTCAGTCGTGCTACGATTGGGGGTGTACAACCCGGTAGGAGAGACGTGTGATCCCATTTTACAAACCAACCTTACGCCGTAAGGACATGGATGCTGTCCTGCAAACCATGGTCGATGAACGAATTGGCCCTGGAGAGCGAAAAAGTGAATTCTTGCAACAATTCTGTGACCTCTTGGAAGCCAAGGGTGGCATAGCATTACGCTCTTACCCAGATGCACTCTTAGGTTCATTGCAAACCGCAGGCCTTGTAGAGGGCGATAAAGTGGGAGTGAGTGTTCTCAGCCCTGCTCTATATGCAGCTGTTGCACAGAAGCTGGGTATAGAACTTGTCTTTGGGGATATCGATGCCGAACATGGATGTCTCTCTCAAAGCGAAGCTGAGCGCCTCGTCAACGCAGAGGGGTGTAAGGCCCTCTTGGTCCATGAGCCGATCTGCCAAATACCCCTTGGTTGTGACTACAAAGGCCTTGGCGCTCCGGTTATCGAAGATATTACCCAAAGCCTGGAGAGTAGCTATGAAGAGGTGAAGGCCGGATCTTGGGGAGACCTTATCGTCTGTGCGTTTGAGGAGGATGGGGTAGTCTCTACCGGCGGTGGGGCAATCTTGGCCTACCGAGAAGACACCTACAAAGGCCGTTGTTCCTCACTCTTTGAGGGCTCCCGCCAATATGTCGAGATGCCAGATATGAACGCAGCGCTGGGAATCATCCAGCTGGCGACACTCATCGAGCAGGTGGGAAGGCGGCGCGAACTCTATACAACCTTCTCCAAAGCGTTGATGAAGACCCACCACCGCCTGCTGGGAATCGGGGGCATCGACTTTATGCCAAACGGCTATGGATTCTGCACCGTCTTGGACAGCAAGGCCGAAGAAGCGATCAAGTTTGCCACCAAGTACAAGGTCATGGCCAAGCGAACCTTCGCCGATAGCCTTGCCCAAGGGGTAGAGGAGATCTTTGACCACTATCCAAGTGCAACTGCACCATTTTTGCGGGCAATCACCCTCCCAATTTATCCCTTTCTTAAGCAAAGTGATGTAGAATTACTCTTAAAGGTCATAAGCCACCTTCCGTAGGAGGAATCGATGAAGGCAAAGATGCCAACGCACGTACTGATCGTCGCCAACTGGCGTAAGGAAGCAGCCCATCACCTCAGTAGTACCATCATCGACTACCTTCAAGAAAAGGGAATCAAGACGACTCTCTTCAAGACTCGGGACGCCATAGAGAAGATCACTATCCCAGAAGAAGCTGGGCTGGTCATCTGCCTCGGAGGTGATGGGACGGTGCTCTACTGTGCCCGCTACCTGCACACCCATGGGGTTCCTATCCTCGCTATCAATCTCGGCACCTTTGGATTTGTCACCGAAATCTCCGTCGATGAGTGGCAAGAGGCCATTGATCTCTTCTTGGCAGGCAAACATACGATCAGCCGACGCCTGATGGTCCGTACCACAGTCATCCGCAATCAAGAACGGGTCTATACCGCCCATGCCCTCAATGAGATGGTCATCGCCTCCAACGGCCTGAGCAAGGTCGTGCGCCTTGAGATGCGCATCGGGGAGACCGAAGCAGGTCTCTTCCGTTCTGACGGCATGATCATAGCAACACCCACCGGATCGACTGGGTATAACCTAGCAGCCGGTGGACCAATCCTTGATGTAGATCTCTCCTGTCTCCTTATCACCCCAATTTGCCCCTTCACCCTCTCAAACCGGCCGTTGGTTGTCAGCGGAGAGTCTAAGATCACCATCACCGTCCCACACGGACAGCGAACCGGCCTGATGCTCTCCCTCGATGGACAGCAGAACTTCCCCTTGGCCGAAGGTGATGTAGTGGAGGTGGAAAAGTCCCAGTCAAAGGCCTTATTGGTCGTCAGCCAACGACGAAACTTTACCGAAGTACTACGCGACAAGCTCAACTGGTCAGGGGGCATGCATGCTTGAACGACTGGAGATCCACAACTATGCCCTGATCGAAGACTCTGTCATTGAGTTCGATGATCACTTCACCGTCATCAGCGGTGAAACCGGGGCTGGTAAGTCGATTATCCTCGGAGCCCTCTCTCTGTTGCTGGGCCAGCGCGCCGATGCGCAGGCAATTCGCAGTGGCACCGATAGCGCAACCGTTGCAGCTTCCTTCTATCTTGAGCATATTCCCGGCGCATTGGCAGCCTTTTTAGCGCGTGAATCCTTGCATTTGGAAGAGCAAACATTGATCATCCGGCGCACCATCAAAGCCAATGGTCGCTCGTCGGTCTCCATCGCGGGGGCGATGGCAACCTTGGCCGACCTTGGCTCGATTACCACCGAACTCTTTGATATCAGTGCCCAGCGCGACCACCAAAGCCTCCTTTCTCCGGCCAAGCAACTTGCAGTGCTCGATGCCTATGGTCAGTGTGAAGAACAACTGTCCACCTACCGAGCGGCCTACGATGAGCACCAACGGCTCATCAAGGCCCATCGCGTGATGGTAAAAGAGATGGAGCAGGCTCAACGCGAAGCAGACTACCTACGGTTCTCCATCGATGAGATCGCCCAGGTAGACCCAAAAGCTGGAGAGGATGAAGAGCTCGCTCAGGAGGCAAAGGTCATTGCTTCAGCAGAACAATTGCATGAAGCGGTACACCTTGCGGTTTCGCACCTTCATGACAGCTCAGCGGCCTTGCCGATGCTCCATCAAGCCCACCAGGAGATCAAGGAAGCCTCCAAAATCGACTCTAGCCTCTCTACCCTTGCCCAACGCCTGGATGAGGCATATATCGAAGTACAGGATATCTATGAAAGTTTGCGCGATTATCTGGGGCAAATCAACTTCAGTGCCACCGAGCTTGATCGACTGCAAAGTCGCCTCGCTCTCTTACAACGGCTGAAGAAGAAATACGGTCCGACCCTCGATGCAGTGATTACTTTTTATGAAGATGGACTTAGACGCTTGGAACTTGGGGAAGAGGGAGAGGTAGCCCTGAAGGAGCTAGAAGGGCAAATAGAGCGAGCGAATGAGCTGATGCTCATCGAAGCAGAGAAGCTCAGCGTAGAGCGAAAGAAGGCTGCCAAACTGTTGCAGAGCACCGTTGAAGAGAAACTGCAGCACCTTGGGATGCAACAAGCACGATTTGAGATAGCCTTTGAGCAAATAGCTCCCACTTCTGTTGGAATCGATGCTGTGAACTTTGAGATTTGTGCAAACCCTGGTATGGATCTCTTGCCCATAAAGGCAGTAGCCAGCGGTGGTGAACTGAGCCGTATCATGCTTGCAGTAAAGACAAGCCTTGCCGCTGCTGACGAAATTCCTACCCTGATCTTCGATGAGGTTGATGCCGGAATTGGTGGCTCGGTCGCCCTTGCCGTTGCTCAACAGCTACAGCAACTGGGACAGACACACCAAGTGGTGGTCATCACCCACTTGGCATCGATTGCCAGCCGGGCTGACCGACACCTGGTCGTTCACAAAGAAATACACCAGTCGATGAGCCGATCGCATATCACTGCGGTTGAAGATGAGGCACGTAGGCGCGAAATTGCCCGGATGCTCAGCGGTGATGCACAGAGCAGTGAGAGCTTGGATCACGCCTCCAAGTTGCTCGCTAAGGAGGCCGGTGATGGATTATTATGAGACTGATTTTGGATTTGCATACGGAAAACAGGATGCAAATCCTTTGGGAAGAGTTGAGATACACCTCAATGATGCAGGGAACTTGGTCATCGACCATACTGAAGTCGACCCGTCATTGCGCGGAGAGGGCAGAGCCCGGGCCCTGGTGATGCTCGTCGTAGCTCGTGCCCGCAAAGAGGGGCGACTGATCGTTCCCAAATGTCCCTATGCAGCGCGAGTGCTCAGTGGAGAGCCCGAGCTACGCAGTCTCATCGCCCCGCTTTGATATTGAAGTTGATCTCGGTAGCCAGCGTCTGAAGGGCCTGCTCATCACCCTCCCATACCTTCTCACCCACCAAATAGGGGTAGATTTCCTCCTGTAGGCTTCTCATTTCAGGCTCGATGGAGTGAGCTCGGATTACCGAAAGGAAGTCTAGGATGAAGCGCAGCTGTGTGCCAGAGAGTCCCTCCGATTCAATCTGGCGTGCCATGGTATGGATTTGCTGGTCAAAGATCGCCGTGATGAGATCGATCTCCGGCTGTTTTGCGAACTTCAGGAAAAAATCGACCATCAGCTCAAATTCGCTACTGAGGCTCTGCCACCCCTCAATCGTCCCGTTGGAGAAGACGGTGGTAAAGGCAGCCAAAGAGGCACCGATCAACTCTTGGTGCAGAGAGCCCATCGGAAGGTAGGGCACGCTACGCGTCAGCGAGCTATAGTAGTGGATTGTCTTGGCCAACTCCTGTACCCGCTTCTCATCAAAGCGACAAAAACTTCGCTCTATGAGCTTAAAGAGGTCATCGCGCATTCGTAGTGGAATATCGTCCTGAGTGAGGATCAACTCTTCAGAGTCTTGACCCTTAAGGCGATAGATGACCTCAAGACCTGGTCTTTGCTCCTCAATGACGGTGAGACGGTAGCGTTTTAGCGATTCGGTGTTCTCAACCTCCAAGCGATGGAGATTTGGTTCATTCTCCTCGCATTTGATGAGCCTGAAGTATCCGTATTGGGTTCGATGTTCCTTCTCTTCGGCCATCTGATGGTTGAGGGCGAAGAAGAAAGCGGCCTCTGCCTCACCGGAGAGCTGTTGTAGCTCTTCGTTGGCAATCGTCTCGCCGGTCCCATCCTGGGTTCGGTTTGCCTTCGCCTTTGCCAAGGTGGCAAAGAGGTCCATCATCAACTCTTCTCCCGAGTAGGGCAGATAGTAGGCAATGGCCATCAGAGCATAGGCGATGTTCTGTCTGGGCTCGAGGCCAGCGATATCATTGAAGAACCAGCCACAGCTGGTAAAGGCATAATGCTTGTACTTTTGTCCCAACAACAGGGTAGCCAGTTGCTCCTGGACCTCTGGGTCACTGCTATAGGAACTGACGTACTGACTCATTGGTATCAGTTCGCTCGCGACAGGTGAGAAGCCGTTGAGGATTTCAGCGGCATTAGCGTCGGGGAGAAGTGCGGCGATCTCACGATTCCAAATTCCATCGATAGCATGGCCCAGCTGTTCAAAGGCGTTGCGCAGAGGGGTTCGCCACTTCTGGTTCCAGCTCTCATCGCCGCCGGTATGACAGCCACAATCCTTGTACCATCGGCTTACGCCATGGAAGCACGACCAGCTGGTTCCCCGTCCATCCTCCCCATCGTGTAAGGTTGCACGATCGGTTGCCGGGTGCTCAGAGAGGTAGGCGCTGTAGTTGGTGAAGTAAAACTCTTCACCTTGGGCTACCTTCTTGGCCAACGCGGCCAATGCCATGTCCCCGTAGGGCTCATGATGTCCGTAGATCTCCCCATCGGTCGCCGTCTGGATGAGGGCGGGGCGATCCTTTGCCTTGATGGCCTTCAAGCGCCCATACAGCTGATCAGCATCACGCAGGTAGTGGCCAAAGCTGATGCCTTCGGCAAGCTGGGGGTTATAGAAGAAGGCGGTCACCTCTCCTCCCTGCTCACCGGTGAGGATGAAAGGTCGGTCATAGGGTGCAGGCTTTCCATCGAGAGAGACCATGCGCTTGCCTCCCCGTTCAATGGCCCTGCATTGCCACGGCGATAGGATGACAAACTCCACCCCCTCTTGGGCCAGGACATCGATGACCATCTTGTTGATAGCCGTCTCACTGAGCCACAGCCCCTTTGCATCCCGTCCGAAGCGCCTGTTAAAGTCATCCAGGCCCCAGAGGATCTGGGTGCGGGCATCTTCGACGGTGGAGAGGGGGAGGATGGCGTGACTGTAGACTTGGGCGATGGCATTGCCATGGCCAAGGCGCTTGATGCTCGCCTTATCCGCCTCAATGATCATCTCGTAGGTGCGGCGGTCTTTTTGCTGCAACCATGTCAAAAGGGTGGGGCCGAAGTTGAAACTCAGCACCTCGTAGTTGTTGGAGAGGCTGGTGATCG
>JBAZCM010000063.1:0-10941 GCA_041654935.1 Sphaerochaeta sp. | reverse complement strand
TGTGAGGCGTGTTGGGACCAATCGTCTTGATGATCTCTTTGCCCTCCGCCTTGCTGACCAGGCGGCAATCCACGGGCGGATCGACACTACTCTTCTCGATGAACTGAAGGCACGTATTGCAGCAATACTCAATGAGGGTGATGCACTTTCAATCGCTGACCTAGCGGTCAATGGCAACGACCTTATGGCCCTGGGCATCCCCAAAGGCAAGATGGTCGGTCAAACTCTCTCATATTTGATGGAAACGGTCCTTGATGATCCGGCCCAGAACACTGCCCAGCAACTGCTGGCGATTGCCCGCAACTACTTCGCTCTGATCAAGACATCGTAGGCAAGCTTTGCCGCCTGCTGTTGGGCTTCCTTCTTGTTCGGTCCGGCTGCCGGACCAAAGATTTGGCCGGCGACATCCACTTGCATGTAAAAGGTATGGTTGTGTTCGGGTCCGGTCTTTCTGACCAGCGTGTAGGTAGGCACATCCTTGTAGTGCTTTTGCATATACTCCTGCAGGCGGGTCTTGTAATCGAGCGCCCAATCCTCTTCGAGGACCCGGCGGATCTGCCCCTCCATCTGTAGCATGACAAACCTATAGGCCTCATCAAAGCCACTATCGAGGTAACAGGAGCCAAAGAGGGCTTCCATGCAGTCAGCAAGGATTGCCTTTTTCTTACGCCCACCGCTGCTCTCCTCCCCTTTTCCCAATAGCAGGTAGCGGTCGATGCCCAGCGATAGGGCGACGAGGGCCAAGCTCTCTTCGCTGACCACCGCGCTCTTGATCCGGGAGAAGTCGCCCTCCTCCTTCTTGGGAAGGTTACGCAGCAGCCAATCAGCAACACAGACGCCGAGTACCGAGTCACCTAAGAACTCAAGGCGCTCGTTGTTTCCAACCGGCTCATAGGATTCATTGGCAAAAGAGCGGTGAGTGAAAGCAAGATTGAGCAACGCAAGATCCTTTATAGGTATATTGCTCTTGGTAATAAAATCAACAAGCTCCCGCTCTCGTTTTTTCGAGAGGGCGGGAGCAGTGTCTCTGAGATTGCTCTCCATGATAGTACGCTTACAGTTGTGTAGCGAGGAAGTCTACCGCATCCTTTACGGTTTCGAACTCGTTTGCCTTCTCATCGGGGATGGAGACACCAAGCTCCTCCTCGATTGCGTACACCAGCTCATAGGTGTCCAGGCTATCTGCACCAAGGTCCTTGCGAAATGATGCTTCCATGGAGATTTTGCTCTCCTCAACTTCCAATTTTTCAGCGATCAACGCCTTTACTTTTTCAAAAACTGCACTGCTATCCATGCTGATTCTCCTGATGTAAACTTATTTATCCTGCATCTCGTAGATCTGCTCACCGCGATAGAAGCCACACTTGGGGCATACGCGATGGGGCAGAACCATGTTTCCGCAGGTGCTGCAACGGGAAAGGGTGGGAGCCGAAAGCTTCATGTTTGCTGCTTTTCTGCTTGCTGCCCTTGCCTTTGAAGTCTTATATTTTGGTGTTGCCATTGTTCTTATCCTCTTACACTACACGAAATTTTGACACATTTGGAAGAATAACGGAAAAGGCCTAAAGCGTCAACAACTTGATGCGCTTTCGCATCATCCGTACTACCAGCGGAGGGACCATCGGGCTGATGTCCGCCCCATAGGCTGCCATCTCCTTGATGGCACTGGAGCGTAGCTGAAAGTACTTGGGACTGGTAGGCATGAAGAGTACCTCCAGGTCAGGGTTTAGTTGTTTGTTGGTCATCGCCAGCTCAAACTCATAGCCAAAGTCGACCAGAGCCCGCACTCCCCGGATCATCACCCCAACATTGTGGTCTCGGGCAAAGTCGACGACCAGCCCCTGGTAGCTGACCACTTCAATGTTCGGGTGATCCTTGAGGATCTCGCGCAACATCTCCATGCGCTCCTCAGGGCTGAAAAGCGGTTTTTTCTGTACGTTATCAGCTACTACAACATACAGCTTGTCGTACAGATCTGCAGCACGTTCAATGATATCGATATGCCCATTGGAAGGGGGATCGAAAGATCCGGGCAACATGGCCGTCCGGCTGTTCTTACTCATTGCTTGATCGTCTCCACATATTTTTTCATTGCGTCGAAAGCCTTCGGCTCCTCCCATACAATCTGTTCGGTGAAGGAGAATGAACCGTCAGGATCACTTTGGACAACGGCAAAGGTTCCTCTGCCGATATAGCTGATCTTCTGTCCTTCTGCAAGAGTTCGTTCGCTCTCTAGGTGGCCGATCACACAATCGAAGTGAGCATACCCGCCGCTGGGGTGGGTCAATGCACTGGCGATCACGTCGATCTTTTGATGACAGATTACGCACTCCTCTTTTGGCTCGACGACTTTCTTCACCGGTTCAAGCGGCAGCGTGGATCGATGGGTCCCAACCCTCACAGTCGGCAGCAAGGAGTGTTTCTTCGCCTTAGGTGATTCACTTTGGCTCTGTTTGGTCTTACGCTTTTGTCTCGATCGACGGTCAGAGCGCTTACGCTGTCTTTTTTCTCTCTTCTCTTGTTCCATGCCAACCTCTTAACAAAGCCTACTGTGTTTTATCATAGCAGGCAAGCACGACGAAGGGGACGGAAACCCGTCCCCTCGCTAAAGAAGCGGTGCCCTTAGGCGTTCTTCTTGCGGATCAGCTCCTTGACCTTAGCCTGCTTACCCAGCTTCTTGCGGATATAGTACAGCTTGGCACGGCGCACGCGGCCACGGCGGATGACTTCAACTTGCTCAACGCGTGGGGAGTGCATTGGGAAAATTCGCTCCACTCCAACCCCATAGGAGATCTTGCGCACGGTAAAAGTGCGGCGGATGCCTCCATTGTTCTTCGCGATGACCAGTCCCTCAAAGATCTGAACGCGCGTGGTTGCGCCTTCAACGATCCTAAAGTGAACCTTTACGGTATCTCCTACGCTGAAGTTCTCAGCATTTTCTTTCAACTGTTGTGACTCAATAGCTCTCATTACGTCCATCGTCTACGGTCCCCTTCGCACTCTGTGTTCTCAATGCATTAAATATTTTTCTGCTGTCAGCGTCAAGATTCGCCCTTTCCAGCAAGTCCGGCCGTCGTTCCATTGACCGCTCTAGCCGTTTCTGTAGTCGCCATCGTTCAATCTTGGCATGATGTCCGCTCAATAATACCGTAGGGACGGATTTTGAGCAATAGGTCTCAGGGCGAGTGTAATGGGGGTACTCCAACAGCCCACCCTCAAAGGACTCTTCCTCAAGCGAGTCGGTCTTGATGACCCCCTCGATATGTCGGTAGAGGGCGTCTATGATCACCAGCGATGCGACTTCTCCGCTGCTGATAACATAGTCACCGATCGAAATCTCATCATCGACGTATTCGTCGATAATCCGTTGGTCGAGTCCCTCATAGTGGCCACAGATGAAGAGAAGCTCTTCTTCCCCGCTGAGCTCTTTAGCCCACTGCTGGTCAAAAAGCCTGCCGGAGGGTGAAGGATAGATCACCCGCTTGCTCTTGGCATCGTGGGCATCCAAGGCAGCGAACATCGGTTCACACGAGATGACCATGCCCGCTCCCCCACCATAGGGAATATCATCACAGCTTTGGTGACGGTCTGTGGCCCATTGGCGCCAGTTGACCACCTGATACTCAACCAAACCCCGCTCAACCGCTCTCTTCATGATTGAATTGGAGAAAAACCCCTCCACCATCTCGGGAAAGAGGGTGAGGATCGTGATCTTCATGCCAAGATCCAGGGGGTGAGCAATTCGATGGTCTTCGCTTCGATGTCGATGGCGCCGATGTACTGGTCGAGAAACGGTACCAAGTGAAGCGAGTCATCCGTAAGAGCTATCTCCAGCAATAGTGCTTGGGCACCATCGACGGTGGAGACAACTTTTCCGAGGAGTGTCCCTTCATTGACAAGATCACAGCCGATCAGGTCAGCGGTATAGTACTCTCCTTTTTTAAGAGGAGAGGCTTCGCTGCGCTTGACCAACAGGTGCATCCCATTGAGAGTGCGGGCCTGCTCGGGGCTCTCGTATCCCTCAAATATGAGCACAGGTTCTCCCCCAACAACTTGGAACTCCTTTACAGGCAACTCTTTAATCGATCCGTCCTCTGCACGCAGAGTCGCCACCTTGATCTTAGCCAGGTGGCGAAACTCAGCGTTATGTGTATGGACCTTCACCGCACCGTGAACCCCAAACGGGCGACGGATGGTAGCGGTCCAGATCAACGGATCGTCCATTGCTCAGTCCAGGATCTCCAACACTGCCCGCTTGCCACTCTTGGTGGCAGAGGCGCTGAGGATCGTCCTGATGGCCTTGGCGATCCGACCTTGCTTGCCGATCACCTTGCCGACATCCTCACTGGCCACCCTCAGCTCCAAAATCGTGGACTTCTCACCCTCGATCACGCTGATAGAGACCTCGTCAGGAACGTCGACCAATGACTTGACGATATATTCGACCAATTCTTTTTCCACAACCTGCTCCTGGTTACTCCTGGACGGTTCTGGTTACGGTTACCCCATGCTTATTGAGGATGCTGCGCACCGTGTCACTGGGCTGCGCTCCCTTAGCCAACCAATCCTTGATCTTGTCGACCTTCAGGACGACCTGTTTGTCGGCCTCAGCCAACGGATGGTACTGTCCAACTTCATCCAGGGTCCTTCCCTGGGGTTTCGCCCGCTTGTCCATCACCACGATTCGGTAATCGGGGCGCTTCTTGCTGCCGAACCTCTTCAATCTCATGCTCGTGCTCATCTGAATTCCTCCTGCGAACCCAACTCTACATACCCATTTGTTTCAGCATTGCAGCTTGGTATTTTTTATTTTTTGTCAGCTTACGCATCGTAAGCCGCATCTTCTCAAATTTCTTGATCAAGCGGTTGACGTCACTGACAGTCGTACCACTTCCCTGTGCAACCCGTTTTCGACGAGTAGGTCCTAGTATACGGTAATTAGTCCGTTCAGCATAGGTCATCGACTGGATGATTGCCTTCTCCCGTCGCATTTCTGCTTGATCGATATCATCTTCGCTTACCTGCCCCTTCGCTCCTGGAATCATCTCGATGAGCTGTTCAAGACTGCCCATCTTATCCATGGAGTTGAGTTGGTCCAGGTAATCTTGCAGGTCGAAGGTGTTCTTTGCCATCTTCTCCTGCATCTTAATCGCTTCTTTCTCATCGTAGACTGCTTGGGCCTTCTCCACGAGGGTGACTATGTCGCCCATGCCAAGGATTCGGCTTGCTATGCGGTCTGCGTGGAAGGGTTCCAGGTCCTCGACCTTCTCTCCCACTCCGATGAATTTGATCGGCTTGCCGACCACTGAGCGTAGTGATAGTGCCGCTCCACCGCGAGTATCACTGTCGAATTTGGAGAGGACCACCCCACTGATGCCTACCTTCTCCTCAAACTCCTTGGCAATCGAGACGGCATTCTGGCCGGTCATCGCGTCAGCGACGAAGAGGGTCTCATCAGGGCGCAGGGTATCTCGTACTCGTACGATCTCATCCATGAGCACCTCATCGAGGTGCATGCGACCGCTGGTGTCGACGATCAGGGTGTTGATCTGTTCGCGCTTGGCCTTAGTTAGCGCTTCTTTTGCCACCTTGGCAGGATTCTTCTCCCCTTCGATGACAAAGACCGGGACTCCCACTGCCTCACCGAGGACCTGCAGTTGCAAGATAGCCGCAGGACGGACCAAGTCCGCTGCGACGAGCATCACGCGCTTACCCTCTTTCTTCAAGCGAAGGGCAAGCTTGGCGGCGGTGGTGGTCTTTCCACTGCCTTGCAGTCCCATCATCAAGATGGTACTGGTGACATCCGGGCCCCGTAAGTTCAGTTTTTGGCTTCCCTCATCACCGAGCAGCGCCACCATCCGATCGTGGACAATCTTGGTAAACTGCTGGGAGGGGTCCACAGCGTTGAGGACCTTCTCCCCGAGGGCCTCCTCCATCGTGGCATTGACGAAACGACGTACCACCCGAAGGTTTACGTCAGCATCCAAAAGCGCCATCTTAATCTCTTCGACGGCCTCTTGGATATTCTTCTCAGTGATCTTGGATTTGCCACCCAATGTACGGAGGATGGATGAGAACTTATCGCTTATTGAATCAAACATTACTCTTCTCTATGGGCATAGGCCCAAGTCATACCTTATACCGTAGAGGCGCCGAAGCTGTCAAGAACTTGAGAGCCTGCGCCCCTCTTTATCAAAGTCCACCGCCGCTTCCCCACGTTCGTCGAGAATCACATCCCCGTCAGCCTGGTGGCCGATCTTATAGCCAACCATCGTGGAAACGCCCGGCTCCATCTGCGTCACGCCCATCAGTGTCTGGCTTCCCATAACCGTATGCTTGTTGTGGGTGATGATGATGAACTGACTATCGCGGGCAAACTCCTCGAGCACTGCAAGGAAGTAGCCGATATTCCGGTCATCGAGAGCCGCATCAATCTCATCGAGCACACAGAAAGGCGAGGGCTTTACCTGATAGGTGGCAAAGAGCAACGCTACTGCGGTCATTGAACGCTCCCCTCCACTGAGGAGGGTCAGGTGAGTCAACTTCTTACCTGGGGGTTGCGCCAGGATATCAATACCGCTCTCCAGGACATTATCGGGGTCGACCAAGGAGAGCTCAGCCCTTCCTCCACCGAAGAGGCGACGGAACATTTGTTGGAAGTTCTGTGAAATTTGGCGCCAACTGGCCAAAAAGAGCTCTTCACTTTGAGTCTTGATGCGCTCGACCACCTCATTGAGGTCCTCTTTCGCTTTCATCAAGTCTGTGAGCTGTTTGGTGAGGAAATCGTGTTGCTCCTTGATCTCAGCAAACTCATCCTCGGCCATCTGGTTGATGTAGCCCATGCCGTTGACCTCTTTGCGTACGTCATCCAGGCGGGCACGGATGATCGGCAGCTCTTCGATCTCCTCCTGTAGACGCCCCTCATACTCTTTGAGGCTCTTGCCATAGGTATCGAAGAAGTTGGTGAAGATATCGCTGATCGACTCCTCAAGTTGCTCGATCTGCAGGCCAAACTTATCGCGAGCATTGCGCAGCTCCTGCAGTCGGTCAAAGGAGGAGCTCTTTTGGTCGGTCTTCTCCCGGATCTCAGCACTTAAGGCATCGATGACCTGGATTAAGGCAGAGAGATCGCGCTGATGGTCGGCGATCAAGGCACGGGTCTCTTCGACCTCAAGCTCGACGGTGCGAATATCCTCTTGAGTCTCCCAGACCCGCTCTTCGGCATTCTGGGCTTGATTCAGTGCGTCCTTATGTTGGTATTCAGCCTCTGTAATACTGGTCTGCAGCTTGGCAATCCACTGTCGGAACGCCCCTTCTTGGGATTGTAATTGGTTCTGGGCTACGCGCTGGTCGCCGATCGTCTCTTGGTAGCGCCCAAGATCGAGGTTCAACCGCTCATTCTCTTCGCGAAGATATCGGACCCGATCGCGATTATTGGTCAAAGAGCGTCTCAGCTCTACCATCTTTTGGTCACTACGGTGTTTTTCGCTGATGATTCCTTCAGGGGCGATGAGCTCATCGATGAAGGTCGGCAACATCTTTTCATAACCGATCACCAGTGCCTCAATGGCGGTGACGGCCTCCTCACTCGCCTGGTGGAAGGAGTGACTGCGCTTCAGAAGGTCGGAGCCGGCGATATCACTTGAGGCCAATTGGGCCAAGAAGCGTTGCTCCTCTTTCAATGAGCGTCTGAGGGCTTCAATTTTATCAAAGAGTTCGCTGCGCGCTGCATCCTTGCGTTTGAGGTTATAGCCACTTTCGCTCAACTTCTCCTCAAGCTGGACAACAATGACATCTCCAAGCTCGCGGATGACCTCAGCAAGTTCATCGATTTGCGTCTCAAGGGCAGCGTTCTCCTCTTCCAGTGTGTTTATTTCATCGTTTTGTCGGCTGATTGTCTTACGGGTAAGCTCCATGGCCTGCTCATTCTTCTCGATCTCCTCACCAAGGCGGGCGATGGCCTCCTGGCCTCTTTGCAGCTGAGCAGCCGTCTCATCGCTTTCATTACGGTCGCGCTCGATACGCTCCATGATGGTGGCAGCAGCATTTTGGGAGTGATCTTTTTGTAACAGGAAATCCTGAAGGCGCTTACTTAAGAGGTCCAGCTTTTCAGCCTTTCCTTTGTTGGACTCATTCAATCGCTCAATTTCGGTCTGTAGGTGGATACGCTCTGCCCCACGCTCGCGCTGTTGGTTTTGAAGCAGCTCGATGGTGCTGTCAAATCCAGAGAGGTCAGCGCGCATCGCCTCAAATTCCCGGGCAGCCTTCGCTTGGCCTTGGGTGTGGCTCTCCTTGAGCAACATGTACGACTGGAGTGTTGAGAGCTGTACATCAACCTCAAGGGCGAATTGACGACGTCTGAGCTCCCGATATGTTGCAGCCTTGGCTGCTTGGTTCTTCTTTGTCTCGTAGCCTCGTGAGACCTCTCTGAGGACCGCCTCCACTTGGGCGATATTCTCATCGGTTCGCAGAAGCTTACGCTCAGCTTCAATGCTCTCGGCCTTAAAGCGCGAGATTCCCGCTGCTTCTTCAAAGATATACCGCCTGTCCTCCGGTCTTGAGGAGAGAATCTGGTCGATTTTACCCTGCTCCATGATCGAGTAAGCGCTCTTGCCCACTCCCGTATCAAAGAACAGCTCACGAATGTTGCGTAGCAGTACCCGTTCACGGTTGAGGTAGTACTCACTCTCTCCGGTGCGGAAAATCCGGCGCTTGATCTCCACCTCACTGGTATCAACCGGCAAGTGTCGCTCTTCGTTGGAGAGGACGAGCGTTACTTCGGCTACCTGTAGTGGCTTACGAGCATCGGTGCCGTTGAAGATGACATCTTCCATCTTGCCGGCACGCAGTGTCTTGGTGGATTGCTCACCGAGCACCCACTTGATGGCATCGACAATATTACTCTTACCGCATCCGTTGGGTCCCAAAAGACTGGTGAT
Source organism: Sphaerochaeta sp. (assembly GCA_041654935.1). Taxonomy (GTDB): domain Bacteria; phylum Spirochaetota; class Spirochaetia; order Sphaerochaetales; family Sphaerochaetaceae; genus Sphaerochaeta. The sequence goes on along the minus strand of JBAZCM010000063.1, from coordinate 2,002 downwards.
CCCGCTGGAGAACTCCAGCTTCACTTTGTCGGCAAATGATTTGAATCCGTAGATCTCAAGGCTTTTTAGAAACAAGGCTCATCCTCTGCTCGCTTGACGCTATTCTAGGGCAACTATAGCATAAAAGGAGGAGGAGAAAACAGTGCACACCAATGAAGGGTTTATCTGTGGACTGGATGAAGCGGGCCGCGGTCCACTAGCCGGCCCGGTGGTCGCTGCCTGTGTGATCCTCGGCCCTGACTTTCCCACTCATCTGTTGAATGACTCTAAACGCCTCAGTGCAGCAAAACGAGCAACCTTGGAGATCTTGATCAAAGAAAGAGCCCTCTTCTGGGCGATCGGAGTGGCAAGTGCACGAGAAATTGAGCGGATAAACATCCTCAGCGCCTCGATGCTTGCCATGCGGCGGGCCTACGATAAAGTCAGAGCGCAAACCCTGGTCGCCCAAGCCTTAGTCGATGGCAACCGTGCCCCCTCCCTGGACTGTCCTACCCACCCAATAGTAAAGGGGGATGCTTCCATCCCCCCCATTATGGCCGCTTCCATTTTGGCCAAAGAATATCGCGATCATCTGATGCGTCTTTGTAGCATCAAGTGGCCCCAGTACTCATTCGAACAGCACAAAGGCTATCCGACCAAGGCCCATCGACAGGCATGCAAAGTACATGGCCTCTGTCCAATCCATCGAAGAACCTTCACCATTCAAGGTGAACTCTTTTAGCGATTCTGCTTGATGAAATCGAGCGATTTTTGGAGCTCTTTGAGAAACTCACCCAAATCTTCTTGATAGATGACGATCGACTGTCGGATAAATCGGTCACTGTCTGGAGTGCCTTTGCTCTCGACGATATTGAGGAACATATCCCCATAAATATTCTCTTTTACATTGAAGAAATATGTGCGGTCATTTTTGACCATCCTGGTTGTAAAAACCTCTCCACGCTGTCCCATTGTTACTCCTTGAACTCGTATCGTAGCACGGTTGTAACAGTCATTGGAAGCGCTTGTCAAGAACGAAGGCCCTTGACGAAGATTGGTGAATGTTTTATATAGAAGGACGTACACCACGCGCCTATCGTATAATGGTATTACCTCAGCCTTCCAAGCTGAAGAAGCGGGTTCGACTCCCGTTGGGCGCTCAACGACCCCCATGCTCCTGCGTGGGGGTTATCTTCTTCTTAAGATAACACTTGCTTCATCTATTTCTCTACCTAATGATGTAGTTAACCTTTGAATCAAAAGTGGGACAATTATTTCTTGGTAACGTTTATCGCTTTTAAACATATTGCTCACGCTAGTGACTTGGTTGCTCCTTAGCTGTTGGTCATAAATTTCAGTCAATAGTAGGGTCAGCGATCTTATCATTCGCTCCAGCTGTTCATCTATATCATCATTGATGTACCCACCAATAAAAGATGAATAAATGAATTCACTGCTCGATAATTCAAGAGGATCATTGATGATTTCTGTGGAAGAAATGTCACCATTCTTTAGTTTATAAAATAGACCCATTAGGGCAAACATTGCCTGTTTTGCATTTTTTAAAACAATTTTATTATCAGTAGTAAAAATAGAAGATTCACTTTCCATGAGGTTGGCTGTTGTCAACGTATACCTTTCATTCAAGTCTATCAAGTCAATAATAAATTGTTTTTTATCAAGATCTCTTTCATATCGATTCCGAAATACCTTGTTATAAATTTCTTCGTTATCAAACAATGCGCGCTTACCAGATCTTGCCGTACCTGGTTGTTGGTATACAAATGACAATAAAACTTGACCCAGTTCATCATTACGTATCCGCTTGAACCCTTGCCTCAGCGTTACTCGTTCTCCACGTTTAATATCCAGGTGAATAGAATGGTCGTGCAGCCAGCGCGCAAACATTCTCATTTCCTTTGAATTAGACAATATGAAGTGACCTCCCAGTTTGCAAACCGTGGATTCACCGAGCATACTGGGAATAACAAAATTATCTGTATGCGGCTACCGCATGCAAATG
>JBAZCM010000062.1:0-10962 GCA_041654935.1 Sphaerochaeta sp. | reverse complement strand
TAGAGTTCAATGAGGCTGCCTTCTAGGCGAATACCATAGGGAGGGTCTGCGATGATGTAGCCTGCTTGTAGCGGTACATCATCTTCGTTGACCTCACGAAACTCCTTGACTCTGAAGTCAATGAGATGGTCCACCCCAGCATGCTCGGCAGCGGTTTTTGCGATGGCAATGGCTTTGGGGTCATGATCCCACGCATAGATGGAGATTTTCCGTTCACTCGCGGCTTGCTCTCGCGCTCGTGCTTCGGCGATGACCTTTTCGTAGATCTGTTGGTCATGTACTGGTAGAAAGAGGAAGTTGAAGATTCGGGAGGTCACGAGTCCTGGGGCACGGTCGGCTGCCCAAAGTGCAGCTTCAATGGCTACGGTCCCCGATCCACAGAAGGGGTCGATGAGGACCGGGACTTGCTCCTCTTTCTGCATCGCCGAGTGCCAAGGACTGCGATAGATGAGGGCAGCAGCAACGTACTCGGCCATCACCGCATCGGTTTGTGCGTCACGATAACCGCGCTTGTGCAGGCTTCGCCCCGAGAAATCGACGAACCAAGAGACTCGGTATTCATCGATATGTAGATGGAAAACGACGTCGCTCTCCTCTTTGTCAACTTCAGGACGTTCGCCATCATAGTGCTGGCGACAGCGATCAACAATCGCGTCCTTGAGCCTGATAGCCCCGAATTTACTATTGCGAAGGTAGGGACAGTTCTTCACGGTATGAGTGATAGAGAAGCTGAGATTTGGATTAATCCACTCCTCCCACGGAAGAACGACTGAGGCTTCGTAGAGTTCATCAGCACTTTGGATATCCTCCTCTTGCCACAGGCCGAGAAGGAGGCGGGTGCTTACCCGACTGTAGAGGCAGAAACGGTAGGCGCTGGCCAGGTCTGCAGAAAATTCAACACCACCGCTGATGGGATGGATATCTTCAGCTCCAGCTTGGCGTGCTTCTTCCTCAATAATGTCGGTCATGTGCAGGGCACTGGTGGCAAAGAAGATCATGGTTGGGTATTCTCCGCGTTCAGCAGGGTGGAGAGTTCCTCCTCACTGAAGTAATAGTGGGTATTGCAATTCAGACAGACCAGCTCCAGCGGAAATGGTCCGTTTTGTAGGATATCGTCCCGCTCTTCTTTTCCCAGTTGGCCCAGATAGGTCTGATACTGCTCCTTTGAGCAGGGGCAGTGGAAGTTCAGCTCTTGGCGTTCAAGGTGCTGCACTCCAAAGGGGGCAAAGTGCTCCTCAACAAAAGCTCGTACCGCTTTTCCTTCTGCAAGGGCTGCACCAAGGGAGGGTAAGGAGGTACTCATATCCTCAACCTTCTCCAAAGTATTCTCGTCACAGCCGGGAAGGGCTTGGATGAAGATAGCACCACTGCCGTCGACGTTTCCGTCTTTATCAAAGTGGATTGAGAGAATAATGAGGGTAGGGGTTTGTTCAGACTGGCTGAAGTAATGAGCCAAATCCTTTGCCAAATCCCCGTAGAGCATCATGACCTGTCCACTGAAGGGAGTTTTACGTCCTTCTAGAATCTTGGTGACTGTCAAAAAACCCGGTCCATACAGTTCATCCAGATCCAGGCTTTCAAGGGGTTTTTTCAGCGGGATGGGGTTGTGTTTGAGGTATCCTCGAACCGAGCCGTCAGCCCACGCTTCGGTGTAGACTCCCCCGATGGGACCTCCCCCTTCAAGGTTGAGTTGGACACGGTCGCGCTCCTTGACGGTGCTTGCCAACAGACCGGCAGCAAGATACGCCTGGCCAAGGACATAGGTCTCTAAAAGACCGGTCTCATGGTTGGCTCGCATCTCATTGATCAGAGTTGTAGCAGCGATAGCAGTGAGCCGAATTTGTCCGTCATGGAGAAGGAAGACCTCCCTTCCGTCGGAAGGAAGGGAGGCTAAGTGTTGTATAAGTGATGTATCTTGAATTTCTTTCTTGATCATAGGGGCTCAGATTAGACAATGACCTCACTTTTTGCAAGAGCGTGGAAGTCATCTCCACCCAGAACCTCATGCTCGAGAAGGTGTTCTGCAATGGTGGTGAGCGCCTTGCGGTTCTTCTCTAGATTTCCTTTGACCAACTCGTAGCGCTCGTTGACGATACGGGCAGTCTCAGTGTCGATATACTCCTGAGCCTTCTCTGAGTATTCCCGGGAACCAGAGACACCGGCGATACCGCTTTGCGTGGTGGGTAGGGTGATGTTTCGATACCGCTCACTCATACCAAATTCGGTGATCATCCGCCTGACTAAGTCACTTGCTCGGCTGATGTCGTTGCCAGCTCCGGTAGAGATCTCGCTGAAGATGACCTCCTCGGCTGCCCGGCCACCCAATAACGTGTCGATAGTGCCCAACAATTCTGCTTCACTGAGCAGGAAGCGGTCTTCGGTGGGGTACTGGAGGGTGTAACCAAGTGCACCAAGTCCGCGAGGAATAATGGAGATCTTACTCACCGGTTCTGCTCCTTCGGTGAGGTAAGCGGTCAGGGCATGACCGGTCTCATGATAGGCAACACGGGTGCGCTCCTTCTCATTGAGGATACGGCTCTTACGCTCAAGGCCTGCAACTGACTTCTCGATCGCCTCCTCAAAGTCCTCTTGATTGACCGTCTTACGCTGTGCGCGTACGGCCATCAAGGCAGCTTCGTTGGCGATATTGGCTAAGTCGGCACCAGCGAGACCTGCTGCTCCCTGGGCAATTTTACGAAGATCTACGTCATCGCCAAGCTTGATGTTACGAGTATGGATCTTGAGGATTGCATGCCGTCCATCCAAGTCAGGCTTGTCAATGAGGACCTGGCGGTCAAAACGACCGGGTCTCAGAAGTGCTGGATCCAAGATCTCAGGGCGGTTGGTCGCCGCAAGGATGATGACACCGGTGCGTGAATCAAAGCCATCCATTTCGACGAGAAGTTGGTTAAGGGTCTGCTCACGCTCGTCATTTCCACCGATACCTGCTGCCACCCGAGAGCGTCCGATAGCATCGATTTCGTCGATGAAGATAATACAGGGAGAGTTCTCACGTGCCTGGCGGAAGAGGTCACGTACCCGAGCCGCTCCAACACCAACGAACATCTCAACAAAGTCTGCTCCACTCATCTTAAAGAAGGGTACCCCGCTCTCGCCGGCAACAGCCTTGGCCAAGAGGGTCTTTCCGGTACCCGGAGGTCCGACAAGCAGAACGCCCTTGGGGATTTTTCCACCGATCTCGGTGTACTTGGTTGGGTTTTGTAGGAAGTCCACGACCTCCTCAAGCTCATACTTGGATTCATCGGCTCCCGCAACGTCATCGAAGCGGATGCCTGTATCCCCTTCGGCTACGATCTTGGCTTTATTCTGGTTGAACGAGAGCACCCCTTGCCCACCGCCTCCCATACGGGAGAAGAGGAAGCGCCAGATGAGTATGATGAAGATGAAGGGTAGGGCGTAGCCCAGAAGCGTGGAGAGAAGGCTTGGCTTGACTGGGGCTGTGGCATAGTACTCGACCTCCATTTCATCCATCAGCGGGATGAAGGCAGGGTCATCAAGACGGTAGGTGGTGTATGATTGGAGGTTGGATTCATCACCAACGAAGGATCGGAGGTCGGAAGAGACTTCATTCCGGCTGAATGTGTAGCCGGTATACTTCTCCTCCTCTATTGCCACGCGTTTGATTGTTCCATCCTGGATAAGGTGTTTGAACTGAGTATAGTCAACGGAGTAGACAGTTCCCTGTCGTCCGGACATAAAGGAGTTCAGTGCCATGAAGAGGAGGATGATGATGAAAAAGTACCAAAACGAGAAGGTAAAACGTCGTTTATTCTTATCTCCGCCTTCATTGAGGTGGACACCCGGCTCGATATTTAGTTTTTTCTTAAAGGTGTCTTTCCAATCTTTATTCTCTTTTGCCATTATAAGTTCCTTGTTACGGTAGATGGGCCGCACCCCAGTGTGTATTTCCAATATAGCCCTCGGATTGTCAATCGGCAACAACACCGCTATCATATTCATCCAATGCACACAAACAAGTCAGTTGTTATGATAACAGGAGCCGCTAGGCGTCTCGGTGCGATCGTTGCCCGCTCTCTTGCAGAGGGGGGACACTCTGTTGTCCTGCATGTCCGGAGCATTGATGATGAGGCGAGAGCGTTGGTGCGAGCCATTGGAGAGGGAAGTGGCAACTGCCGTCTCATTGAGGGCGATCTTACCGATATCGCGCTTTTAGAGGATCTTTTTGGCAGGGCAGTGGACGCATTTGGCCAGGTTGACCACCTTATCAACAATGCGTCCCGTTTTTTCCCTCTTTCCATTGAAGAGACTGATATTCAGACATTCGATTCTCTGATGGCCCTCCATAACAGTGCCCCGTTCTTCCTCAGCCGCTCCCTCTGCCTTCACCTCAAAGAGCGGGAAGCGAGTGGGTCGGTCATCAATATCACCGACGCGACCCTTGCCACCCCAAAAGCCTCAAGGCCAGTATACTATATTGCCAAGGGAGCCTTGCTTGCCCAGACAAGAGCGCTGGCCGTGGCATTGGCCCCACATGTGCGAGTGAACGCGATCAGCCCCGGGCCAATTCTCCAGGGTGAAGGCGATGGCTCGTACTTTAACAGGATGGAGAGTGCCCTCCCGCTACAACGGACTGGTAATCCCCTGGATATCTGTCGAGCGGTGCAGTATCTGATCGAGGCAACGTTTGTGACCGGCACCGAATTGATAGTCGACGGTGGCCTGCAACTTTTGTAGATTGTATGGAGTTACGTAGTCATCCCTTGCCTCTTTAGAGTCATTCATACGATAGTTTAGGGTGAGACTTCAGCATACCCAAGGAGTGTACGCATGCACCATCATCGTTTACGAGCAATTTGCATAGCAGTGCTCATCAGCCTAATAATCTCCCCCTTGGCAGCCTTGCCACTCTCCACAATCGTGGAGCGAGCACTAGTGGAGAGCCCGCGCATGCAGGACCTAGAGCTATCAAAGCGCGACACCCTGCTGACCATTGGCCTTAACCAGGCAGAGGATGGAGTGGGGATTTCCATCAAAGGAGGAGTGTCTACCTCTCTTGATTTAGATAAGCCATCGTCTACTATTTCTACCAACCTCTCTTCTACAATAACCCTACCCAATGATGGAAAGACCAGCATAGTAGTTTCTACTGGAGGAGTCGTCTATAACACCGACAAGAAAACCTACTCATTTAGTCCCTCCGTAGAAGCCTCTCATACCATTACCTATGGGCTGACCACAGACAATCTTAAGAGCCTAACCAATCGTCAGACTGATATCATGGCAAACTCTGCCTATGAATCGAGTAGGATCACCTTCACCAATAGTCTCTATACCCAAATTGCTACCCTCCTGGAGAGTGAACGCAATATCAAACGGACCACCAAAGAGATTGCCGATCTTAGGCGCACCCTTGATCAAAACCTACAATTACAGCTCATCCGAGAAGGTAGTCTCACCCACCGTGCAACAACTCAAGCCATCAAAAGCAAAGAGACAGCATTAGAAGGTTTATTAGAAGCCGATGCTCTCTACCTGAGACAGTTTGAAAACCTGGCAGGATTCGCCTGGGAAGGGGTAGAGGAGATTACTGAGCCAAACCTGCTCTTTGAACCTGAGAAGATTAAGAATAGCAATTTGGAGCTTAAGAGCCTTGCTGTTGAATTGGCGCGTGAAGACCTTGCCTTAGAGTTGGCCAAGCACACTAACAAGAATCTCGTCGTTGGAGGATCTCTGACTTACGATGGGGCAAAAGGAGAAATTACTCCACTCGGAAAACCAACAGAAATTGTGTACGGTAATGAATTAACAACGACAGGATCAGTCAATTTAACAAGCAAGCAATTTGGTCTATCAGGTAAAGTTACTGCTGCTTATGACTTTGAATCTAATAAGTTCACTCCATCTCTGACCATCGGTGGCTCTTGGTCGAATAACCCCAGCTCAGCGAGCGATATGCTGACCTACCAACAGAAAGAAAACTCGGTGCTTAGCGCAGAACTTGCTCTACGCACTGCAACCGACGAGTTCAACCAGAGTGTGATGAGCCTGCAAAACGATATTGCAGCCTATTTGATGAACTACGCGATGGTCCTGGAGACCATGGAATATAATGAGGAGACCCTAGCGCAACAGAAAGAACTCTTTGCTAAGGGCCTCATCTCCCAACGTGAGGTTGATGACGCACAGTTTGTCGTCGACTTGGATCACTACACCTTGCAAGCTACGCTACTGCAGGGCTTGAGACTACAAAATCAAATCAAGAGTCTAGGAATATAAGGAAGGAACGGTCATGGATTCCCATACAACTGAGAACAAAGTACGCAATCAACTGAAGAAGAAGCTACGGCGCCAGCGCATCAAGCGCATCATTACTACGATAATTGTCATCGCACTTATCGGTGGTATCTTCTTCCTTTACTCCTTCTACAAGGAGAATGACCGCTTCCCGTGGAGCGATGAACGAGCTCCCATCAGCGCAGTCAGGGAAGTTGAAGCGCAGGTGACCGAATCTATCTTCACCACGACAATCGACCTCTCCTCATACGTTGAGCCCAACGAGATTCAAAGAGTTCTGCTTCGAGCTACCGGAACCGTCACTGATGTCTTCGTCAAAGAGGGTCAGGACGTTAAGAAGGGAGATGTTCTGATTGCCATTGACAATACCGATCAACTCTACACTGTAGCCAACCTGGAGGCTGAGCTTGAACGGATCGTTCTTACTGGCAGTGAGCGTGAGAGAGAGTTAACTGAAATGAGGCTTGAATCGGCTCGTAAAAAGCTTGACTATACTAAGGCTTACGCCAACTTTGATGGAGTAGTTGCTAACGTAAACGTCAGTGTGGGTGACTACTTTGATGCCGGCTCCCCGGCTATGACGATCATCGATCGCTCGACCCTTAAGGCAACTGTTGAAATCGATGAGATCGATATGCAGTATGTCGAGATTGGACAAAAGGCCGTTCTCTTCTTCGACTCGTATCCCGACTCCTCCATTGAGGGGTATGTCGATTACATCCCCATGATCGGCCGCTACACCAACCAAGGAATCGGTGTTATGGATGTTGAATTGAAAATTGAATCTCCGCCGCCTTCCATCGCTCCTGGCTATACCTTTGAAGGAACGATCACCAACGAGAGTGAGACAAAGATCTTGCTCCTGCCGCAGAGCGCAGTTACCTCCAGCCGCGGTAGCAGCAGGGTCACCAAGAAACTTGAGGATGGTACGACCGTCCAGGTTCCGGTGACGGTCAAATACTTGGGTGAGGGGATGAGTCAGTTACTCAACGGAGACCTGAAGGCTGGTGATACCCTGATCATCCGCCGTACCGATACCTCCAACCCCTTCGCCGCCATGGCAGGAGGCGGGGCACAGGTGAGGATGTTCTAAGATGGCAGAGAGTGTAATCAGCCTGCAGGATGTGACTCGTTACTACCTGATGGGTGAGTTTGTCGTCAAAGCACTCGACGGGGTCTCCCTTGATATCAAGCGCGGTGAGTTCACTGCCATCATGGGACCGTCGGGAAGCGGTAAGTCGACGATGATGAACCTCATCGGGTGTCTGGACACACCCACGAGCGGCTACATTGATATTGATGGAGAGAATACTGCCGGCATGACTGAAGCTGAGCTGGCCTATATTCGTAACCAGAAGGTCGGCTTCGTTTTTCAGCAGTTCAATTTGTTGGGTAAACTCACCGCTCTGGAGAATGTCATTACTCCACTATTGTATGGAGGGGTGTCGGTTCGAGAGCGTAAGCGTCTTGCCATGAACGCCCTTGAGCGGGTGGGCTTGGCTGATCGGATGCTCCACCGTCCCAACGAGCTCAGTGGTGGGCAGAAACAACGCGTTGCCATCGCACGGGCGCTGGTGAACAACCCGACGATCCTTTTGGCAGACGAGCCAACCGGAGCCTTGGATACCAAGACCGGAAACCAGATCATGGAGCTCTTTGAAGAACTCAACAGCGAAGGCCGTACGGTAATCTTGGTCACCCATGACCGGGATTTGGGAATGCGCTGTCATCGCCAGATTCATCTGCGCGACGGAAGGGTGGAGGTTTGACATGATATTAGAGAACATCAAACTAGCCTTCAACGCGATGCGCGGATCGAAGATGCGTACCGCCCTCAGTCTTTTAGGTATCGTCATCGGGGTGGCATCGGTGGTGGCAATCCTTACTATTGGAGACAGTGCTTCCAAATCGATTACCGACTCAATTGCTATCGGTGGCCTGGATATGATCACCATCTACCCCTCATCCGGCCAACGCAGCAACGGGACCTTCGATGAGGCCTTCGGGGACATGCTCAGCCGTGATGTCGAGGGTATTGAAACAGTATTACCCCAGAATAACTCTACGGTCCGGGTAAGGAATGGCAAGGAGTCCAAAAGCGTCTCGGTGGCCGGAGTGCTCAGTAGCTACGGTGATGCGCTGAACCTTGAGTACAACGATGGCTCCTTCTTCAATGCAATGGATAATATCAACCGCCGCCAGGTCGTTGTCCTGGGTTCCACGGTTGCCAAAGATCTCTTTCCCAGCCAGTTGGCTGTCGGCCAGTACGTCAGTCTCTTCCGTAACCAAGCCAAGAGTTACTTGGTTGTAGGTGTTCTTGAGCCCAAGGATGCGACTTTCAGTCTCTCCTACGACAATACCATCTTCATTCCGTATAACACCTACGCCCAGCGCTTTATTCGGACCACTGGAGTAGGGGCATACGTGGTGAAGATCGCTGAAGGATATGACACCATCGCAGTGAGCGACCAGGTGACCGAGTACCTCGATGACATCGTAGGGACGGATGGCTATAGCCTCTTCAGCCCAGCATCGTTGGCTGAGATGGCCAACCAGATTACCGGTACCTTCAGCTCCTTCCTTGCCATGATCGCAGCGATCAGTTTGCTCGTCGGTGGCATTGGGATCATGAACATCATGCTCGTCTCAGTTGCTGAGCGGACCAAGGAGATAGGAATCCGCAAAGCGCTCGGGGCAAGCCCCAATGTTATTCGTGGGCAGTTCTTGGTGGAGGCGTTGACGTTGACCCTCCTAGGAGGGCTCTTGGGCATCGCCTTGGGCTCGCTATTGAGCTTTGCGGTGACGAACATGCTAGATTGGTCGTTGCATTTATCATATGCGTCGTTCATACTTGCCATGGGCTTCTCGATGTTTGTCGGCATCTTCTTTGGCTGGTATCCAGCGATGAAAGCCTCCCGCCTGGATCCTATCGAGGCGCTGAACTACGAGTAATACAGAGGCAGGTACTGACAGTTGAACGTCAAGCGAACACGGTGGATGATCGGTGATGCAAAGGAGCCTTTCATTGTCATCACCAGTCTCGCCGTGGCCTTTTTGCTCTTGATCTTTTTGGTGGGTTTCTTGACCACTGCCCTAATCGAGCGCGAACAACTACGGATGCAAAGTGAGGCAGAGCGGGCTTTCAACTCAGTCTTCCTTGCCCTACAGGATTCCACGAGCAAAGCGCTGAAGACGATGGCCGAGGAGCGGGTCAACGGCATCGGGGTCTATAGCTCAATGGGAAGAAGGGTACTCAGTCTTGGCAATGTGCCGATGACCATCCCCCTCGATCGCTTCTCCTCCTCGCTGGAGATCATCAGCAAATCTAATCCTAATACCGGGGTGGCAACCTACAACAGCGCCACCAAGATGATCGAATACATCCGCTTCAGCCGCCTGACGATTCTTTTGGATACTGGACAGCTCACGCTCACCGAAAGCGGCCTTTTACCCACACCCATCGATTTTCCGGATGTGCTGTACCTCAACTTTGATGGCGAGGCGTACCACAAGCGCCTGATCCTTATCGGGGTAATCGGCATTGTATCGTCGTTGGTACTCATCGCCCTCTTTCTCTTGGTACTCAACATCTATCGCTCCAACCGCCGATACCGTGAAACCCTTGCCAAGCAAGAGAGCCTGGTAAACCTGGGCCAAGCTGCCCGCACCCTCACCCATGAGATCAAGAATCCTCTCAGTGCCATCACGATCCAGCTGGCGCTGCTGAAGAAGACGCTTGGGGAGGAGCATGGAACAGACCTTGCGGTGATGGACCAGGAGATGAAGCGTCTGACCCAACTGACCAACAAGGTCAGTGACTTTCTTCGCAATCCCTTGGGCAACCCGGTCAACGTTGATCTGACCGATCTCTTGGAGACGGTGATCAAGTACTTCGATACTCCCATCGCCTTTGAAAGTGACCGTCGGTATACCATAAACTTTGATGAGGACCGAGCGCGTTCAGTCTTTGAAAACCTTTTGAAAAACGCAGTGGAGAGTGATCCAGCAGGCAACCCCCAGGTAGAGGTGGAAGTCTACGGTGGAAAGCGTAACCAAATCCACGTCCTGATCAGAGACCGTGGAGCAGGGATTCCCCGCTCGGAGATGCGAAAAATCTTCGATCCCTTCTTTACCACCAAGATCCATGGTTCGGGCATTGGCCTCTCCATCTCGCGCCAGTTTGTCAAAGCCCGGGGTGGAGATTTGCGTCTGTATCGGCGCGAGGGGGGCGGTACGGTCGTCGAAGTGATCCTGCCCAGGACGATGCACCACGCCAAACGCAGTACCAAGGAGCAATGATGAAGATTTTAATCGTCGATGATGAGCCAAATATCCGAGAATTGATGAGCCGCTACCTGCGCCTTGATGGCATTGAGAGTGACTGCGCCGAAAATGGCCTGTCTGCCCAACGAATGCTCAGCCAGGAGCCCTATGATGCGTGCCTTGTCGATTTGAAGATGCCGGGTATGGACGGCCTCTCGTTGATCAAATGGATTCGCAGCGAAGGCTTTCGTATGCCCATCATCATGATCAGTGCCCATGGGGAGATCAGTGACGCTGTTGCCGCTCTCAAAGAGGGCGCACAGGATTACATCGTCAAACCCTTTGATCCAGAGGAGCTGGTCATCCGCTTGAAGAAACTCGTCGAAGCTCAGCAGCTCCGTGCTGTGGTTGAGAGCGAGTCAC
>JBAZCM010000061.1:0-11102 GCA_041654935.1 Sphaerochaeta sp. | reverse complement strand
GTGTTAGCATAACAACAGTCGGGCGGTTTCGATAGTTATGTATCCATTGTACTTCCCCCTATGCCCGCTGTGAAGGAGTTGGAAGATGCGGTTATTCACTAATACAAAATTGATCTTGGAAGATAAGATCATCAATAACGGATATCTCGTCGAAGAGGACGGGATTATCAAAGAGTTTGGCGAAGGGTCTGGAAGAGACAGATTGGGTGCTACTGCCTCCGATGTAGTGGATGCAGATGGTCTTTATCTCTCCCCAGGTTTCGTAGATATCCACACCCATGGCAGCGGTGGTCACGACTATATGGATGGGACAGCCGAAGCATTTGAGCAGGCAGCCAAAGCCCATATGCGTTTTGGAGCAACGACCATTTTGCCAACCACTTTGGCTTCTACTGACGAACATTTATATCGGACATTGGACATCTTCAAAGAAGTACAAAAGCTTACTGATGGAATGCCTCACCTCCCTGGTTTGCACTTGGAAGGGCCGTACTTCAATGCCCAGGAGAAGGGGGCGATGGAGGAGCGTCACCTTCGCCTGCCTGAGAAGAGTCACTATATGCCGGTGCTGGAGTATGCCGATGGAGCGGTTTTGCGGTGGTCTCTCGCCCCTGAGTTGGAAGGGGCCTTGGAGATGGCCGATGAACTGGTCAAGAATGGAATTTATCCAAGTGCTGCCCATACCTCAGCGACTTATGATCAGATGAGTACGGCCTTTGACAGGGGAGTCACACACCTGACTCACTTCTATTCGGCGATGTCAACGATTACCCGCGAAGGGGGCTTCAGGATCCTTGGGGTCATTGAGAGTGGCTACCTCATCGACGGGCTGACCATCGAAATTATTGCCGATGGACTGCACCTGCCACCGCCACTCTTACGTCTGATCTTCAAGTGCAAAAACCATGATGAGATTTGTACAACCACCGATAGTATGCGTGGTGCGGGATTGGGACCCGGTCCTACGATTTTAGGCCCACTAGTAGGGGGCACAGATGTGATCATCGAAGATGGGATTGCCAAGATGCCTGATCGCACCAGCTTTGCGGGAAGTGTGGCAACCACCGACCGCCTTGTGCGGGTGTTGATGGAACATGTGGATCTCTCCTTGGAGAAAGCGGTACGGGCGACGACGCTCCTTCCAGCACGCTTCATGGGCTTAGAAGAGCACACCGGCTCTATTGCAGTAGGGAAAGCTGCTGACTTGATCATCTTCGATCAAGACATCGATGTGAAACGAGTGTTTGTCTCTGGGATTGAGACAACTGAACAATAGAAGGAAAGGAGATGGTATGAGTATTACGATCACCATTGCGGATAACCCGCAACAATTGGGAACCAAAGCAGCAGAGAAAATTGCATCGCTGCTCAAGGCGGCCATCGCCGAAAACGGAGAGGCACGAATTATCCTCTCAACTGGAGCCAGCCAATTTGAAACTATGGAAGCCCTAATTCAAAGCGACATTGAGTGGTCCAAGGTTGAGATGTTCCACCTTGACGAGTATGTCGATCTGCCAGAGAGCCATCCGGCAAGCTTCCGTAAGTACCTCAAGGAGCGCTTTGTTAGCAAAGTCGATTTGAAAGCGGCTCACTTTGTCAGTGGAGAAGGGGATGTTGAGGCCAACATCGCTGCACTCAATGCTGAACTTGCCAAGCGCCCAGTGGATGTAGGCGTGATTGGTATCGGTGAGAACGGCCACATTGCCTTCAACGACCCACCGGCAGACTTTGATACAAACGAGCCCTACAAGGTTGTCCTCCTCGATGATCGCTGTAAACAGCAACAGGTAGGAGAGGGATGGTTTGGTACCATCGCCGATGTTCCGGCAACTGCCATCACGATGACTCCGCGCCAGATCCTTGCCTGTAAACATATCGTCAGTGCTGTACCCCATGCTGTCAAAGCAGAGGCGGTTTACAACACCATGACCAAGAGTTTGGATCCGATGGTACCGGCAACCCTGCTGAAGACCCATCCCGATTGGAACCTGTTCATTGACCGTGAGGCAGCAAGCAAGCTCATCTCATGGTAAGCATAACAATCCTACAGATGTAGGAAGGAGGAACGAAATGAAGAGACTAGCGACAATCCTGGTAGTATTGCTGCTGGCCACTGTCCTGTTCGCTCAGGGCGGTGCAGAGAAGTCGGACGTGTTGCGGTTCAAGCTCGCTGAGAACCAACCCGCCAACAACCCAATCTCCAAGGGCATGCTGATGTTCGCCGACCTGGTCAAGGAGAAGACCGACGGTAAGGTGCTGATCGAAGTCTACATGGACGCTCAGCTCGGTAGTGAGAGTGAGACGATCGACCAGGTTCAAGCAGGAACCCTCGACCTTGCTCGCATCAACACCTCAGCCCTCGCTTCGACCGCTGACGAGGTGGGTGTTTTCACCCTGCCATACGTCTTCACCGGCATGGAGCAGAAGTACAAAGTTCTGGACGGAGAGGTTGGAAAGAGTGTCATCGAAGCACTGAAGAAGTACAACATGATCGGTCTTGAGTTCTGGGAAGCTGGTTCACGTAACTTCTATACCACCAAGAAGCCAATCAGGAGCGTTGCTGATGTCAAGGGTTTGAAGATCCGTGTTCAGCCTAGTGAAGTGGCTATCAAGATGGTCGAGCTACTCGGCGGCGCTGCAACTCCGATGGACTACGGTGAGGTCTACCAAGGCCTGCAGACCGGTGTTATCGATGCAGCTGAAAACGACTTCGTCTCCTACTACACCAGCGGTCACTATGAGGTTGCCAAGTACTTCTCCCTTGATGGACACATGGCTCCTCCGGCAATGGTCATCATGAGTGCAAAGTCCTGGGACAAGCTCAATGACAGCCAGAAACAAGCAGTCCGCGAAGCAGCCGTTGAGGCTTCACGCTGGCAGCGCAAGGCTATGGACGACTTCCAGAATGAGAGCCGTGCAGCCGTTGAGGCAGCAGGTTGTCAGGTCTTCGATGTCGATGCCAAAGCATTCCAGGATATGGTCAGCCCGATGTACGACCTGTACCCGCAGTACAAGGACGTCATTGAGAAGATCAAGGCTATTAACTAACAAACACGGTGTGTGGGCCTTCTGCCAAAGAAGGCCCACGTGCCTGATTTGTGGAGTAATGACATGAACAACTTCCAATCTCTTTTACAGCGTACCCGCACGTTCTTTGAGAAGGTCATCATGGTGGAGCGATATGTGTGCAGTGTTGCACTGATTATCGTTACCCTTATTACCTTCGTGCAAGTGACCATGCGTTTCCTCTTCACCGCACCATTCTCATGGTCGGAGGAAGTGACGCTGATGATCCTCGTTTGGTTTGGGTATCTTTGTATGGCTATCGACATCTTCACCGATGATCATGCAGCCCTCTACTTCTTGTACAACCGATTAAGCCCAACATTGAAGAAAGCCGCTGATATCATGCGCCATGGTCTGTTGGCTTGGTTCTTCAGCCAGATGATCCGCTATGGGTGGATGATTACTAAACTCAACGCCCCCAAGCGTATGCCTGCAGCAAAGTTCACCCAGGCGTTGATGTATGCCCCCTTGATCGCCGGCGGCATTCTGATGCTTATCTACTCTTTGATCAATTTGGGTAACACCATTATCACCCCCCGCTCTGCCTACCATGGACATGAAGATGGGGCCAAGACCGCCGAAGACCTGCTGGTAGAACGAGGAGGCACCCTATGAGCTCAACGATTGGAATTCTTATCCTCTTTTCCAGTTTAATTCTTTTGATGATTCTGCGATTTCCCATCGCCTTCACCCTCGGAGTTGCAAGCCTCTTCACGGCTATGTACTTGGGGATTCCCTTTTTCAACCTCTTTCAGAAGATGGCTACCGGTATCACCAGCTTCACCTTCATGTGTGTGCCATTTTTCATCATCATGGCCCAGATCATGACCGATGGAGGGATCAGTGATCGCCTCACCAAGTTCGCCAACGTATTGGTTGGTCGGGTACGTGGTGGAACCGCCTTGGTTAACTGCTTGGTCTCGATGTTCTTCGGTGGCATCAGTGGCTCTTCGATTGCCGATGTCTCGTCAATCGGATCTTTCTTGATTCCTTCGATGATCAAAGAAGGGTATGATGCCGACTACTCCATCGCAGTTACCTGTACGAGCTCAGTTGAGGGAGTCATCATTCCTCCGAGTCAGAACATGATCTTCTACATCGTGGCAGCCGGCAGTGGTCTGTCGATCTCAACGATGTTCATGTGTGGGTATTTGCCGGGCTTACTGCTCACTGTTGCCCTGATGGTCACTTCGTTTGTCATCGCAGTTAAGAAGAAGTATCCGATCAGTGAGGCAAAGAGCTTTAAAGAGAGCGTGGTAATCGTACGTGAGTCGATCCTCGGCTTGATCACGATCCTCATTGTCGCAGTGGGAATCATCGCCGGTGTCTTTACCGCCACCGAAGCTGGTGCAATCGCAGCAGTCTATGCGTTTGTCATCACCACCTTTGTCTACAAGACGATGACTCCAAGAAAGTTGATCGGCAGTCTGCTCAAGAGCTTGAAGACGCTGGGCACCATCATGGCGATTATCGCCACCAGTAGTGCCTTCAGCTACTGCCTCTCCTACCTCAGAGTCCCCACTATCGTCGCCAATGCGTTGATGAGTGTCTCCAGCAATCCTGCCATTGCGATGCTCTTGATGATCATCATGATGGTAATTCTTGGATGCTTCATGGATATGGGAATCCTCTTGATTCTCCTCACTCCAATCCTCTATCCGGTCGCCATGTCCTTTGGCTTCAACCCTTACCACTTTGGTCTGATCATGGTTCTGACCCTTGGCCTGGGCCTTTTGACACCACCGGTAGGAACGAGCTTGTGGGCAGGATGCGCAATCGCCGGCGTTCCGATTGAGAGTGTCATCAAGGGCTTCACTCCCTTCTATCTGACCTATATGGCGGTTCTGGTCATCATCGTTCTGTTTCCGATGATTACATTGATCGTTCCGATGTCCCTCGGCTACGCAGTCTAAGAACGTTTAAAAGAGAGCAAGACCACCTGTCCTATCGCGATAGGTGGTCTCTGTATCTGGTGGGAGGAAAGCCCATTACACGCTTGAAGACCTGGGAGAAGTACAGCGAGTTGGCAAACCCGCACTGATAGGCGATCTCCTTCAAACTCAATTTTCCATCCTCCAAAAGATTGCAAGAAGCTTTGATCCGGTATTCAGTCAAAAAGTCTTGCACACTCATCGACATGTTGGCCATGAAGGATCGGTACAGTGAGCTACGGCTGATTCCTACTGCCTGGGCGATCTCATCAACGGTGATAGCCCGCTGATAGTTATTAGCGATGTAATCACAAGCCTTCTCGATGTACTCAAAACCAGGGTTGCGGGGAAATGCCTTGCGCGTCTGACTCATCAAGAAGGAGAGGCAGAGATAGAGCTTACCGGTCATCTCAACGACCTGGGAGGGGCGGTCTCCACGACTGGCATAGATATCCATAAAGAGGCGCTGGATTTCAGGGCGGCTTTGCACATTCGTCTGCATCACCGGAGAGAGGGGACTGAAACCAATGGCATCGGTGAGTAGACGCGCATCACTGCCAGTAAAACCAACCCAGCACAGCTCCCAAGGATCTTGACGGTCAGCCTTTGGGTACACCTTTACATTGGGGTAGATGAGCAGCAAATCTCCCAGTCCCACGGGGTGGGAGCGGTTTCCCATACGAAGGACACCTCCTCCTTTGAGACTGAAGTGCAAGGTGTAAGAGTTTCGTACATCAGGTCCATGGACAAAGCCTGGAGGGCTTTGCTCTTTGCCAACCCTGGTGACGATGAGACTAGACATGCCATGGAACTGGTTATAGAAGTAGTTCTTGTATGGATAGAAGGTTGCCATGACTTGAGCATAGCAAAGAGCGAGGTCTTGCGCAAAGGAAAGAGTTAAAAAGATGAAAAAGTTTTGCCTTATTTTACGATTTTATTTGCTTTTTGTTGTTTTATGCACAATACTTCTATATAAGACAAGCAAAGAACAAGTTGCATTGGTTCTTTTTGCCCTAGGCTTGTTCTGCTTTGATATGGTAATTTTACGGTTGTATAGCCGCAATAATTCTATTTGGAGGATTACATGAAAAAGATGAGATTTTTGATTGTTGCTATCTTGCTCATTGGCATGACAGGCGCAGTGTTTGCCGGTGGAAGCGCTGAAAGCGTCTATCCTGATCCGGAGAAGAATATCACTGTCGTCGTCCCACACGCAGCTGGTGGATCGACCGACCTGATCTTCCGTGCATTGGCAGAGGAGATGAAGAAGGTCAGCGGAGTGAACTTCTTGGTTACCAACATCACCGGCGCCGGTAGTGCTACCGGAGCAAACGAGGTCATCAACAGCCCAGCTGATGGGTATATGTTCCTCGGCGCCGGAACTCACACCACTGCAGCTACCATGCAAGGCCTGACTGCCGGTTATAAGGAGCTTGACTATGTAGCCGCGCTTAACTGGGACCCGTTCATCGTCGCCGTTCGTAACGACAAGCCTTGGCAGACCCTTGAGGACCTTATTAAGGATGCAGCCTCTCGCCCTGGCAGAATCTCCCTAGGTAACGCTGGCATGGGTGGAGCGACAGGAGTTGCATCAGTTGGATTGAACTTAGCTTTTGACAAAACCTTTAACGTCACCCCCTTTAACGGTGGAGCCGACCTGATCGCTTCGGTGCTTGGTGGACACTGTGACGTGGGTATTTTCAGCCAGTCAGAGGTTGTGGCAAACAGCCAGTCCTTCAGGCCCTTGGCTATCCTCACAGAGGGTCATAGCTCCCTTGCCTCCCTTGCCCATGTACCTAACCTCGAAGAGGCAGGATACCCTGGCATCACCGTCCCTGGCGGCTCCTTCCGCTCAGTCATGGTGAAGAAGGGAACCAGTGAGTCAGTAAAGAAATGGCTTGCTGACACCGTCGAGAAGGCTTACTTCAGCCCCGCATTTGAGAAGTTCCAAAAGGATAATGGTCTGATTCCAGCCTTTGCAAAGCTTGGTGACTTTGCTGAGTACGATAAGGGAATCATCGCAGACTATGAGGTTATCCTCAAGGAAGCTGGTCTCTACGAGATGTAGGACCTAGAAGGATTACGCAATGTTCCGAGACCGCAAGATACTTCCCTTTGTCGGCATGGTTGTCTCAGTGCTCTACTTCATCTACGTGATGAGCCTGGGCTCCTCGACGATGATCGGTGATGAGATCGGCGGGGACCCAGGGGGAATGGTTCTCCCCCTGGGCCTATCGATCTTCATGTTCCTTGGCACGACGGCCCTCTTTTTGACTGATAAGAAGCAGCCGTCACAAGGTTCTAAGATGGAAACGGAGCAGAAGCGTCTCTTTGTGCTGACGGTCGCTGTCACACTGCTCTATGTGCTCATGGCGCGACCGATCGGCTATCTTCTGACCACCGCTTGGCTGCTACACACGCTGACTTTTTTCTATCTACAAGGCGATGTTCGAGCCAAAGAGAGTGCAATCTGGCTGGTGAGCCTGGTAGGATCGACTGCTTTGCTAGTCGGTCTTTACACAATTGGTAGGCGGATAACCCGCTTCCTCCTTCTGGCAGGTCGCCAAGGCACAATCCCTGCTTTCCTTGGCTCTACGTCGGTGGTAGTGGCAATTGTCCTGATCGTTGTAACCGCCCTCTTTTTGCTCTTCATGTTCATCGCAAAGAGGGTAGGGAAAGAGCGCCTAGCCCAAGAGCCTTTCAAGGCTGCGTATATCGCATCAATGATAGCAGTGGCCACCACCGAATTGATCTACTTGATCTTCCGCCAGCTCTTCCTCGTCGAATTGGTGCGCGGCATCATCCAGTGGTAGGGAGGCAGAGATGGATATTTTCTTACAAGGCTTAGCACAGATCGCCAACGTATCAACTATCGTTTGGATGGCTATTGGATCGGTACTCGGTATAATCCTCGGAGCCCTTCCTGGCCTGACCGCTACGATGGGAATTGCTTTAATGATGCCCATTAGTTTCCAACTGCCGACTGCTACCGGTATTGGATTGTTGCTCGCCGTCTATTGCGGCGCTGTCAGTGGCGCCTCCATCCCGGCGATCCTCATCGGTATCCCGGGTAACCCAAACGCGATTGCAACCGTCGAAGATGGACTCTTGATGACCAAAAAAGGAAAAGCTGGTGAAGCCCTTGGTGGGGCGGTAGTCGCATCCTTTATCGGTGGTATTGGATCCTTACTCGTTCTGGTACTTTTCTCGCCGTTGGTAGCACGGCTGACCCTCGCTTTCGGACCAGCTGAAAAGACCACGTTAGCGCTGGTAGGTCTGGTGATCATCGCCTCGGTCTCCGGCAACAACATCCTCAAAGGCCTCTTGATGGGCGCCTTTGGTATGGCTTTGGCCTTTTTGGGTACTGACCCCTTCAGTAACCAACTGCGTATCCCCTTTGCCAAAGCACTTGCAACTACACCCCTCTCAAAGGGGTTAGACCTCACCTCAACGCTGATCGGCCTCTTCGGCATCAGCCAAGTCTTCTTCGAGCTCTCTAAGAGATTTGAAAAAGCGCAGAAGGTTGAACCAATAAAAATCGATAAGGTCTTCCCATCGTTTAAAAAGTTGGTCTCGATGTGGAAGATTATCTTCAGTTCACTGGGAATTGGAACGCTCATCGGAGCCATTCCTGGTACCGGCGCTTCAATCGCCGTCTTCATGGCCTACAACTCAGCAAAAACGATTACTGAAAACTCCAAAGGGAAGCTTGAGCCACTGGGCTCTGGATCGCTGGAAGGAGTCTTTGCCCCTGAGGTAGCCAACAATGCAGTTACCGGTGGCGCCCTTATTCCGGCTCTCGCGCTAGGTATTCCAGGTGACGCAGCGACTGCAGTGCTCATTGGAGCTTTGATGGTCAAAGGCGTGACACCGGGCTTTCATCTCTTTGCCACCAACATGGCCCTTGTCTACGCGATCTTCACTACCATGTTGATTGTCAACATCTTTATGGCCCTCTTCCAACTCTTGGGAGTACGCCTCTATCCGAAGGTACTCAGCGTACCCCAAGAGATTCTGTTACCTCAAATTGTGGTCCTCTCCTTCATCGGCTCCTATGCCGTAGCCGGACAGGCAACTGCAGTGGGAATCTTTAACCTAGGAACTGCTTTGGTGATGGGCTTGGTAGGATACTTCCTCAAGCGAGATAACTACCCCATCGCCCCAATTGTCCTTGGCTTAATCCTTGGTGGTATGTTTGAAGAAAACTTCAGGCGGGCTGTCAAGCTGGCTGGGGGCAATTACTTGGTCTTCTTCACCAAACCGATTTGCCTTTTGTTCATCGGCCTGTCCATTCTCTCGATCGCCCTTCCTGCGATCAATCGAAGGAGGGCTAAGAGACAGTGAGGCTGCACTTTTTGGGATACACTGGCTCCATCCAAGCCAAGGAGGCCTCTAACACCTCCTTGGCGGTGACCTCAGGGGATAGAGGTGTTCTCGTAGATGTTTCAGGCTCTCCATTTCTCTGTCTACAGCGCTCTGGTATCGACCCACTGACCATCGATCTTGTTCTCCTAACCCATGCCCATATCGACCATATCTACGCCCTGCCTTCATTGATCCACCAACTATGGCTTGCCGGGCGCACTGAGGCGCTCTCGATAGCTGGTAATGAGCAGACAATAAAAGTCGCGCGCTCCTTGGTCGATCTCTTTTCCCTCGAGGAGAAGCGCGGCATCTTCTCCATCAACTGGCTTGTCTGTACTGAGGGAGATGCTGCGATGCGTGTGGGAGAGATGGAGATCACGCTCTTCTCCGTGCCACACGGAGTCCCAACCCTCGGTTGTGCCTTCACCAAAAAAGACAAACGAATCGTCTACCTTGCCGATTGTAAGGTCTGCGATGAACATGCCCAGGCCGCCTATGATGCTGACATCTTGATCCATGAGGCCGGCGGCTGCGCTGATAAAGAGATCCAGCTGGCAGAAAGTGGACATAGCAGTGCACGCCAAGCAGCACTGGAGGCGGCCACTCTGAGGGCTAAGCGGTTGATCCTTGCTCATCTGCCTCCATCGCAGGAGGAGCGCGAGGCGCTTTTAGTGGAAGCACGCGAGCATTTTGCAAACACGGGTCTGCCTACACTCTTTGAGGGCTACAATGTATGATAGACAGAGCGACACCGTATAGTGAGCGATTTGGAGGAGTGGCAATGAACCCTGCTGCACGAAAAAAGGAGATTTTGGCACAACTGGAGACGCAAGGGTCGGTGCAGGTAACCGATCTTGCAAAGGCCTTGGGGGTCTCGAAGGTAACTGTGCGTAGCGACCTCGATGAGATGGGGGAGCGGGGCCTGCTGGTCCGTACCCACGGTGGGGCAATCACCGCCGAGCACCAAGAGGGGACTCGTTTCATCAGTGTGACAATCAATGAGTACGCGGTCCAGAAGAAGGCAATCGCAGCGCTTGCTGCCTCTCTGATCAAAGACGGGCAGTCGGTGATCATCGACAATGGCTCAACAACCGTCCATATCGGTCCCTATATCCGTGAACTGCCCATCACGGTGATGACCAGCAGTCTGTTGGTCATGGGAGAGCTCATGCACGCGGAGAAGGTTGACCTCTTGATGGCTGGAGGAATCCTCCGCCGCCCTTCCATGGGCTTGATGGGTAACCACACCAAGGAGTTCTACCGCCAAATCCATGCTGACTGGTGCTTCTTGGGAGCCGCTGGCTACTCAGTTGAACACGGAGTCTTTTGTACCAACCTTATCGAAGCAGACAGCAAACAGACGATGATCAAAAGCGCCTCCAAGGTCTGCCTATTGGTAGATTCCTCGAAGATGGAGCGCCTCTCACTGGCCAAGGTCTGTGATTGGGATGCCATCGACTACTTGATAACCGACACGATTGATGACGAAGTCCGTCAGACCCTAGAGGCTCTCGACATCAAGATTTTAACAACCGAGGCTATATGAGCGATCTTCCCGCCCCTATTATCTCACTAGTTGGCTTTACCTCCAAAGAGGAGATAGCCACCTACGTAGAGCAAGTGCCCCAGGCACGTTTTGAACTTGCCTATACGATGAGTGCCTCTTTTCTGCAAGAGGTCGCCCCCCTGATCGAAGGGAAGGTGGTCAGTGCTCATGCCTGCTGTCCCTCTGAGCCAATT
>JBAZCM010000060.1:0-11164 GCA_041654935.1 Sphaerochaeta sp. | reverse complement strand
AGTGGCGATATAAATAGTGGCGATATAAATAGTGGCGATATAAAAGAATCACCAACACAATATCACGGATCAACTGATCTTCAGCGTCAACGCATTCTAGAGTTTTTACAGACTAAGGAAACGAGCACAAATGCCGAGATTTGTACCCTTCTTGATATAAAAAGTTCGCGTGCCAGAGTTTTGCTATCTCAAATGGTGGAGGATGGACTCTTAATTGCTGAGGGAGAAAAGAAAGGAAGAGTCTATCGAATCAAGAACACTTGAGAAATCATCCTCCTCGGATGTGTATATACTAACAATAGATTTTGTTGATCACACTGATTTGATTGTAGACGTGGATAAGCCTCTTTTGAAAGATCATCACGGTGATGATGTTGTTCACTGAAAGGTGGTTGAAAGATACAGTGCATCACGATAAATCTTCTTCAAATAGGTATTGTATTGACTGAGAGATTACAGTCGCTCTCCTGAATTACGTGGTACATATCGCCAATGAGCGTGTAGAAGAGGAAGACGAAGAAAATCATTATGGGTTTCGAGGCTGCGGTTGTTTACATTGATTACCGATATCAACCCTCTGCCCACGTTCAGCACTGGCAAGGATACTTTGCATGACATCAACGATGTGTAGGGCAAGCTCTCCTCCTGCCCGTCCGTCTTTACTGTCTGTCTGTAATGCCCACGCAAAATCAGCGACGCCCAAGCCTCGTGAGTTCTCCTCATAATCGAAGAGTAGAGGTAGGTCAATCCACTGGTCACTGCCCTTTCGGCAGTAGCGAATCGGGCCGCCGAAGGTGTTGGGGTCTGGGACCCGCAGCGTCCCTTCACTGCCGTAGATCTCAATGTTGGGCATCTGATGGTGCCACACATCAAAGCTGGTTACCAGCGTGGCTACCGCCCCACTATCGAACTCCAAAATTCCGGTGACG
Organism: Sphaerochaeta sp.; assembly: GCA_041654935.1. GTDB lineage: Bacteria > Spirochaetota > Spirochaetia > Sphaerochaetales > Sphaerochaetaceae > Sphaerochaeta. The sequence continues at coordinate 10,235 of JBAZCM010000060.1, read as the reverse complement.
TGGGTATCTACCTCAACATCAACCACCGTACCCGCTTTTGGTTCACTGGTAATGGTGCGCGTAGCAAAGCTCTTACGAGCCACCCCGTTAACAGCTTTCACTGGCCCCAAAAGGTTTACCAACGCGGTGATATAGTAGGGGCCCATGTCAAAGAGGGGGCCCGCTCCATCCTTATAGTAAAACTCTGGATCGGGGTGCCAACTCTCATGGCCGTGGTTCATCATAAAGGCAGAAGCTGCAATAGGGCGGCCAATCCACCCCTCATCGATGAGCTTACGGCACGTCTGTATCCCCGATCCCAAGAAGGTGTCAGGTGCCCCTCCGATGAACAGACCCCGCTCAGCGGCAAGGCTTACCAACTCACCGGCCTCCTTGGTATTCAAGGAGAGTGGTTTCTCTACATAGACATGCTTGCCTGCCAATAGAGCTTCACGGCACAGCTGATAGTGACTTTGCGGAGTGGTGAGGTTGAGGATCAAGTCCACCTTCTCTTCTGCAAGCAGTGCTGCATAGTCAGTATACCCCTTCAACCCATATGCCTCGGTAACCGCATCGACGCGATCCTTCATCAGATCAGTTACACCGACAACATCAACCCACTGCGCGAACATGCCGGTGAGGTTATCCAAATAGATTCCGCTGATCTTTCCCAGTCCTACTATTCCTACTCTCAATTTTACCATATCAGAACATCTTCCTGTCACTTTTAAACTCATCGATCGTCAAGCCCTGCTCAACTGCCAGGCGCTTGCCTTCTGCTGCCCACAAAAGACCGCGACTCATCAAAGTCCACGCTTCGGGGATATCAAAGATATCGTCATGGTGACCCAGCGAGTTATAGAAGACTCGCCCGTGTCCCCACTTCTTTGTCCACACCACTGGCATATCAACGTGCCCATTGGTGGAGTGATACCAGTGCTGTACGGGAAAGCGTGTGGTCGCAAGAACTTCAACAACGGGGTCAACATGTAGATAATACTGCTCACTCTTCACTGCGAAGTCCGAAACTCCATCGTTGAGCGGACTGGAGCCCTGCTTGATGTTCACCATATACTCCACCCCGTCGGAGCCGGGGTGAGCAACCCAGTTGCCTCCCATGATGAACTGCCAGTGCACGTTCTTGCGAAAGGCATCACACATGCCACCATGACAGCCTGCTACCCCTACTCCACTGGCAATAGCATCAGAGAGGTGGCCGGTTAGCTTGGTGTCCCACTCCCCCATTGTCCAGACAGGCACAAAGAGGTCGAGGCTAAAGAGATACTCGCGGTCCTGCAGAATCTCAAGATCTCGTTCTATGGCAACCTCAAATCCCTCATTCTGCAAAAAGGTAGAGAATCGCTTACTCACTAGCTCCGGCTCATGGCCATCCCAGCCGCCGGTCAACAATAATGCACGTTTTCCCATCAAAGGCCTCCTATTCCAATTCAAGGTAGTGTAGATACCTAACGTCTGCGTGTCTTCTCATCCCACTGAGGTCCTGGCATGAGAGAGTGAAAAAAGCCCCGGTAAAGGCGGTGTTGTCCATCCGGTCATCGCTAATGCGTGTGGCATCTTGATCATCGCCCACCTGTTTAAAGTTCTTCCCGTCTTCACTGCATAAGAATCGTACCACTTCGGCCCGTGTCTCAATTTTAAGCGTTAATGAGCCCTTTTCGGCTACCACGAGCGTCGCGATAGGTAAATCATAGGCGTCGTTGTCACAGCTCATCAAGGCAACGATGCGGCCCAAAGCCTCATCGTGGGTGACGGCCAAGTAATAATACTGGCGGGTGCCATAGTAGTAGGCCAGGCCTGCCATGTGCTTGTACCAAGAGGGGGTAAAATCTATCTCAGTGGTGACGTTACAGAAGAAAGCTTGTTGCCGTCGCCCGACGAGCGCTTGGACGAAGGTCGAGCTCATGCTCTCGCGTCCGTAGAGGCGCAAATATCCTCTGCGATCGGTGAGCGAGAGAACATCAGGGCCCAAGGGGATTCTCAGGGTCTGAAAGTCTTTGTGGAGCGTAGGCCCGTCGAAGGTGTAGGTGATATCTGTCGGCCCCTTTGGTAGTGCATCAAAGGGGGAGATGAAGAGGTCGCGTGGAGCGTTATCTCCTCCGGCAATGCGAGGCCACCCATCCTCATCAAAGACGATGTTCTGAATACACGTCTCTCGTCCAAGCATACAGTGACGGTTAATTGGCCTACTACCCAAATGTACGAAAGCCCACGAGCCGTCAGCTAGCTCGACCAAATCCCCGTGGCCGGCCTTTTGGATGTACAGCTCATCGCGATCTTTGCTGGTGATGACCGGATTGCCGGGCATATCCTCATAAGGGCCATCGATGGTCCGAGATCGTGCAACCGACTCTGCATGGTTGTAGAAGGTGCCTCCTTCGGCTACCAAGAGATAGTAATACTCACCAATTTTGTACAGATGTGACCCTTCAGTCCATCCGAGCTCGGTGCCGGTATAGATGAGTTTTGGCTTTCCGCTACAGACCTTTTTGACCCGGTCGTACTCCTCCAGGAGGATGCCGGCAAAACGATTCTTTCCCTCCCTAAAATCGGTGGTCATCGTGAGGGTCCACTTACGGCCATCCTCATCGTGGAAGAGGGAGGGATCAAAACCATAGCTGTTCAGGAAGACAGGCTCACTCCACGGCCCCTCGATCGTAGAGGCGGTGACCAGATAGTTATGGGTATCTTTGAAGATGCCCTTGGTGCGCACAATCGTGTAGCAAAGATAAAAGAGCTCTCCATCCCAAGAGAGACAAGGGGCCCAGACACCACAAGAGTCTGCAACTCCAGCCATATCCAGCTGGCTCACTCTATCCAATGGACGGGTGAGTAGCTCCCAGTTGACCAAGTCTCGACTATGATGGATTTGCACTCCAGGAAACCACTCAAAGGTTGAGGTGGCGATATAAAAGTCCTCACCGACTCGGATAATCGATGGGTCAGGATTAAAACCTCTGAGGATTGGATTACGTACTTCAGTCATTGCTTCTTGTAGAAATCAGATTTTTTGCCAGTATTCCAGCACCCCTTTTGTAATTTTCAGCTTATCATACAAGTGAGAGAGGTGAATGCATTATATAGTCATCTCATATGTTTAATTGACTTTATAGCGTAAAATAATAGCTGCTGATAGCGGAGTAATTATTGAGAGGTCCAACATAAACATGCCAAAACTCAAGGGTTTTGGCATGTACAATTTGGTGTATAACAGTTGGGCTGTTCTGCTACCGTCCGAGGTATCCCCCATCAACAGCGAGCATTGCCCCGCACACATAATCGGAGGCATCACTGGCTAGATAGATTGCAGCCCCGGCCATATCTTCAGGCCTTCCCCAACGCTTAGCGGGAATGCGTAGACTCAATTCCTCAAAGCGTTCTTCGTCATTGACCAGCGCTTCGTTGATCGGTGTATCCATGTAGCCTGGGGCAATACAGTTGACGTTGACTCCCAAGGAGGAGAGCTCGTTACTCATCGTCTTGGTCAACTGAACAATCCCACCCTTGGCAGCACAGTAGGCCACCGTATTGATACCCGCTGCAACCGAGTTCACCGAAGCAGTATTGATAATCTTTCCCTTGCCCTGCCCTACCATGATGTTAGCCGCCCATTGAGCAAGATCGAAGACCGCTGTCAGATTCAACTCAATGACTTTATCCCAATCTTCGATGGGAAAGGTAAGTGATGAGTGGCGGATCTGAATGCCTGCGTTATTCACCAGGATATCCAGCCTTCCCCCCTCCATCTCTTCTACTTGCGCCTTCAAACTCGCCCTCCCTTCTCGACTGAGAAGATCGCTGACAATCGCCTCGGCGGCTAACCCTTCAGTTTTCAGCTCTTCTGCTCGAAGGGCGACATCGGGGTGTACATCGACGAGGATTACCTTAGCTCCCGCTTCAGCAAGGCCGCGGGCCATACCCAGTCCCAGTCCTTGGTAGGCACCGGTAACCACTGCATTCTTGCCACTGAGATCAAAGGGATTCTTCTTCATCTTCACCTCTCCAATGCGGTCAGTGGGTTCCAACCGCTATTGATGAATTGATCGATAGTGCGGTTGGTGCTGCCGAAGGTGATGAACTCTTCGGCCTGCATACCGTCCGCTCTATAAGCTCTTGCAAACTCATCGAGGGTCAACAGGCGCTCGAGGGTCGCAGGATCAACAGGCTCGTCGATGCGTGTGACAAACTGCTGCTCATCCAAACTAACGAGTTCATCTTGGATCTTTGGGGAGATCGACATAATCATCTTTGCCCCACTGAGGGCGCTAATGTGGTAAGCGCCACGGCATCCTGCTGGCATGAGGAAGGTATCGTAGCCGCGCTCTTGGAAGAGTGTATAGGCATGTTTGATACACGCAGTGCCTGCCTGACGAATATCATCTTCACCGATAGCAAGGTCGCGATCCTGGGCAACATCGCGCAGGTAATCATCCAAGCGCCCGACCATCAAGACAGCGATTGTCAAAGGAGGGGTAATACCGGCGGCTTTGGCGCGCTCTTTGCCTCGCTTGGCTGCCTCTCCTACTGCGAGGACTTGGCTGACAGTAAAACTGACCGTTGCAGCGACATTGATCCCAGCTGCTACACACTCCTCATAGGCGCGAATGCCCGCCCGAGTAGCAGGCAACTTTACTACAATATTGGGAGCCCACGATGAGAGGACCTTGGCCTGTTTGACCATGTAGTGATAATCGCCACATTTGTTGGGATTGGTCTGGGCACACACGTAGCCTCTTCCCTCTTGGCCCACATCGCGGATCGGTTGGAACTTCTGGGCATAGGTGGTGGTAACCGTCTTTATAGCATGCAAAGCCTTTTGGTCCCCGCTCAATCCTTTTGTCGAAAGGTCCCACTCCTCTTTTGGAGATCGTAAGGTTTGGTTCACCAAGAATGGGTTGGTGGTCATCCCCTGAGCACCCCATGCTAGTGCGCGTTCTGCTTCGCTCATATTGGCCGAGTCGTGCCACCATACAGAGTCAGTGTGGCCAGAGAGCCACTGTAAGTAGTTCATGCTTCCTCGCTTCTTCTTATAAGAGACCCTCTCCCCCAAGAGTAGGGAGAGAGGGTATGTTGTATCTATTATTTACCGATTTTTGTGCCACTGAGCTTAGCATAGTAGCGAGCTAGGGCGCTGTGGTCATCACCGCCGAAGCCGTCGGCGCGCAGGGTGTGCATCATCTCCTGGGCAAGGGCGGTCAGCGGAAGGGGGCTGCCCACTCCGTGGCCAGTGTCCAGGGCATTGGCAAGGTCCTTGATGTGCAGGTCAATCTTAAAGCCAGGCTTGAAGTTCGAGTCCATCATCATCGGGGCCTTGGCATTCATCACCGTACTGCCGGCAAGACCGCCCTTGATCGCCTCAAAGACCAGCTCAGGCTCAACGCCTGCCTTGCGCACCAGAGTGAAAGCCTCAGCAACTGCTGCAATGTTCAGAGCAACAATAACCTGGTTGGCGAGCTTGGTTGTGTTACCGGCTCCGATGGGTCCGCAGTGCACAGCACTGTCTCCCATGACGAGTAGGATATCCTTGACCTCATCAAAGAGGGCCTTCTCGCCGCCGACCATGATGGCAAGGCTGCCGTCGATGGCCTTGGGCTCGCCACCGCTGACCGGGGCATCGAGCATCCTCACGCCCTTGGCGGCTGCGGCTTTCTCGATCTCCTGGCTGGCAAGGGGGGCAATGGAGCTCATGTCCACCAGCTTCAGCCCTTCTTTGGCACCTTCGAGCACCCCACCCTCGCCCATCACCGCCGCCTTCACGTGGGGGCTGTTGGGCAGCATGGTGATCACCAGCTCAACTTGGCTTGCAATCTCTGCACTGGAAGCGGCGCTCGTAGCACCGGCTGCGACGACTTCGTCAACATTTGTCTGGTTGATATCAAAGCACACCACCTGGTGGCCTGCCTTCAAAAGATTCTTTGCCATGGGCTTACCCATGATTCCAAGTCCAATAAATCCAATCTTCATCGGTATAACTCCTTATATTCTCTACTTCAACACGTCGCGCACCTTCTGCGCAACATCCTCACTCTCTAGCCCGTAGTGCTTGAGGAGGATCTCATAGTTCTCTGCCGAGGTGCCGTACTCATCCTCGATGCCCAGCATCTCGATGGGGAGGCGGCTCTTAGAGAGCGCGCTGGCAACGGTGCTGCCCAACCCGCCGATAACGTTGTGCTCTTCGGCGGTGACCACACCCTTCACGCCCTCGGTGAAAGCGATAAGCGCCTTGGTGTCCAAAGGCTTGATGGTACTGATGTTCACCACGCGGGCGCTGATGCCCTCCTTGGCTAACTCAGCTGCCGCTTCCATCGACTTTTGGACCATCACACCGGTGGCGAAGATGACCACGTCAGTGCCTTCGACCATCAGGAGCATCTTACCGATATGATAAGGCTCGGAAGCGTCGGTGACGACCGGCAGGTCGTTACGGTTGATGCGGATGTACATCGGCCCATGGTTCTCTACCATCGCCTTGACCATCTGCTCGGTCTCCACTGCATCACAGGGGGAGAGAACGGTCATGTTGGGCAGGACCTGCATCAGGGCGATATCGTCGATACTCTGGTGGGTCTTTCCATCACCGAAGTCCGAGAGCCCTGCACTCGATCCGCAGATCTTCACATTGAGGTTTGCAATGGTGATCGAGGAACGAATCTGGTCGTACGCTCTACCCGAAGCGAAGACGGCAAAGGAGTTGATGAAGGGAATCTTGCCAGCAAGGGCAAGACCTGCTCCGACGCTGGCCATATTCTGCTCAGCAATACCCATCTGAAAGTATCGTTCTGGGTATGCGCCCAAGAAGAGGGAGGACATGGTTGAGTTGCCCAGGTCTGCCTCAAGCATCACGATATCCTTGTTCTCTTTTCCGAGTTCGACGAGTGTCTCGCCGTATGTCTTTCTCAAACTATCGCTACTTCTCATGCCTCTACCTCACTCTTCATGTTCTGGATGCACTGCCATGCGGTCTCATACTCCTCTTCGGTCATCGCGGCGTTGTGGTACTTAGCCTGTCCCTCTGCGAAGGGGAAGCACTTACCCTTGATGGTGTGTGCCACAATAGCTGTCGGGCCGGCAGTGTATGCCTTAGCTTCATCGATGGCCTGTAGGATCTGGGGCATATCGTGTCCGTCGATCTCAAGGACATTCCATCCAAAGGCCTTCCACTTCTCCACAATATTCTCGATGGGGAAGATCTCGGCGGTCGTACTGGTCGCCTGCACCCCGTTGAGGTCGATGATCGCCGTCAGGTTACTCGCCTTGTGCACAGCGGCTGCCATCGCAGCTTCCCAAATCTGGCCTTCGGCGAGCTCTCCATCTCCGAGGACTGCCCACACGCGGCTGTCACTCTTATCGAGGGTGAGGCCCAGCGCCATACCAAGCGCTACTGAAAGACCTTGGCCCAACGAGCCGGTGACCGCCTCAATGCCGGGGGTGCGATCCATATCCGGGTGACCCTGTAAGATACCTTCAAAGGTCTTTACCTTATCCAGCTCTTCGCGGTCAAAGTAGCCCAGCTCTACGAGGCAGGCGTACTGTACCAAGACCGCATGGCCCTTACTCATGATCATGCGATCGCGTGCCGGGTCCTTGGGGTCGTTCTTATTCACGCGCATTGCGTGAAAGTAAAGAGCTGCCATGAAGTCAGCGGCTGAGCTGCTGCCTCCGAGGTGGCCCACCTTACCCGGTGGGATCATCTCCAGGATATTGGAGCGAACCTGGATTGCCTTAAGTCTCAGATCTTTAATCAATTCTGTCGAATACTTCATTTCAATTACCTTGTCCTAGTTTATTAATATGCAGTGACCCCACCATCGATGGGCAGCGCCACACCGTTGATGAACGAGGCTTCATCGCTGGCCAGATAGAGGACTGCGTTGGCCACATCGAGGGCGGTAGCAAGTCGTCCCAAAGGAACTTCGTCGTAGCGCTCCTTCTTTTTGGCCGGGTCTTTGAACATCTCTTGTACCAAGGGCGTGTCAACGGTGGAGGGGTGAATCGAGTTACAGCGGATATTATCCTTGCCGTAGCGCGATGCAATTGCCTTGCTGAGCAGCGTTACCGCGCCCTTGGTGGTCGTGTATGCCTCGGGGGTGTAGCGGTGGCCTACTAGGCCGCAGACCGAGGAGGTGTTGATAATCGCACCACCGCCTTGGCTGCGCATCACTGGGATGACAAACTTCGTTCCCAGAAAGACACTGCCCACATTGACGGCCATCATGGTAGAGAACTCTTCAAAGTTCATCTCTTCGACGACCTTACGGATATTAATACCGGCGTTGTTGACCAATACATCAACTTTGCCATCGGTCTCTACGATGGCGTTGACCACCGCTTCCCAGCGCGCTTCGTCAGTGACATTGAGTTGGTGGAAGGCAGCCTTGTAACCCGCTTTGGTCAACTCATCTGCTACGGCGACCCCGCTCTTCTCATCAAGGTCGAGGATATGAACCTTCGCCCCACTCTTGGCTAAGAGGCGAGCCATTTCAGCGCCCAGGCCACCGGCGGCGCCGGTGACCAGAATCACTTTATCTTTTACCGTCATTGGACAGCTCCTGCATTGCCATTGTCAGCTACTGCGGGCTTTCTGGTAGCTTTCACGCCAGCGACGAGGATCCATGCAATAGCGACCATCAAGACCATTCCGACTGGTCGGCCCAAGAGCGGAAGCAGCGATCCCTGACCTTGCATCAAGGCTTGGCGGAAGCTGATATCTGCCGAGGGGCCTAAGATGATACCCAGTACTAACGGGGCCATTGGATAGTCGAGCTTACGGAGGATGTAGCCCAAGATACCGAAGACGAACATGACGTGGATGTCAAAGATATTGACGTTTCCAGCATACGCTCCGATGACCGTCAAGGGGACGATGATCGGCATAAGGATCTTGCGGTTGATCTTAAGGACACTGACCATCGGGCGGGTCAAAAGCAGACCGAAGACCGTCATCGCCGCCGTTGCGATGAAGAGGGTCACTGCCGTCAGGTAGAGGAAGTCGGGGTTCTCAAGAGCCAGCATCGGACCGGGCTTAATGCCATGCAGCCAGACAGCGGCGAGGAACATTGCAGCGGGAGGAGAGCCGGGGATTGCCAGGGTGAGCAATGGAATCATAGCCCCACCAACACAGGCGTTGTTGGCCGTCTCTGCAGAAGCGAGGCCTTCATAGCTGCCCTTACCAAAGAGGTGGCCGGCTTTACTGCGCCTCTTACCCACATCGTAGGAGACCCAGGCGGCGATGTCTTCACCAGCTCCAGGAACAGCACCGATTCCACAGCCGATTAGGCCGCTACGGACCGAGGTCTTGAAGATATCCTTCATCATCGCTCGTGTGGGTAAGACACGACCTAGCTGGCTTTCGATGGAGTACGGGGTATCCTCTTGGAGGACCATCAAAATCTCACTGATACCAAAGACTCCGATGAGGGCCGGGATCAAGGAGATGCCACCCATGAGGCTGTAGGAGCCGTAGGTGAAGCGCGGATAGGCGTAGACGGCATCGAGGCCGATCATGGCAGTGAAGAAGCCGAGGAAACCGACGATCCAACCCTTGAGTGGGGTAGACTGCGTTGAGAGGTTTCCACAGATCATGATGCCGAAGACCGAGATGAGGAAGTACTCCCACTGACCGAACCGAAGAGCAATCTTATAGAGGAACGGGGTGAGGAAGATCAGGATGACGATGGAAAAAAGGCTTCCGATCGCCGAGGCGATAACCCCAACGCCGATGGCTTGTCCGCCATGGCCTTGTTTGGCCAGGACAAAGCCGTCGAGGGCAGTGGCTGCCGCAGACGGGGTTCCAGGGATATTGATCATGATCGCCGAGTAACAACCACCCATGACCGCTCCAACGTAGACGCCAAGGAGGAAGGCTACGGCAACAGAGAGCTGCATCGTGTAGGTCAGGTTGATCAGAAGGGCGAGGGCCATCGTTGCGGTGAGGCCCGGAATTGCTCCGACGACAATCCCACCGATGGTCGCAATCATAGTCACGAAGATCTGTGGGTAGGCGAACGCTTGGGCGGCTGCCGACCCGAACAGAGAGAATTGCTGTGCAAATGCTTCAAACATACAACCTCCGGCCTTACGGCAGGGGAATCTTGAACAGATACTGGAAGACAGCACTGATAAGGAGCGCTGATACGACGCTGATGATGACACTCTTAATGAGAGTTGTCGATTTCAAGTACAAAAAGGTAACGATCAAATAGAGGAAGGTAGCCAGGGTAAAGTGGACTCTTCCAATC
>JBAZCM010000059.1:0-11353 GCA_041654935.1 Sphaerochaeta sp. | reverse complement strand
ACATCTTCGTGGTGCATCCCACCCTGCTCGACGCCTTCGCCTTCCACCAGTTCGGGAAGGATAAGGGCAAGGACTCCACTCTTATAGAGGTATTCAAGGCCTTTTCTCGGATGGTTGCTGTCCAAAAGCTTGAAGAGCTCCTCACGAATCCGTTCAGCGCTGACTGGAATGAGATTTCCACGCTTCTGTTGCATCGCCTTGAAAGTCTTCTCCTCAATGGTGAAGTCTAGTTTTGCAGCAATTCTCGCAGCCCGCAAGATCCGCAGCCCATCCTCATCAAAGCGGGTGTTGGCGTCACCGATGGCGCGGATTATCCGCCCCTTCAGATCAGCTATTCCCCCATTGTGGTCAATGACCGCCCCGTTGACACAATCGGCTGCAAAGGCATTGATGGTGAAATCTCGCCGCCTCAGGTCCTCTACCAAGTCGGTGACAAAGTTCACTGAGCTGGGGTGGCGGCTGTCCAGGTACTTGCCATCGGTGCGAAAGGTGGTGACCTCAAAGAACTCTCCCTCAAAGTGGACTGAGACAGTGCCATGTTCGATCCCGGTAGGGATGACGCGACGAAATAAACGCATCACCTCTTCAGGCTTGGCATCGGTGGCAAAGTCGTAATCCTCGATGGGAAGGCCCAAGAGATGGTCGCGTACAGCCCCTCCCACCACATAGAGGGAGTAGCCGGCGTCTTTGAAGCGCGCACCAAAGCGCTTGATTGTCTTGGTCAAGGGAAAGCGTGCCATAGCTTGACAGTATCGCGCCTGAGAGTTTGCGTCAACGCAAGGCCCGTCGCGCAAGGTTGTCATTTTCAATGGATATCAATAGAATAGCACTGATGCACAACAAAGAGGTCAGAGGTATGTTTCGTCCAGTTCATGCAAAAGTAGAGTTTCCGAAGATGGAGGAGAAGATCCTCGCATTTTGGGAGAAGCAGGATATCTTTAAAAAGTCGGTCCAGCGACGCCCTGCAGAGTCAGAGTACGTCTTCTATGACGGACCTCCCTTTGCCACGGGCCTGCCACACTTTGGCCATTTGGTGCCCGGAACCATAAAGGACGCAATTCCTCGCTACCAAACGATGAAGGGTCGACGCGTACAGCGCACCTTCGGATGGGACTGTCATGGTCTGCCCGTAGAGTACGAGGTAGAGAAGAAGCTGGGTATCAGCGGACACAGTGCCATCGTTGAGTATGGGGTAGGCAAGTTCAATGAGGAGTGCCGCTCCATCGTCCTACGCTATACCAAGGAGTGGGAGGAGACGATCAACCGGATGGGCCGTTGGGTCGACTGGGAGAACGGCTACCGCACCATGGACACCGACTATATGGAGTCGATCTGGTGGGTCTTCAAGACCCTCTATGAGAAAGGATATATCTACGAAGGGTACAACATCTTGCCCTTCAGTCCCGCTTTGGCCTCACCACTTTCCAACTTTGAAGTAAACCTCGGCGGCTATCAGGATGTCGTCGATCCTGCCATCACCGTACGCTTTGCCGTCGATGGGATGAAGGATACCTATTTCCTCGCTTGGACAACAACCCCTTGGACCCTTCCTTCCAACCTCGCCCTGGCCCTTGGACCTGAGATTGTCTATGTGAAGGTTCGTGACAAGAGCGATGGCTCTTTCTACATCCTTGGCAAGGAGCGCCTTAGCCACTACTACAAGAGTGAGGATGACTACGAAATTGTCGAAGAGGAGAAGGGGAGTCACTATGCCGGCCTCGGGTATAAGCCACTCTTTGACTACTTTGCCCACCTCAAGGAAGAGAATGGGGCCTTCATCTCTGTCCTCGGTGATTATGTTTCCACCGAGGATGGCAGTGGCATAGTCCATACCGCGCCGGGCTTCGGTGAGGATGACTATCAAGTGCTCAAAGATACCGATATTCCCGTCGTGGTTCCCATTGATATGGAAGGCCGCTTTACCGCCGAAGTCAAAGACTGGGAAGGGGTGTTCGTCAAGGATGCTGACAAGGGAATCATCGAGTACCTACGAGAGAAGGGCCTGCTGGTGAAGCGGGAGAACTACCTGCACCCCTATCCCTTCTGCTATCGCACCAAGACCCCTTTGATCTACCGCGCCCTCTCCAGTTGGTTTGTCGACATCCAGAAGATCAAGCAATTCATGCTTGATGCAAACGAGCAGATCTACTGGATGCCCGAACACCTCAAACACGGACGCTTTGGCAAGTGGCTTGAAGGGGCCCGTGACTGGTCGATCAGCCGTAACCGCTTCTGGGGTAACCCGATTCCCATCTGGAAGTGCGATAACAGCGATTACATCGAAGTCATCGGCAGCCGACAAGAGCTTGAGGCAAAGTGTGGACAGAAGGTCGATGACCTGCACAAGCACTTTGTTGATGACCTGACTTGGCCTAGCCCCGATGGAAAGGGCACGATGCGCCGCATCGGCGATGTGTTGGACTGCTGGTTTGAAAGCGGTTCGATGCCCTATGCCCAACACCACTATCCCTTTGAGAACAAGGAGTATGTGGACAGCCACTTCCCTGCAGACTTCATCTGTGAGGGACTGGATCAGACTCGCGGATGGTTCTACACCCTCACCGTCATTGCAGCGGGTCTTTGGCAAAAACCCGCCTTCCTGAACAACATCACCAACGGTATCGTGCTCACCGCCGAAGGCAAGAAGATGAGCAAGAGTGAGCGTAACTACACCGACCCGATGGAATTGGTCAATGTCTATGGGGCTGACTCGCTGCGCTTTGCCATGATGAATAGCGCGGTAGTCAGAGGTGAGGATTTGAAGTTCAGCGAAGAGAGCGTCAAAGACGTGCTCAAAGGCCTGATCATCCCTCTGTGGAACGCCTACTCCTTCTTTGTGACCTACGCCAACCTGGACGGATATGAGCCTGGTGAGACCGCTTTCGAGGATCTTGAGAACCCACTGGATCGCTGGATCATCAGCGCAAGCCAAGGGTTTGTTGAAGGGGCTACTGCAGCCTTTGATGCCTATGACATTCAAAAGGCATGCTCGCTCTTCACCCCCTTCATCGATGATCTGAACAACTGGTATATCCGCCGCAGTCGCCGCCGCTTCTGGAAGAGTGAGAGCGATGCAGATAAGAAGCAGGCCTATGACACCCTCTACCGGGTGCTGCTGACCTTCGTGAAGGTCACCGCCCCGATCATCCCATTCACCACCGAAGAGATCTACCAGAACCTTCGTAGCGGTGATATGTGTGAGAGCGTGCACCATGCCGACTACCCAGTGTATAACGCTGATGAGCGGGATTTAGATCTAGAGCGACGTATGAGCCTTGCCCAGAAGGCAATTGCCATGGGCCGTGCACTGCGCGCCTCCAGCAACCTCAAGGTTCGTCAGCCTCTGTCAACCTTCTTCTTGGTGGACCGCGATGAGAGTGAGCGCAAAATCCTTGAGGAGATGAAGAGTATCATCGCCGAGGAGCTGAACGTCAAGGATGTAGTGATCCAGGCCGATGAGTCGGACCTTGTCTCCTACAATGCCAAGGCGAACTTCAAGGCCCTTGGCTCCCGCCTTGGCAAGAAGATGAAGGAGGTCGCCTCCTTGATCGCCGACTTCAAGGGTTCGGATATCGCCAAGATCCTTGAGGGGGCTCGCCACACACTCTCCTACAGCGATGGACAAATCGAGGTAGGGGAGGATGAGATCATCGTCCAGCGCAGTGAAAAAGAGGGAGTGAAGGTGCTCAACGAAGAGCAGCTGACTGTTGGATTCGATACAACGATTACCGATGAACTCCTCCTTGAAGGTGTTGCCCGTGAGATCATTCGAGCAGTGCAGAACCTTCGTAAGGAGAGTGATTTTGAGGTCAGTGACCGCATCTCCCTCCGGTGGGACGGCGAGGAAATTTTTGGCCGCGCCTTTGAGGTTCATGGCCCCACTATTGCCCGTGAGACGTTGTCCAACTCCATCAGCTTTGCTACACTTGATACAGAGGCTATAGATGTGGCCGACCTTGAGTTGAAGCTTGAGGTGAGGAAGGACTGATTTGATGAAAAGATACCGGCAACTTGTCACAGTAGGCATTGTAGCGATCCTGCTCTTTGCCTCATGTGCCACCGGTGGGTCAAGGAGGGTCGAACACCGACCGATCCAACTGATGGGCGGACCGAATGCAATGGTCATCAGCGTTGATGCTGAGCGCGAAGCGCAGTTGCTAGAGGCTGTCCTCGGTGATATGGGCTCTTTGGCAGACCGCATAAGCCGGGTATCGATAGCCATGACCCCTCACAGCGACGCATATCCCATCAGCTTGGAAGATGCGCAGCTGTGGGCAGTCATTGAGGGGGATTTTCCCCGCTTTTTGGTAAACTCTGCTCTGATCTATGTGCCGGGTTTCAAACGCCAAGAAGCATCTGACGGTAGGACCTATTTCACCCAAAAAGATGGGAATCTCTCCGTACGCGCAGTAGGCAACAACTCGCTTATCGTCACTACCGGTGACTATGAAGAGGCCTATCGCAGCTATCGTAGTCGTGACCCGCTCATCGATGAAGAGATCGCCACTCTGATGGAGAGCTCTTCCATCGCCCTGTGGGCAGAGGAGCCAAAGACTTTCTTTGAACTTGGACTAGAGCTGCCCCAGGAGATCTTCCTCCAGGCCGATTCGGTACTCTTTCTCCTCGACCACGATGAGGCTGACCAGTACTGGGTTGATGCCTATATCACCATGAAGGGAGCGAAAGAGGCCAATACCCTCTCCCAGATGGTGCGAAGTGGCTACGTTGCTCGCCTGAGGCGCGAGAAGCAGACGGTGAACATCGCAGCCCTCAGAGAGATGTTCCTGCTCGATGACCTACAGGTGATCATCCGGCAGATGGAACTACAAGACCAAGAACTTGCCCAGCTCAAAGAGAGCCTGGTAGGGATATTATAGGAGGATGCGCGCATGCCATCGTATGAGTATGAATGCCGACTGTGTAAGGCTAAAATCGAATTGATCCAATCAGTCGATAAACATGAAACACCACAGGTATGCCCCTCGTGCAATATGGAGCACACGTTGACCCGAATCAACATCCCCTCCTCCAACGGCCTGCGGGATGCGCAAGAGAGCAAGGAGTAGGGTGTGCAAAAGAAGAAGAAACGAATACTAACCGGCGACCGGACAACCGGAAAGCTCCACCTCGGCCACTACGTTGGCTCTTTGAAGAGCCGGGTAGAGCTACAGGATGAGTATGAGACGTTCATCCTGCTTGCCGATGTGCAGGCGCTGACCACCCACTTCGAACAGCCAGAGTTGATCAATAGCTCAATCATTGATGTGACGATCGACAACCTCTCCGTTGGCCTGGACCCGGAGAAGGTGACCTTCGTACAGCAGAGCCAGGTCCCTTCGATCGCCGAATTGACGGTCTTCTACTCAATGATCGTGAACGTCAACCAATTGATGCATAATCCGACGATCAAGACTGAAGCAAAGAACTACGGCTACTCTGACCTCTCCTACGGATTCTTGGGATATCCGGTGAGCCAGACCGCTGACATTACTTTCATTAATGCAGACTTGGTGCCGGTTGGTGAGGACCAAGTGCCTCACATCGAACTTTCACGTAAGATCGTGCGTAAGTTCAATAAGATGTACGGTACTGAAATCACTGAGCCCAACTATAAACTCAGCAAGGTAGGCCGACTTGCCGGCCTCGATGGCAACGCGAAGATGGGCAAATCCATGGGCAATGCCATCTATCTCTCCGATTCCCCGGAGACGGTGTGGAAGATGGTGCGTAGTGCAGTCACAGATCCTGCTCGGATCACCGCCACGACCCCAGGGACGCCGGAGATTTGTAACGTCTACAAGTACCATGTGGTCTTCAATTCCGAAGAAGCGCCGATGATCGGCCAGCTCTGTCGTGAGGGAAGGATCGGGTGCATGGCGTGCAAGAAGCGCCTGAACGAAGTGCTCAATGAGCTCTTGGACCCTTTCAGGGAGAGAAGGGCGTACTGGGAAGCACACCTTGATCAGGTCAAGGAACTGATCGTCGAAGGCACACGCAAAGCGAACCGCATCGGAGACGAGAACCTTGCACACATCAAGGAGAAGATGCACATTCTCATCTGATCAGTCAAACCACTGAAAGTCGTTCTCTTGGGCCATTTGCTCGGCGAAGCGGGGGAGGGTACGGATTGGGTACACCTCCACCGGCAGGGTATCGTCGAGCATTGGCTCCACGATCCGCCAGCTCTCGTTGATCTCCTGCATGGTGGGAAAGAGACTTTTATCCCCTACCAGGATTTTTTCAACAATCTGCTCGTACGCTTCGGGGGTGTTGACTCCAAAGGTCTCACTTTGATTGAATCTAAAGCGGACCGGTTTACTCTTCCAGCTGGTGTTGGGCACCTTCAGGTTCATGTTGATGTCAATGGTCAACTCCGGATGGATGGTGATGATCACCCCATTCTCCTTGATCGAGTCATCGTGCATGACCTGGCGCGTAGTGTTCTTGAACTTGATGTAGATCAGGCTCTTGGGCTCTTTTTGCATCTTGCCTGTTCTCACGTAGATGGGGATGTCGGCAAAGTAGTAGGTGTTCACAAAGAGCTTGAAGGCCGCATAGGTCGGTGTTTGAATTACCCGACCGCTGTTTGCTCCCAAACTCTCATAGCGACCCATATGGAAGGATTCGATCGGACTGATCGCCCTCAGCACTTTTTGCTTCTCAATGGCAATATCCTCAAAGGAGATCGTTGCAGGCTCGCCCATAGTGAGGAAGGTGATGATCTGTAGGATATGGTTTTGGATGGTATCGCGTACCACCCCGATCTTCTCATAAAAACCTAGCCGCTGATCCACCCCATGGCTCTCATCGAAGATGATCTGGATTGACTCGATCGATCGGTTGTCCCAGATACGGCGGATGATGTCGTTGTGAAAGCGCATCAAGAGGAGGTTCTGCATGAACTCCTTTCCTAGGTAGTGGTCGACCCGATAGATCTCTTGGTCAGTGAAGGCCTGCTCCAAGATGGCGTTGTAGCGTTGGGCGCTCTCCAGGTCAAAGCCAAAGGGTTTTTCGACGATGATCTTCTTGGTGAGGGTGCAATCGCACATCAGGTCATTGTCGATCTCTTTGATCTGGGCGATCGCCGTCTCATAGAGGGAGGGTTGTAAGGCCAGGTAGTAGATGAACTCAACCTCTTTTACCCCTTCGATCATCGCCTTGATCTTCTCAGAGAGGATGGCGACCGCATCCGGGCTGCTCATATCGTAGTGTAGGTAATCGAGGTGGTCTGAGAAAGAGGCTGGGCTGTCAGCGGGCAAGAGGGCATCCAAGAACTCCTTGCGTCCTTCAAAGCGCCTGCCGAGGGCCAATACTTCAAATTCATACCCCTCTGCCATCAGGTTGCGGTAGGCAGGATAGAGCTTCTTCTCGGCAAGGTCGCCGGTTCCCCCATATTGGATGATGATCCGTTTCATAAGCGCTCCTCAAGATCAGTGATAACAGTACAATCGAAGCCTAATTCCTTAAAGTAAGCTGCAGGGAGGAGAAGCGGCCCGTCGCTGCTGTGCAACATACGCTTCAGCGGCTCGCGTTTGGATTCTCCGAAGAATAAGAGAAAGACCTTTGCCTTGGAGGCGAGAGTAGCAAAACCGCCAAAGGAGAGGGTAGCGCGCCTGGGTGGGTCCTTGGGGCTGTCGGTGATAAGAATTACCTGATCCTGCGCTTCGGTGGTAAACGTGCCCGGAAAGAGGGAGGCGAAGTGCCCATCCTCACCGATACCCAGATATACCCGGTCAAAGCTCTGTTCACTCAAAGTTTTTCCTGGTGTAGGAATGATGAGTTGGCTCTCCTCCATCCACCCTTCGTCAAACGCCTTCTGCAGGCCGGCTTCACGCAAGGTCGTCTCATTGCGTTCGCCCTCCAGTCGTTCATCGACCAGGTAGAGATAAATGCGACGGGCAATCGGGCCGGTATTGAGCACTGCCTTGATGACACTCGCGGCGCTACGTCCACCAGGCAAGGCGATGTACAGGAGCCCCTCTTTGTGGGTTGCCAGGGCGATGAGGTCCTCAGTCACCATGGCACTGAAGGCATCTTGGCAAGGAACATGGATCGTCTTCATGCATATACTGTACTAAAATAATGGGAGTAAGGACAGCGTGCTAGGTGCCGGTAGCGGCATTTGTCGCATCCAGGCGCTCTTTTGCGATCGACAACATCAACTTGATCCGGTTCTCTTGGTTGACCCGGGGAGCTGAAGGGTCGTAGTCGATCGCCACGATATTGGCCTCTGGTGCGCGTTCGGTGACCGCCCGGATCATCCCCTTGGCACAGATGTGGTTGGGCAAACATCCAAAGGGTTGGGTGCAGACGATGTTGGGGTAGCCGCTATGGATGAGGTCGAGCATCTCAGCGGTCAACAGCCACCCCTCTCCCATCTTTACCCCATAGTCGATCAAGCCATGGTTCAGGGCCTTCATCTCAGTGTACGGTAAGGGAACGGTGAAGACCTCGGTCTCCAACATTGCTTCTCTGGCCATCGCCTCAACCTTGAAGAGTTGGCGCAAGACGAAGCGGGTGAGCATTGAGATCCAAAGGCGTCCACCATAGTAGGAGCGGTCGATCTCTGCATTGTCCAAGCCGTAGTAGAGAAAGCCCATCACCGAAGGCACCAGCACCTCACAGCCCTGCTCTTCAAGGAAGGCCTGAAGGTCATTGTTGCCCAAAGGGGCGTACTTCATGTAGATCTCTCCGACGATGCCGACCTTCACCTTGGGAGTTTTCACAACCTCGATGGCGGCAAAATCGGAAGCGATACGCTTCAGGTTACGCTTCATTGCCCACCCGATGTAGCCTCGGTTCTTTGCAAATTTGCCACCAAGATAGGCGGTCCATTTTTCAACAAGGGCATCGGCTTCACCCTTGTTGACTTCATAGGGGCGGACTTGGTTGGCCAGGGCCATCAAGGTGTCGCCATAGACAAAAGCGCTATAGGTCTGCAGCAGCATGAAAGGTGTGATTCTAAAGCCAGGGCTCTTCTCCATTCCTTTGAGGTTGAGACTGATGACCGGAATATGCTCAAGCCCGCACTTTTTGAGCGCTTTTTGGAGGAGAAAGAAGTAGTTGCTTGCCCTGCATCCGCCTCCGGTCTGACTGATGACCAAGGCCACTTTGTTTGGATCATATCCTCCGTTCTTCACCGCATCGATGAGTTGACCGATGACCAATTGGGCTGGGTAGCAGATATCGTTGTGTACATACCGCAACCCCTCACGGATTACATTTGGCCCCTGATTATCAAGAATTGCCACTGTATAGCCGTGGTTGACGAAGACCTCTTTGGCAATATTGAAGTGCGGGTGGACCATATTGGGGATGAGGAGGGTGTACTCCTTCTTCATCTCCTTGGTAAAGACAGCACTCATGGCCTCCCTCCTTGCTCCAGGGCGCTCAAGAGGCTGCGAATCCGAATCTTCACTGCCCCCAGGTTTGCAATCTCGTCAATTTTGATCTGCGTGTAGATTTTTCCCTTCTCATGGAGGATATCACGAATTTCGTCGCTGGTGACGGCATCAAGACCACAACCGAAGCTGATCAGTTGAATCACCTCAACATCATTTTGAGTTGTGGCCCAACGGGCTGCATCATACATGCGGGCATGATAAGTCCACTGGTTGAGTACTTTGCGTTTACGTTTTTGGGCCAAGTGGGCAACCGCATCCTCGGTAAGGACAGCGGTGTTGTTCTGCAAAAGCAGAGCATCGATGCCATGGTTGACCTCTCCATCAACGTGATAAGGCCGGCCTACGAGCACGATGATCGGCCAGTTTCGAGAGCGGGCATTGCGGATAATGAGCTCTCCTTGACGCCGGATGGCGCTTTGGTAGGCCGAAAGGGCCGCAAAACCATCGGCGCATGCCTGTCGTACCTCAGAGCGGCTAAGCAGATAATGTTCATTGAGAATCTTGTGTAAACGCTTGGTCAAAAAGCGTCGGTCGGCGAGACTGAGATAGTCGGTGATAAAGAGGGTAGACCCATCATTGAGGGCCTCTATGTTGTGTTTGAGGACCTCCGGGTAGTAGGCAACTACCGGGCAGTTGAAGTGATTGTCCCCCTTCTGCTCGTCTATGTTGTAGCTTGAGCCAGGGTAGAAGATCGCATCGACCTCTGCCTTCAGCAGATAGTCGATATGCCCGTGCATCAGTTTTGCTGGGTAGCAAACCGTGTCGCTGGGAATCGTCGATTGGCCAGCAAGGTAGAGATCCCAATCGGAGGGTGGAGAGGTCACCACTTCAAAACCCAAGGTGGTGAAGACAGTATGCCAGAAGGGCAAGAGCTCATAGAAGCTGAGCTGTAGGGGAAGGCCAATGCGTCCTCGACCTCCTTTTTGGGGTGTAAGCGATGCAAGGTACTGCTGCTTGAAAGCATAGAGGTTCAAGGTCTCGGGCTTCTTGATATAGGTTGCAGGATTGACGATCCGGTCACACTTGTTGCCACTGACAAGCCGGCGGTCTCCATCGAAGGTATTGATCGTCAACAGGCATGCGTTGGTACATCCCTTACAGTGGATGGTACGGCTACGGTAAGAGAAGCCGGCAAGGCGGTCGTTGTCCAGTGTTGTGGTCATCCGTGGGGCTCTGCGATGTTGCTGTAGGGCATGGAGGGCGCATCCATAGGCGCCCATCAGGCCCGCTTGGGCAGGTCGCACCACATCGCGCCCGAGCTCCATCTCAAAGGCACGCAGCACCGCATCGTTGAGGAAGGTTCCCCCCTGCACCACAATCTTTTGCCCTAATGCCTGCGGGTCTACGGTACGAATGACCTTATACAGGGCGTTTTTGACTACGCTGATCGCAAGGCCGGCAAAGATATCTTGGACAGTCGCCCCATCCTTTTGTGCTTGCTTGACCGAACTGTTCATGAAAACGGTACAGCGACTGCCCAGGTCAACTGGACTGGTCGCCTCAAGGGCAAGCGTGGCTGCCTCCTCAACGCTGTATCCCAGCGCATTGGAGAAGGTCTGTAAAAAGGATCCACAGCCAGAGGAGCAAGCCTCATTGAGGAAGATATCGTCGATGACCCCGTCCTCGATCTTGAAGCACTTGATATCCTGGCCTCCGATATCGATGATGAAATCCACCCCCTCCAAGAAAGCATTGGCACTCTTGTAGTGGGCGATGGTCTCGACAATCGAGTACTCGAAGTCAAAGGCATTTTTGACCAACAGCTCCCCATAGCCGGTCGAACAGGCAGCGGTGATGGTAATATCTGGATAATCAGCGTAAATCGATTCGATCAAGGAGCGAACGATCTCCACAGCATTGCCGTTGTTCAGTTGGTAGTCACTGTACAGGAGCTGTCCATCGCCTCCGATAAGGGCTGCTTTAACGGTAGTGGAGCCAGCATCGACGCC
>JBAZCM010000058.1:0-11357 GCA_041654935.1 Sphaerochaeta sp. | reverse complement strand
AATCTCAGAGAGGCTTTTGATTTGGTCGGCAAGAGCATCCGCTTTGATGAGCAGAGCATCGATCTCTCCCTCGGGAGGGTAACTACACATCTCGCTCAGTTTCGCGGTCAATTCTTGCAAACGGCTTTCTTCAGCATGCAAAAGAGCGGCTCGACTTTGGTATGTTTGGTGAGCCTTGACCCATTCAAATAAAATGTCACTGGCATTGTAGAAACTAGATCGTTCGAGGTCGGGATGTTCGCTCAGGTTGAGCTTTTGGGCACTGGCTTGATACTCGTTGCGCCATGTATCATAGCGATTCTGAGCCTCAGCTACCTGCTCACGCATTTGCTCAATCGCGCTATTGTGTCGCTTTTGCTCATCGATAGTCTTGAGTTTGCCTATTATTTGGTCCAGTAGTGACACCAAAGAATTGAGACTCTCATCGACCAAGGTAAACTCTCCGATGTGATCGCGAATTTTCTTGATCGTATTGGTTGAGACGACAGACTTATGTGCTTCGTCCCCAGTTTTACCTGTAAAGAGGAGTGCAAGGGCTACCACAGCACTAAGCAGCGCTGAGATGTAGATAAGAGGGGAAAACTTGATGGATATAAGGGCGACAATGGCTGATAAAGCTAGGGCAAGTACCATGAGCCATCGCTTTCCAGACGGTGACCCTCCTGCACCCTTCCCCGCCTCTTTGATCGCATCAACGACCAGCGACCGTAGGGTATCAAGCTGGTTGACCACCTGGTCGGCAGTATGGACAGGTTTACCCAAAAGTGCCAAGGCTTGATTTTTAGCTTCCAAGGTGGTTCTCAGGGGCTCACTTTTTATCGAAAGACCAACCATCTGGTCAAGAAGCTCCTTCAGAACGTCGTGTTCGGGGATCTGGTCAACGAGGAAGCTCAGCTCCGCTTCATAGGAGGCTAGGCTCGCCTTTGCCTCGGCGCTCTCCTTTTGGGCGTTCTGTACAGCATGAACCTGTTCTGCAATCTCCCGCACGCGACTTCTGATAAGCTCCACGATTGTAAGGTCACCAAGCCAGGCCTTGTCAAAGTCAGCCCTCTCCAAAGCTTCTGTGGCTTCTTTGATCTCTGTTTCAACTGAGCGAACATCATCGAGCGCCTTATCATAGTTCTCTCGAATCGATTTCGCCTCTCGGATGGTGAACGAGCTCATGTTTGCTAGGCGCGGGTCATACGCTCCAATCTCTGCCTCCAGGGCTGCAATGCGTCCCTCAATCTCTTTGTAATTGAGCGCTTGCGTGATAAGGGCGTGTCGACTCTGTACATCCTGGGCCTGGGCTATCTCGTCGTTGAGCTCTTTAAGCTTGTCAAAGAGCTCACTTGTCTGGGCCACTATGCGTCTACGCTCCTCAAAGGCTGTCTTGGCCTCTCGTTCAGCTCGTATCTGGCCCCTACGGGTACTGAACTCTTTGATTGCATCGGCATCCTTGGCAGCACGAGCGAGATCGATGCCCCCTTGCATCTCTGTCTGTATCCGCTGGGCAAAGAGCTCGTTGTCCCCTTCTGCGCTCAATAGATCATGAAGACCCAGCCAATAGGCGTCAGAGAGCTCATCATTGCGCCCTGGCAGCTGGATCAAAGCCCCGGTGGTCGAAACGCGCTGCTCAAGCCGCTTGTTCTCTAGTTTCAGACTATAGTCAGTCTCGCCATGGCTGAGGATTGCCTCACCTTCAAAGCTCGCGCTCTCCTTTGTCTGATAGAGCAGAGCGCGCATCAGACGCACGAGTGTCGTCTTACCAACGCCATTTGGTCCGTAGAGGATGTTCAGGCCTTGGGCAAAGCCATCAAACCTTCCAAAGGGATCGGAGGGGAAACCTGGGGAGCGGTGAAGTTTAAGGCTTTTGAATTGGTAGCGACGCTTGGCCATCACCCTTCCTCCCGTTGTCGTACCATTGCCTCGAGCAGGCGCAGCGCAGAGCGACGAGCGTGCTCCTGGATCTGTTCTGGTTGTAGCTGCTCTTGGGTCAGAGCTCTAAAGCCCTGGGTGTTATAACTCTCTTGGTCCAACTGATGATACACTTCACCAATTGCCTTTTCTTCTGTTATCAGACGGGCAAGAATTCCATCGATTCCTCCGCTGGTAGCCAAACTCTCCAGATCCAAGGGGAGTGTGGTCGCATCGTCGCTCTTACGGACAAACACCTTTGTGCGGCCAACTTCCAAGAAGTAGCCCTCCTGGTCAGTCGTACCAACTACTTCATCAAGGACCACTGCATCATTGCGACTGCCAGTGAAGAGGAGATCGAGGTACAAATCTCCTTCATGGTCGGTCTCTGTTGCGAACGTGCGAATCTGAGCAGTAAGAACCTCTTGGATTGCTCGGGTATCTTGGTCGGCAGTAATGGGCACTTGTAGTTGCTCATATCGAACGGGGGAAAGTGGGATAAAGAGTGGTTCCTTGAAGCCGAGTGTCCCTTCCGTTTCCAGGATATACACACCATGGGCTCCTCGCTCAGCCGGATCGAGGGCAAAGGGTGATCCACAGTAAAAGGCCTTATTTTCGCTCACAAAACCGGGTTTATGGATATGGCCCAGCACCCACAGGTCAATACCGCTGTGTAGGTAATCATTGGCGATAGTCGGAGCGTAGTCAGAGGATGAGACGGCAACGTCGGTGTGCAGAATTCCTACGGTAAGAAGGTTTTTATCGAAGATTTTAGCATCAAAGCGCTCAAAAGGGTTTTTTCGGTCATGACTGGAGGCAAAGGAGCGGCCGACAAAGCGTACGCCCTTGTGTTCATAGGTCTCCCATGATCCATCGCTGCCCAGAACCACGATATTCTCTTCTTCCTTGACGAGCCGGGGAAAGATTTGCCAGTCGTGGTTGCCTGCCACTGCAATGACCTTGATCGAAGCCTGGGCGAGCTCCTTCAGCCCCTCTACAAGCGGTCCATAGATGCCCATCCACGCGCGTTCATGTTCGATGATATCGCCGGCGAGCACCACCACATCCACTGCCTGTTCTTTGGCACATGCAACGACAGCAGCCCACCCTTCAAGGCTGCTGGGGCGATGCGTTGGCTTTCTTCCTAAATGGATGTCGCTGGTAGCCAGAACTCTCATAGGATGAGTATACCATAGAGCCAATGCCCTCTGATACCTCATAAATCGATATATATGCTCCCCCAGCGACTCTTTCATGAGTTTCTTTGGAAGACTTTCTTGACAATACGGCCAGCGGCTGACACGATTGGGTGGTTATTGTGATAGCCGAAGTGCTATCTGCATGCCTGCCAAGGAGGCTCTATGCTAAACATTCAACCTGTTACGACAAAACGAGAGTGGAAGGCCTTCTATGCCTTTCCCGACATCCTGTATGCAGATAATCCCTACTATGTACCGGCGATCAAGATGGATGAGAAGGGGATGTTCGACCCGAAGAAAAATCCTGCCCTGGAGTATGTGGAGACTATCGCGTACCTAGCCTACCGGGATGGCAAGGTCGTCGGACGCATCGCTGCTTTGATCAACCACAAGCTCAATGGGATGAAGGAGCGTAAGTACATACGCTTCAACCGGTGGGATGTCATCGATGATTTTGCAGTGAGCAAGGCCCTCTTTGATGCCATCATCGCTTGGGGACAAGAGCGAGGGATGGAGAACATGATCGGGCCGATCGGCTTCTCGGACTTGGATAAGCAAGGACTCTTGGTTGAGGGCTTTGATCAAATGAGCATGATCATCACCCTCTACAACCACCCCTACTATGCCGATCACTTAGAGGCCCTGGGCTTTGCCAAGGATGTGGATTGGCTTGAGTACAAGGTGTTTGTACCCAAAGAGATTGACCCACGCGTTGAGCGTATCTCTACCATCGCCCAAAAGCGGCATGGCTACCGCCTCTTGGAGTTCACCCACAAGAAGCAAGTCATCCCCTACGCAATCGACATGTTCCATATGTACAACGAGTCCTTCTCTGACCTCTACGGTTTTTGCCCCCTCACCGATGCGCAGATTGACCAAGCCGTCGACCAGTTCTTTGCCCTGGTGAGCCTGGACTACATCTACGTTGTCGTGGACGCTGAGGATAAGGTCATAGGGTTTGGCATCATGGCACCCTCCTTCTCGGACGCCATCAAGCGCTCCAAGGGTCAGATCTTCCCCTTTGGCATCCTTCGGCTACTCAAGGCCATGCGCCACCATACCGTATTGGATATGTACTTGATCGCCGTCAAGCCTGAGTATTTTGGTCGAGGCGTTGCTGCGGTCATCATGAATGAGGGGATCAAGCAGGCTATAGCCAATGGGGTTGAATATGCCGAAACGGGCCCCGAGTTGGAGCACAACGATAATGTGCGTACCCTCTGGGCGGGCTTTAAGACCGAGCAACATAAGAGAAGGCGCTGTTACATCAAGAGTATTTAAATCCAATACTCCCCTCCCAATCTTGGGAGGGGAAATCTGTTACCACTGGTATGCATCGCGTTCGGTGTAGTGGGTGTGTAGCAGCTGATGACTGAGATCGGAAAGCGGCTTATCCAAGAAGTTCGTATAGAGCTGTTGGATCGACGGGTTGTCATGGCTCTTACGAATGGGCTTGTGCCGATCCTCCTCGTAGATCGAAGCAATCCGTTTTGCCCGAATCTCTTCGGTGGAGGGAATGGGCTGGCCTCCCCCACCAATACAGCCGTCAGGGCAGGTCATCACTTCGATGAAGGTATAGGGACTATTTCCGTCCTTGATCTGATCAAGTAAGACCCGCGCATTGGCCAGGGTATTGGCTACCGCGACCTTCACTGTACTCTCACCAATGGTCAGTGCAGCTTCCCGAATTCCCTGACGCTCCCGCAGATCACTGAACTCCACGTCCACCAATTCATCTCCGGTGAGTGTCTCTACCGCTGTACGAAGAGCCGCTTCCATCACCCCGCCGCTGTTGGCGAAGATTACGGCCCCTCCGGTTGAAGCGCCAAGCGGATCGTCAAAGTCACTTCCCTCCAAGCGCTCAAAGTCCAGACCGATGCGTTTGAGCATCCGACTGAGCTCACGGGTGGTGAGCACCCAATCCACATCAGCGAAGCGCTCATCGCTACCAAGATTCATACGCTCCTTCCAGTAATCAAAGGCCCCGTCCATTTCACTGCGCCCCGCCTCGTACTTCTTTGCCGTACAGGGCATGATCGAGACTACGCGAACATTACGTGGATCGAGCTTTGCCTGCTCAGCGTAGAAGGTCTTGGCTACCGCGCCAAACATCTGCTGCGGTGACTTACACGAAGAGAGGTGTTGGGTTTGGTCGGGATAGAAGGTCTCAATGAACTTGATCCAGCCCGGACTACAGCTGGTGATCATTGGAAGTGGCTGGCTGTGGGTGAGTCGATGGATCAACTCATGGGCTTCCTCCATGATCGTCAGGTCAGCGGTAAACTGGGTGTCAAAGACCTTGTCAAATCCAAGGCGACGTAGGGCACTGACCATCTGCTCGGTCACCAACGCCCCTTCTCCCAATCCCATTGCCTCACCGAGGCCCACCCTGATTGCAGGGGCAGTCTGAACGAGGACTGTCAGATTAGGATCGGCGAGAGCGGCAAATACCTCATCCTCATGGCTGACCTCCACGATTGCCCCGGTCGGACAGACCAGGGCACATTGGCCGCAGTTGGTACACGGTGAGTTTGCCAAGCCCCCATCTAGGAAGGTGGTGACCTTGGTATTCAAACCTCGACCGGTCATCTGGATTGCACTGACTGTCTGCATCGACTCACAGACCTCCACACAGCGATTGCAGAGAATACAGGCATTGGGATCACGAATGAGGGAGGGTGATGAGGTGTCCTTCTCCTCAATCGTCGTCTTAGTGCGCCCAAAGCGACTCTCCCGCACTCCAAGGTCCAAGGCCATTTGTTGCAATTCACAGTTGAGGTTGCGGGTGCAGGTCGTACATAACAACGGGTGGTTGGCTAGCAGTAATTCAACGTTTATCTTTCGGGCATTGAGCACCCGAGGGGTACTGGTGTGAATCACCATGCCTTCGGTTGCAACATGCATACATGAACGTACCAGACGCGGAGATTCTTCGACCTCCACGACACAGACCCCACACGAGCCATAAGAGCTGACATCCTCGAGGTAACAGAGGGTTGGAATGGTAATATCGACCTTTTTGCATGCATCGATAATCTTCGTCCCCCTAGGGACAGTGACCATGCGATCGTCTATCGTTATGTTGATCATTGGCTTATCCATTGCTCACCTCCCCTTCAAGATTGACATCGCAGCGTAGGCATCGACTGGCCTCCATACGCGCTTGGCGTCCGGTGTACCCAAGGTTAACCTCAGCAAACGAGTTACGCCTCTCTCCTACCGGCAGTTGCCCTGCCTTGATCTGACGCCCTTCATGAGCGGTATCCCAGATTTCCTGACCATACGCAAAGTCGGTAAAGAGTGAAGGCAGTCGCACCTCCCCGGTAAGCCTACAATCGATGAGGTGGGCTACCTCCTTGGCATGACCCATTGCCTCAGCAGCCGTTGAGGGGCCACTGATGACGTCTCCGATCGCCCAAACACCAGGAATGCCGGTCGTGTAGGTATATCGGTCAACTTTCAGGTTTCCAGCTTCACTGATACCCAGTCCCTCCATCTCCAAGAGCGCCTTATCGACTCGTTCTCCGATTGCGATGATAACGCTCTTACAAGCGAGTACTCTCGTCCGATCGGTAGCAGTACGTCGTCTTCGCCCACTGACATCATAGGGGCCGAGTTCAAGTTCATTGACCTCAAGGCCACTGACCTTGCCGCTCTTAGTCCGCACTACCCGCTGAGGCGATACGTCAAAGTGGACGGCAACGCCTTCAGCAAAGAGTTCCTCGATCTCGCTGGTGTTCGCCGGCATCTCCTTGCGACCACGCCGATAGGCTATGGTCACCTCATGGCCTAGGCGCCACAACGATCGCGCAACATCGATGGCTACATTTCCTCCCCCGATGATCACCACTTCCTTACCGATGCCTAGCTCCTCTCCTTCAGCTTGTCTGCGCAGGATTTCAGTACCCTGGATGACTCCGCCTCCTTCGCTGTTCTCCAAGCTCAAATTCGCATGGTGATAGGCTCCAAGGGCAAGAATTGTTGCATCGTTGCTCTGTCTAAGTTGTTCAACGGTGAAGTCACGGCCAAGTTTTGTTTCAAAGACAAACTTGACTCCCAGGATGTCAAAGAGCTCTAGCTCCTTATCCAAGACATCACGAGGCAGCCGATAGGCAGGGATGCCGTAGCGCAGAACCCCACCAGCAGCCTTATGTTCATCGTAAATGGTGACTTCATGGCCGAGGCGCACGAGATAAAATGCTGCTGTAAGGCCTGCAGGACCTGCTCCTACAATGGCTATTTTCTTGCCGGTAGGCGGATGCTTTGCCTTCACCATCACCTGATAGACCTCTTGTTCTTGGCCCATCTTGTAGAGGGTGTCAGCAAGATAGCGGTGTAGCTCGCCTTGATGCACAGGGCTATCCAACTCCTCACGCCTGCAGCGCATCTGACAGTGGAAGTGACAGATCCGACCCAACGTTCCGGGAAGTGGATTGTCCTCCAATGTCGAGGTGAAAGCCTCTACGAGGCGGTTCTCCTTGAGCAACGTGATATAGGTAGGAATGCGCATCGTAAGTGGACAGCTGTTGGAGCAAAGCTCGGCGACCAGTGTCTCACAGGTTCCCGCTTCACACCGCCTGCGCTTGATGTGACTCTCATACTCCTCTGCAAAGTATTTGATCGTCGTTGCCACAGGATTCATCGCACTTTGACCCAACCCACAGAGGGCGGTGTCACTGATGTGGGTGCTCAACTCCTTCAATGTAATGAGATCTTTCTCACTGCCTTCCCCCTCACAGATACGGTCAAGGATTGCCAGAGCTTGGCTGAGTCCTTCTCGACACGGAGTACACTTGCCGCACGACTCTGCGGTGGTGAACTCGAGGAAATAGCGGGCAGAGTCGACCATACAGTTGTCATTATCCATGACCACCATACCGCCCGAGCCCATGATGGCCCCGATAGCCCCCAGACTCTCATAGTCGATCGTCGCCTCAAAGAGATGGGCTGGAATACAACCTCCGGAGGGCCCTCCACTTTGTACGGCTTTGACCGTCTTCTCTGGATTGCTCGGCCCCCCTCCTGCCTCATAGACCAATGTGGTCAATTTTTCGCCAAGGGGCAGTTCAACGAGGCCAGTATTCAGACTCTTTCCT
This sequence comes from Sphaerochaeta sp., assembly GCA_041654935.1. Lineage (GTDB taxonomy): Bacteria > Spirochaetota > Spirochaetia > Sphaerochaetales > Sphaerochaetaceae > Sphaerochaeta. The sequence goes on along the minus strand of JBAZCM010000058.1, from coordinate 3,166 downwards.
ACCAGGCTGAACACTTTAGTGCCCGGGCTGAGCTTGGTGCCAATGCGAGCAAACCAAGCGCTGCCCTTACCGATGATCAGAGGAACGTTACACCACGTCTCCATGTTGTTGATCGTTGTAGGCTTGCCCAGGTATCCTCTCTTTGAAGGGAACGGTGGCTTGACCCGTGGGCGCCCTGCGTGCCCTTCCAACGAGGCGATGAGAGCGGTCTCCTCGCCACAGACAAAGGCCCCTGCCCCTTCAACGACCGAAAGGTCGAAATTGAAGTGGGTGCCCAGGATATGGGTACCGAGCAATTTTTCTGCATACGCTTGCTCAATTGCCTTATTCAAGCGTTTAACGGCGAGGGGATATTCAGCCCGCACATAGATGATTCCTTCCTTGGCACTGGTCGCATAGGCTGCGATCAGCATCCCTTCAATGAGGGAGTGAGGATCGCTTTCCATCTCGTTGCGGTTCATATACGCCCCGGGATCTCCCTCATCGGCATTACAGATGAGAAACTTATCCTCACCACTCTCTCGAGCCATGAGGTCCCACTTCAAGCCAGTGGGGAATCCTGCTCCTCCCCGGCCTCTTAGACGCGAATCCTTGATCTCCTGGATTACTTCGCTGCGGCTCATCATGCCGATGATCTTTGCAAAGGGGCCATAGCCGCCCACAGCTACGTACTCGGCAATCGACTCAGGATCGATGATACCGGCGTTACGCAATACCAACTTCAACTGGGAGCGGAAGAAGTCCAGTTCATTCCATTCAGGAAGGGAGGCAAACCCTTCACCGTAGGTATGGTGGTGAAGATGGTGGTCCCATTCACTGATCTTGCAGTACGCCTTAGGCTCATGGTAGCTGCCCGTGAGCAGAGCCTTGATGATCGGCTCTACGTCGCCTGCACCAACTCGGTTGTACAGGACCATTGGCATCTCCTCTGCCAAAGCCATGACCAACGGCTCCTCACTACAGTTTCCAAAACATCCTACCGAGCGCAGCTGGATATCCAGTTTTTGTTCATCAATGAGGGACTTGAAGCGCTCAAAGAGCATCTCTCCCCCGCTTCCGATCCCACACGTTCCCATGCCGATGGCAATTGCCGGCATCTTTGTATAGAGAGTCTCCTCTCCGGCTCGTCGTAGATGATCAAGTACGTTCTGCATCGTCCACCCCCCTCTCTTGCAGTGCTTTGACCAGCTCAACCATCTGGACCTCAGTCACCTTGGAGTGGATGACCTCATCGATGGCGATTACCGGAGCTAGGGCACATTGGCCAAAACATGCCACCGTCTGGACGGTGAACCGGTAGTCGGCTGTGGTCACCGACCCATCTTCGCCAAGTTCTACACCCAAATGGGTCAATACTTTTTCAAGAAGTGGTTTGGATCCACGGGTGTGACAGGCGGTTCCTCTGCAGACCGTGATGACATGTTCGCCTTGTGGAGTAATATTAAAGAATGCATAGAAGGTGGCCACGGAGTAGACTTGGGAGAGTGGTAGACCGAGCAGCTTTGCTACATGGACAAGCTCCTCGGCCCTCAGATAGTTGTGGTCACTGGTTCGTTGTACATCTTCGAGGATGGAGAGCAGCGCCCCGCGCTGCTGCCGCCTTGCCTCGACGATGGTCTGTATCGCCTGCAATCGGTCGTTCATGAGGACCTCCTTTGTAAAAGAACTATGGTATGCATCCGAAGATGCGAATATGTTCCAAGGAGCTGTCATGGCCATGGTATCACCGCAGTAGTGGAGAACGCAAGGAAGAATTTCCAATGTTGCACTTATGATTTTGCTAATTAATATTCCTATATTGGATTTAATATGCTTTACAAGAACATATTCAAGCAACCAACCACACTAAGGGGTCTCTACATTGCTTCTGTCCGATCTCCTCACATACAAAATACTGCCACCTCCGATCAGGAAGTGGCAGCTCTTCAGGTATAAAAGATCTGTTATTAGGTGGTAGCCAACTCAATGGTCCAGGTTGACGTATATTGACCTGCAATGGCACTCGCATAGTCAGTCTCATTGATTGTGACACTGAAATTCTGGGTCTTGTAGGTCATTCCACTAGTAACAGAAACCGTTGTGAAATTAATCAGTTTAGCAGTATCGCTCTTTAAAACGTTCGTAGTAACTTGACCAACTTTGACAGAGAAACCGACTTTAGCAGAGTTTTCTGTCGATGTCATCGCACCTGCTGTCGCTCTGAGGGTGTAAGTACCAGCCTGGTTAGTTTTTACACTGACAGAAAGATTGCGAGAAGCACCATGCTCTCCACCTTCATTATCCAAGACCAGCCAAACGGGGTCAGTGGAGGTGCCTACGGCGCGAAGACTAGACCAGCTGGACGCTGAATTAACAGGCTGTTGTTGGACGTCATGCACGATGATTCCAGAGTCTTCTGCAACCCACGTTCCTACGTTGAAATCTGCGGTTGGAGTGGCTCCGAAGGCTACAAGACTGATCAGACTTACTACGATAGTCAAAGCAATATATCTTTTCATGTGCCACTTCTCCCCCATCAGAATTGTGCAAGTTCAATGGTAGTTTACAAAGTTATGTCACAATCGTCAATACCTTGTAAAATTGTTTAGTTTAATTTTGAGAATGTCTTATAAATCTTAGTCAAAACAATGCATTTGTCAGTATAAATGCGGTTATACCCTAAATGCTCAATAAAACAAGTATGTCATATGTGTGATATTTATTGCAAATTAATCACTGATATCTTCCCTATTGGATTGATAACCCATCCCTTTACCAAAGGACTTTCATTGCCTATCCTGAGACCAGGAGGATGCTATGAAAAGCTATCGAAAAGAATGTAAGCCGCAATTGATTTTTTCCCCTGCCAAAACTTCATTGTTGGGAGTGTAGCGAACAAGTTGCTCGCTACCCCCCCCTCGTCTTTGAATACCAGCTTACCCTCCTTTTCCGTCGTCACTCTGGCCTCAAGCCATTAGGTCCAACAGGATGTCCTCGAGGGTCTGCTCATGGAAGATCTGGTCATATCCATCCTCCCTGTACGTGGTGGAACACAGTCGCTTGAGCAGAAACGGGCTGTCCACCAGAGCTATATATCGCTTGAGAAGCGTGTAGTGGAACTGTTGCAGCGTCTCCTCGATATGGCTGGGAATTCCCAGATCCTCCACCAGGCTCACCATTGGTAATC
>JBAZCM010000057.1:0-11457 GCA_041654935.1 Sphaerochaeta sp. | reverse complement strand
TAAAGGCAGGAGTGTTCCATCGAGGTCAAACAGAATAGTGGTGAATGTGCGCGATTGCATTGACTGATGGTAAGACGTTTTCAATCAACGGGTCAACTCGATGCATTGCCCTCACTATGTATTGAAACCTTTATCAATATCAATAATTGTCCTGCGGTAGATTGGCTGTTCCCTCATATCTGGCTACACTTCTCAGCGCCTATCACCTCCGCGACACTGCCCTCACGTCTTATTATTATAAAATATACATGGTTTGTGTTATCTTTTCTAATCCAGTTATCCAATGAATTGTTTTCATTGCATTGCTTTCCAACTTCTATATAGAGGCTCACTTGGCCACCTCAGTTGGAAAGAGCTCCAAAGACAGAAAAACCCCCAGGGAAAAGGAGGTTAAACCCTGGGGGAACAAAAGGAGGTTAGAAAAAATCCGATTTCGTTGCCGGCCAACCCGTAGGTGGCAGCATGTCGTTCTCTTTCTGATTGAGACAGTACAAAAATAAGAAAAAAACGTCAAGCAATATCCGAGCCTTTTTATGTAAATTCTTTTTCTTTTTGGTTACATTATTATAAGTTAGCAAAAAGGTCCAAAATTTCTAAAATTTATTCACTAATCTCCTGTCTACTCATTCTTCATTGAGTGAGGTTGTCGGGTGTTTTCCAAGACGTCACGCCACAATGCTCCTGCGAGGTCTACATGGTTACGCTTCGATACTGCCACTTTGATGGGCAAGTGCACAAATCGGTTGTGGATTTGTCCAATGAGCAGCTGAGTTTTTCCGGCCATTGCCGCGTGTACAGCATGAGCTCCGAGGCGTGCACAGTAGATTGAGTCGTAGGAGTCAGCTGGAGCACTACGAATAATATAAGAGGGGTCAATGTACTTAACATTTGCCTCAATCTTCTCTGCCTTGAAGAACTCAGTAATCCGATCCTTCAAGTAAACACCAATATCGTGGAACTTCACATTGCCAGAGGCATCAGTCTCATTGGTCGGTGGCAAAAGCTCTTGTCCTGCCCCCTCACTGACGAGGACTACCGCGTGGCCGCGATCAAGGATCCGCCTCTTGAGGTGGGCCAACAATCCGTTGGGCCCATCAAGGTCAAAGGGGTTCTCAGGAATGAGGCAGAAGTTCACGTCACTTTGGGCAAGCGAAGTGTTGGCAGCGATGAAGCCTGACTCACGTCCCATAACCTTTACCAGGCCGATGCCGTGGATAGAGTTGCGTGCTTCTATATGGGCACCCCGTACTACCGGCACTGCCATCTGCACTGCTGTATCGACACCAAAGGAGGATTGGATCAACGAGAGGTCGTTGTCGATGGTCTTGGGGATGCCGATGATCGAGATCTTGAGTCCTCGCTTCTTTACCTCTTCGTAGATATCCCATGCACCACGCAACGTTCCATCCCCACCGATGGCAACGAGGATGTTGATATTCATCTTCATCAGCGAATCAACAATCTCCCCGACTCGCTTACCTCCGCCTCGGGCAGAGCCAAGAATCGTTCCGCCCTTCTCCTGGATGTCATCAACGAGATCTGGGTCGAGGGGAATGACCGGCCAAGGGCTGTTCTCCAAAAGACCTTGGTAGCCGTATTGGATACCGCTGATCCTCCGTACCCCATAGCGATACCAGAAGCATCGCACTACCGCACGAATGACATTATTCAAACCTGGACAGATGCCGCCACAGGTGCAGATCGCTGCATGGACATGAGGCGGGTTGAAGTATATCTTCTCTCGAGGGCCGGCAAGTTCCATCATCTCCTCATGACGGGGAACGGGGTGTCCGTCCTCATCAATGTCGGTGTCGATGCCAAAGAGGATATGATCGTCATCACTGACATACGCAGCCTGGCCATCATTTTGCGTGGTGCTCATCAAAATTGGGTTGGCAATTTTTGTCTCCCCAAGGCTTGCAATTGTAAAATCCATCGTATCGTTATTATGCATCACGCTCCTCCTCATCGGTGTCGTGCCGGTCGATCAACGTTCCAAGGTCCTTGACAAAAGCCTCAAAAGGCTCCTCGGTACGTCGTTTAGCTTCTTGTTCAAACTCATGGTATCGGGCGATGAAGCGATGTGCAAAGGGGGTGAGGGTTGCTCCATCACGCTGAGATCCTCCCTTACGTCGGTCGAGAACTCGAACTCCTAACCCCTGTTCAAGATTCTGCACCATAGCCAATGCCTTGGAGTAGGAGATTCCCAAGCTCATCGCCCCTTTGCGTAACGAGCCGTGCTCCGCGACTCTCTGTAAGAGCCAGAGCACCCCGATGCCCATGAATTTTTCGCCCTCCTCATCTGTGAGGTAGAGCTTTACCTTTAGCTCCATGCCTCCCCTGCTGCCTGATGGACCAAGTCCACCAACTCCTCAATTTTATCATGCTCGACTGAGCAGTAAGCCAACCTGAGAGTGACATCGGCGATATTGATACACCCCACCTCATAGCGCTCAAGCAGGTATCTTCTCAGCACCTCAGCGCTGCCCTTGGTCTTAAAAGACATGAAGTATCCACTGTTGAAGGGGTGTGGGATAAGTAGATCATTGCCTTCGTGCTTCTTCAGCGCTTCCTTGAGGATGCGATATCGTCTTTGCATCTCCGTGAAGACTGCCATCTTATCTGCCTCATAGTTTGGTCCATTCTGCATTGCCTGCAAAAGAAGGGATTGGCCGGGCTTATCACAGTTGGAGACAGTACTGCGGATGATACCCAGTGTCCGTCTATTCAGCGCATCAAGGTGCTCTTCGGTCAAATCTTTTGAGCCGTATGTGACAAAGCCGATCCTGAAGCCCCAGACCAACTCCTCCTTCGTCGCGGCATCGCACTTGACTGCGAAGATATTGGAGTGAGCATCACACAGATCAGCAAAGATGGAGTGTGGAGCAGTCTCTTCCTCAAAGAAGAGACCAAAGTACGCGTCGTCGGTGATGACCATCAGCTTATAGCCCTGTTCGGCGAGCTCTACGAGAGCGGCAACAATCGCCGCCATCTCAACCTTGGATGGCGTATAGCCGGTAGGGTTGTTGGGGAAGTTGAGGAGGATACGAACCTTTTTGCCCTGTACCGACTCAATGGCCTCTTTCATGCCATCGACATTGAAGCCTCCATCGGTGGTATAGAAAGGAAAGCTGATAACCTTACCACCTAGATGGTGGGCGTAGATCAACTCATAGTTATCCCAAGCGAGGTCAGGGACCACGAGGGTGTCCCCTTCGCCGAAGAAGAGCTGGCCCACGATGGAAAGGCCATGGGTAAGACCACTGGTGACCAACGGAAGGCTGAAGAGCTTGTCCTTCAAGGAGGGGTTCTTCTCGATCATCTGCTCCTTCCACAGCTGGCGAAGCTTCGCCTCACCGCCACCGGGGGCATAGGCGAAGATGTCAGAGGGTTTGAAGACTTCGGTATCGAATTTGTTGTAGATGTCCGAAAGGTGCATTGGCTGTCCCTCGGAGGTGGACATGCCTACCGTAGCGTTGAAGCGCTTGGCTTGAGAGCCCGCTTCTGCAGCCTGGGCGACAATTCCTTTGGGAAAGAAAATCCTCCGACCTACATCGCTTTGCATCTGCTCAGCAATGGTCCCTTTCAATGCTTCGTTCAGCTCTTTGGCCAGTGGGTGCATACTCATCCTCCTCGGTCAAAACAACTCCCCTTGCTCGGATGGAGCGGTCTGCTCCTCCTCATTGAGCAAGGAGATGAAAGTCTCTTCATCAACTATGGTAGTGCCCAATTCCTGGGCTTTTTTCAGTTTGCTGCCACCGCCGGTGCCGGCAAGCAGGTGTGTCGTCTTGGTGGTGACCGAACTGACAGTCCGCCCTCCACGACGTTCTACCTCATCCATCGCCTTTGAGCGTGGATTGAAGTGTTCAAAGCTCCCGGTAACGCACCATACTTGGCCTGTAAAGCGCTGATCAGCGAGCACTTCTTTTGGCTCAGCGGCCATTATCAGGCCTTCTTCAGTGAGGGCGGCGATTCGTCTTCGCATCGCCTCTTCGTTCAAGGCGTCGATATAGAGGCGGGCGCTACGCTCACCGATTTGTTTGATGGCAACCAAGCGCTCTACATCATCGGTATCGGCAACAGCGAGGAGCTTTTCCATAGAATCAAGGCCTGCATCGATGAGTAGCTGCGCCCCTTTCTTTCCTAACTCAGGAATCCCCAAGGAGACTAGGACGGTTTCAAAGGGGCGAGTCTTGCTCGCTTGCACCCCAGATACAATAAGGGCGATCTTACGCTCGCCAAAACCTGGCTGGTCGGCCAATACCTTCGGATAGTCAATGCGATAGATATCATCCACGTCATTGAGGACCCCAAGGTCGATCAACGTTCCTATGGTCTCAGGCCCATAGTTCTCAATGTCCATGCCTCCTTTGGAGGCGAAGAACTCAATGCGCCCGCGCACTTGGGCAGGGCAGTGCTCATTAGGACAGAAGGTATGGGCCCCTCGCTCCACTACGTTGGTCGAACAGACCGGACAGTGGGTCGGCAGCTTCCAAATCGTTGAGTCCTCCCCCTTCTCCAAGACCCGCTCAACTGCGGGAATCACATCGCCGCGGCGAGAGATTTCAACGGTATCACCGATTCCCAATTCGAGCATCGAGATATAGTCTTGGTTGTGTAGCGTCACATTGCTGATCGTCGAGCCGGCCAATTGCACCGGCCTGAGGCGGGCCACCGGGGTAATGCGCCCACTACGCCCCACCTGGACATCGATATCCAAGACGGTTGTCTCAGCTTGGGGGGATTCAAATTTATAGGCCATCGCCCACCTGGGATGGTGGCCAGTGTACCCAAGGCTCTCTCGTACCGCTAGGCTGTTGACCTTAGCCACAAGGCCATCGATCTCATATCCGAGGGTCTGTCGCCTCTCAATCTCAGATGCGATGAAGGGCCCAAGATCACTGAATGAGCCTCCATAGCCAGCAAGACCTGCCCGTTCAAGCTCTTCGTTGGCTTGGGAGGCTGAGCTTTGAAAGTATGCTAAGTTTTGATTGAGACGAAAGCCCCATTGGGAGAGTTGGCTGAGAACCTCTAGGTGAGTGGACTGCTGTCCCTCCCAAAACCCCTCATAGATAAAGATCTGTAGGGGAATCTTGGCAACCTCACGACTCTTGTTGCGCCGAATACTACCTGCAGCCAAGTTGCGCGGGTTAGCGTAAGGAATCTCCATAGTGCTGTTGATAGCTTCAAAGGAGTCCTTGGGAAGGTATATTTCACCGCGCACTGCAACAGAGGCCATTGTATCTATTGAAAGTGGAACAGAAGCAATAGTTTTCACATTTGCCGTGACATCGTTTCCCACAAAGCCATTTCCCCGAGTTACTGCCCGTTGCAACACCCCGTCCTCGTAGTAGAGGACAATGGAGATGCCGTCGATCTTCTCTTCAAGAACGATGCCTACCGCTTCATCGGCACGCTTTTCGGTCTTCTCGATCCAGTCAAGCATCTCAGCGGCAGTATAAGCTTTGTCCAGGCTCAACACCGGAATAGTGTGGGCCACCTCAGCAAGAGAGGTGTCCAGATCACTGCCCACACGCTGGGTCGGGCTATCGGCTCGCTTCAGCTGTGGATACTCCGCTTCCAAGGCAAGGAGGCGATCAAAAAGGCGATCATATTCGCTGTCGCTGACGCGCGGTCGTCCCTCAAGGTAGTAGGCACGCCCGAGCATTGTCAGTTGCTCACCCAACTCCTTGATCTCGGCTTTCACATCTCGCATGAACCAATTGTACGCGCTCGCCGCTCATGATTGCAAGAACCTACGCATTGCCTTGATCAAAAGCTCATGGTATCGTTTGGACTACAGACGAGGATACAGTGGCTGACAAGAGAAACCCCAACTCCCATCAGGGCCTATTACATGGAATCATTATCCGCTCAACGGTTGAGAGCGGTAAGATTCAACACATCACTCTCCCTGAGCTAGACAGCAGATTTGTCGTCATAGCACCCCGGGATATCGGGGGTACCAACCGTGTACGCGCACTGGCAAACTCTATGCCCCTACTCACCTCTTCTACAATCTCTTACAAAGGGCAGCCTATCATCGCCCTCTTTGGGCCAGATAACGAATCGACTCGACTCGCTGCCCGAGCTGTCACCATTGAGTATGAAGAGCCCGAGCAAGAGGAGACGGAGGCAGAACAGGCCCATCACAGTGGCACCCCCTACACCTACAGTTTTGGCTCACTCGAAGAGGTCACCGCTCGCGAAGGGCTGAAGATTCTTGAGCGTACCTATGAGTACGGGTCCTTGGGCCAGCCCACCAGCACTTTGAGCAAAATCACCACCGAGTATGATGGGCAGCAACTCTACATCTCCACTCCAACCCAATGGCCTCACCATGTGCGTGATACCGTCAGCGATGTTACTGGCATTCCCAAACGGCGGGTACTGGTTGACTGTCAGAGCCTACACTCCCCCTACGACGAGATGCTCATAACCCCTTCGGTCTACGCGGCAATCACCGCCCTGGCGGCGATCAAGGGCTCTTCGACTGCTCAACTGCTTGGCGTGATAGAGAGCAGACGCCCCGAGATGCAGGTTATCCGTAAGAGCTGGTACTCCGAAGATGGCAAGGTTCACGCCGAGAAGATCAAGGTAACGGTCGACCAAGGCTCTGCGCTCTTCTTCAGCGACGAGATGGCCAACCACCTTATCGCCGGCCTCACACCGATCTATGAGCTGGATGCCATCTCGATCTCAATTACCTTCACCACCAGTAACCGCCACCCCGCCCATTTTTTCGGCGACCTTGGCTATAGCGACTCTCTCTCTTCAACAGAAGCCCACTATAATGTGCTCAGCAAGCTCAGCGGCTACAATCCTGCTACCTGGCGTCTCAAACACACCGGGGATGAGCATGCCCACGCCCTGACCATCAAGACCGAACGCAGTGCAAAGCTCAAGCAGTTGGTCGAAGAGGTCAGCCAAAACTCCGACTATCTGCGTAAGCACGCAGCCTATGAGATGCAAGCTCAGATGAAGGTAAAACTTTCTACCTTCCTCAACTACAGCAGAGGGATAGGCCTGGCCTGTGCGGCTGGAATCAGCGGCTTCTCATCAGAGTGCAAACAACTGGTTCAGCAGGCTGTGCAGATCACCCTCAACCCAAACGACAAGGTTGAGGTGAACACCTCCCTACCAAGTGATGGAGCGAGTGCGCAGCTGTGGAAGAAGATCATAAGTGAAGAGCTCTCCGTAGAGGAGGCAGACATCTCCTTTATCTCCGATTGCTCCCAGGTCATCGACAGTGGCCCTGCTGTCCTCTCTGCGGCAGTGGGTCGCATGCCCTATCAGATCAAACGAGCCTGTGACCTCATCAAGGACAAGCGCTTTGTCCAACCTTTACCGATTGTAGAGAGCGTGCTCTCCTCCAGACAGAGCGGACCCACCGTCGCTCTCTTTACCTCCAATACGTGGGTGGTAATTGCCTTGGAGTTGGAGATCGATACCATTTTACTCGAACCTATCGTACGTTCGATCTGGGTCTCCATCTCAATTCCCAAACCACAAAATGAACAGATTATCTACACTAAAGCCCGTCGATCCATCGTCCGGGCTCTGCGTGAAGCAGGCGGTAATCTTACCAAACGTACTGTTCCAACCATTGAGATCAACATTACCAGCGATGGTGAGCAACTGACCTCCTCCATTGCCAGCGCTGTGCGCGCTGCGGTGGCCAGTGCCTTCCTTTCAGCCGTTGAACAGGCCCTCGGCACCGCGATAACAAAACTCCCAGTTGACGGAAATGTCATCCTGGCAGCGTTGAAGGGGAAATCATGAAGATAGACTGTATCATCGACGGCAAAGCCCTCTCACTCTCGGTGAACTCTAACAAGCCCCTCTCCTTGATCCTCATGGAGGACCTTGAGAACAAGAGTTTGACTAGCCACTGCGGCGGCAGGGCTTGCGGCAACTGTGTCGTCCTGCTCAACGATGAAGCGATCCTCAGCTGTATGGTACCGGCCTTCCGTATCCGTGGCATGAAGATCCGAACCTTTGAAAGCTACCAGCGCAGCCGTCAGTATCGAGATATTGAGCGAGCCTACAAGGCCAGTGGAAACACCCCCTGTCGCTCCTGCTACAATGCCCGCACCCTCATCATCGAATCGATCCTCCAGGACTTGAGCAGCGAGAACAAGGTGCGCGGTCGCGATGAAGAGTCGGTACACCAACACATTATCCAGGAGTTGAGTCTAAATACCTGTCAGTGTATCGATCTGGCCGAATTGGTTCAGATCGTTGAGATAGCCCTGACCTATCGAAACAGGAGGCGTCGTGTTAGAAGGAGTTAGATCGCCGCTTGTCTACACCCCGCGGTCAGTTAATGAGTTTGCTACCATCATCGCTCGCCACCCCCACGCTGTCATCTGGGCCGGGGGAACGTACCTGATGAGCAGACCCCAATACTATCCTTCCGAGGCCAATGACGGGATCATAGACCTCGCAGCAATGGAGGAGCTGAAGCGTATCACCCGCAATGATCGGTACGTGGAGATCGGGGCAATGGTGACTGCCGGCCAACTGCTCTCTGCAGGGCGCTTGCTCTTGCCATCACTCTTGCAGCAGACCCTCCGTACGATGGGCACCCAGATTGTACGACGGCAGATCACCGTCGGAGGATCGTTGTGCATCGAGGGTGAGCGCCTCTCCTTAGCTACCGCCCTTGCAATCCTTCCTGCCACTGCAGAGATAAAGCGCTTTGACGGCAACAAAGTTACCACCCATTGGGTGGCAATCTCTAAGCTCTACGACAAGGAAGGGGTGTTGACCATCGCAGACCAACCCTTCTTATTGACGCGGATCCGAATCGGCTTGGAGTTCGGGGATTTTCAGAGATTTCTCCTCTTTGGGGATGCTGTTCGCAATCCTCTGGAGTGTGGTATAGTGGCCTTCCACGCCAAGCGGGAGCAGAATGGGCTTTCAAAGGCCCAGTTCAGTGTTGCCTTCCCCCGCAAGGCATTTCATATCAGCAGGGACCTGGAGTCAAAGCTCTCAGGTGTCGCACTGCCGATTCACCCTGAGAGGGTCAACACGCTCAGCTATGAGCTGGTAGCAGAGTTGACCAAGATGCACCATGCTATCAGTGACCTACAGCTCGAACGAGTCAGGAGGATCTTTGAGTCCTTCCTCCATGACCTCAACAGCCAGTCACTCTCCTAGTGGTGCTGCTGACCGAGGTTCTATGCACGATCATGTAGGCGAGCGTGGGTTTGTCCACCTCCACAACCATACCGACTTCTCCCTTCTCGATGGCGCTGCCCCCATCGCCAAATACATGGAGCGGGCCAAGAGCCTGGGGATGAGCTCGGTGGCCATCACCGACCACGGCAACATGTTTGGGGCCGTGCGCTTCTACAAAGCTGCCCGCGATGCAGGCATCAAGCCGATCATCGGCTGTGAAATGTACTGTAACCCCACCGATCATACCGAACGTCCGGTTACCGGAGGCAAGCGAACCCACCAGTATCACCTCATTCTCCTTGCGATGAATGAGACCGGGTATCATAACCTGATGAAGCTCAACAGCTTCGCGTATACCGACGGCTTTTACTTCAAGCCCCGCATCGATGATGCGCTGCTTCAGCAGTATAACGAAGGACTCATCTGCCTCTCTGCGTGCCTTGGTGGCGAGATTTTGCAACACTTGCTCAACGGTCAGTACGACGAGGCAAAAGAGCGAGCGCTATGGTTCGCTTCGGTCTTCGATGATGGGCGCTACTACCTTGAGATGCAGGACCACGGTCTTGAAGAGCAGAAACGAACCAACCCCCTGCTAAAAAGACTCAGTGATGAGACTGGTATCCCCCTTGTCTGTACCAACGACATCCACTACATCGATCAAAGCGATGCCAATGCCCATGATCTTATGCTCTGCGTCGGGACCAACAGTAAAAAGAACGACCCTGACCGGATGCGCTTTCCCAATGACCAGTTTTATATGAAAAGTGAAGAGGAGATGACCTCCCTCTTCTCGTGGTGTCCCCAGGCGTTGGCCAACACTGCGGCGATTGCCGAGCGCTGTAACCTAGAGATCCACTTCCCCGGTCCCCTTTTGCCAGACTTTACAGTCCCTCCAGGTTTTACGAGTCCTGCCGAGTACCTGCGTCACCAGGCCAACGAAGGATTGGCCGAGCGCTATGAGACGGTAACCGAGGAGCTTGTGCAGCGGCTGAACTACGAGCTGGATGTCATCATTGATATGCAATTTGAGGGGTACTTCCTCATTGTCATGGACTACATCCACTGGGCTAAGGAGCACCAGATTCCCGTAGGTCCTGGCCGTGGTTCTGGGGCAGGGTCGCTGGTCGCCTATTCCACCGGAATCACCGGTGTCGACCCGATTAAGTACAACCTTCTCTTTGAGCGTTTCCTCAATCCCGAACGGGTGAGCATGCCTGACTTTGATATCGACTTCTGCTTTGAGGGCAGACAGGATGTAATCAACTACGTCACCGCCAAGTATGGATCGGCCCGCGTTGCCCAGATCGCTACCTTCGGGACCCTGAAGGCCAAGGCGGTGGTAAAAGACGTGGCACGGGTTCTGGACATCCCCTTCGATGAGTCCAACAACATCTGTAAGCTCATTGGCGATGATTTGAATATGACCTTGGAGAAGGCATTCAACCAATCCAGTGACCTCAACGAGCTTGAGCAAAAGGGAGGCATTTACGCCGAACTCTTTGATGCTGCTCGTCGCCTGGAGGGACTGAACCGCCATATCTCCACTCACGCTGCGGGCGTGGTCATCGGAAAAGAGGATTTGATCAACTACGTGCCGCTGTACCGTGATGCCAAGACCGGGGCGATCTCCACCCAATACACCATGGAGTATCTGGAAGAGTGCGGATTGGTAAAGATGGACTTCTTGGGCTTGAAGACTTTGACGGTCATCAAGCATACCCAAGCCTTGATCCGTAAGCACGACCCCACCTTCGACATTGAGACGATCAGCGAGAGTGACGGGCCTACCTTCGCCATGCTTGGGCGCGGTGAGAGTAGCGCAATCTTCCAGTTTGAAAGTTCGGGCATGCAGTCGATCCTCAAGGAGTCCAAGCCCTCTTCAATCGAGGACCTGGTCGCCCTCAACGCCCTCTATCGCCCGGGCCCGATGGCCAATATCCCTCAGTTCATCAACAGCAAGCTCGGCCGCCAGCCGATCACCTATGCAGACCCTGAGCTGGAGGAGGAGTTGGCTACCACCTATGGGGTCATCGTCTACCAAGAGCAGGTAATGAAGGTTGCCCAGATTATCGCAGGCTACTCGCTGGGAAGCGCCGATATCCTGCGGCGGATCATGGGTAAGAAGAAGGTCGCCGCCCTGGAGAAGGAGAAGGTGAAGTTCATCGCTGGAGCTAAGGCTCTGGGGCGTAGCGAAGCGCACGCCATCGAGATCTTCGAGATGCTCGAGCCCTTTGCCGGCTACGGTTTTAACAAGAGCCATGCGGTAGCCTACTC
>JBAZCM010000056.1:0-11638 GCA_041654935.1 Sphaerochaeta sp. | reverse complement strand
CCCTGTCAACCGCCCTGTATGCATTGGGGCCAGAGAAGGGTTTGCCCCTGCTCAAGGAGATCGGAGGGGTAGAGGCAATTCTCTTTACTGAGGATAAGCAGGTTATTGCCAGTGATAACCCGCCACCGTTTACCATCACCAATCCCGCCTACCATCGTTAATCTCGTATTTAAGTTGTGTGGCTAGCCGCTTCATGGTATTATGAAGCGAATTCATCATACCGTAAATTATAGATTTCTCAATTGCGGCAGAAGTCAAAAAAAAGTGATGAAAGTGCCGCGAAAAGAATATTTTGGGAGGCCAATATGGTAGGCAAGCAAAAGGAAATTTCGTATATCGTCCGAGAAGCGAGAGAGAAGGACGTCGCCCTGGCAAAAGAGCTGTTTTCGATCCAGACCATTGAAAATGTGCGTCGTTTCCACCGCCAGATTCCAGGTTATCAACTAACTCCTCTGCAGAATCTCTCCAATCTTGCTGCTCTCTTTGGTGTGGGTGGACTCTATACCAAGGATGAGTCCAAACGCCTTACCCTCAACAGCTTCAAGGTCCTCGGTGGTTCTTTTGCCCTCTACCGGTACCTACAAAAGCAACTAGGTATTCTTGGTGAAGACACCCCCTTCTCCTATCTAGGAAGTGAAGAGGTACGAAAGAAGGTAGGTGATATCACCTTTGCCAGCGCCACTGATGGCAACCATGGCAATGGCATTGCTTGGGCCTCCACCCAACTAGGATTTAAGAGTGTAATCTACGTTCATGCTGAGACGAGTAAACGCCGGATCGAGACCATTGAGTCCAATGGTGCCACGGTGGTGGTTGTCGAGGGTAACTACGACGATGCAGTTCGCCAAGTTGCCTTGGATGCAGAGAAGAATGGATGGACGGTGGTCAGTGACACGAGTTGGGACGGGTATACCGAAATCCCGACTTGGATCATGCAAGGCTATACAACAATCTTTGCCGAAGCGCAGGAGCAATTCGCAGCTCTTAAGATCGCCAAACCGACCCACCTCTTCATTCAAGCCGGAGTAGGGGCGCTCGCTGCCTCAATCATTGGCTTCTACCACTCCCTCTTTGGCCAAGATGCACCGAAATGCATCGTCGTTGAGCCTGATAAAGCCGCTTGCCTCTATGAGAGTGCCCTCGCCGACGACGGCAAGCCCAGAACGGTCACCGGAGCGCTGGATACTATCATGGCAGGTCTTGCCTGCGGCGATCCAAGCCCACTTGCCTGGGACCTCTTGCGTGAACTCGCTGATGCCTTCTTGGTCGTACCCGATTACCTCGCTGCAAAGGGCATGCGTATCTACGCCTCTCCGTTGGCTGGAGACCCTGCAACGATCAGCGGGGAGAGTGGATCTGCTACCTTGGCTACGGTGATCTCCATTATGCAAAGTGAAGATCTGAAAGAACTCAAAGAGGCGCTACAGCTCAATGAAGAGAGCCATGTACTCTTTATCTCCACCGAAGGAGATACCGACCCCGTGCATTATCGTCAGATTGTCTGGGACGGAGCGAGTGCAGTTCCTCAGGAGAGTTGGACTGATCGCTGATCAAGCGAGATAGGCAACAACCATCACCAACACAATTGATACCACCGTGTCCACCGACAGGGTGGTATGTACGTATGCATTCTCTGTCTCATCATCGGCCTTCATGAAGGCTGAGATGACAAAGGGTGGTGGAGTCAGAGCCATAACGAGCATGGCCTGGCGGAAGATCTGCGGCATGCCAAGCCAGCGGTCAAGGATCCAGTAGTTGAAGAGCAGGGCCAATGTGACGAGGATAATCTTACGTATAGCGATGGTGAAGAGCGAAAGGCCTAAAGTCCGTCGCTCGATTTGCACCCCCCAACCAATGGCGATGGTGATCAGAGGTACGGTCATCGAACCGAGGAAGTGGATGAATGAACCAAGCGGTGCGACGTAAGGTGCCATTGATGAGGGGAGTGTAATCGCTCCTGCGACGATGCCTCCCACCATCCCTAAGGTCACTGGGCTACGAATGAATTCACCGAACATGACGCTCGCGCTGGGGCGACTGCCACTCTTCATGGCGGTAAGGGCTGAGCTTTGGATCGTAAAGACAAAGAAGGTTTGTCCCAATCCGATAAAGGCAATGGCGCTGAGACCAGCGGCTCCATAGGTTGCTGAGAAGACAGCCAGACCAAACATGCCTACCTCAAAGCCGGTCATCATGAGGGAAAAGTATGGACTCTTGATCCTGAAGACCCGAGCCAAAAGATGGCCGATGCCCAGCAATAGAAGACAGAGCAGGTAGATGAGCAGCACGACCACCGTATCCTTAGCACGCACATCCAGAGTCAAAAAGCTCTCAAAGAGGAGGGCAGGAAGCCCCACGGTGAGGATGAGGTTCTTCAGCTCGACAATCGTTCGTTCACTGAGAAAAGAGGTCCGACGCATCCAGTAGCCTAAGAAGAAGAGAAGGAGAATAGGTAAACTTGCAAATGTATTTGTGCCCATATGCATACGATATACCACTGTCAATGCGGTCACAACCAGAAAATGTACGAGAGTGTGGTCTTATGGAAGCTCTGAGAGAATTACTGAATTGGTGGCTAAGGGTCACTTGACAGATGGGGATGGAGCGTATATTGTGAATATAAAGATTGTATCAAATATAATTGATAGCAATCAAACAGGAGGACACCATGTCTATTTATGATTACAAAGTACCAACCAAAGATGGAAAAGAGACGACTCTCGCCGATTATCGCGACAAAGTCCTTTTGATCGTCAATACCGCAACCCAATGTGGCTTTACCCCAGAGTTGACTGACCTTGAAAAAATTTACGAGAAGTACCAGGCAAAGGGCTTTGAACTCCTCGACTTCCCCTGTAACCAATTCGAGGGACAGGCCCCCGAGTCCATCGAAGAGATCGATCGTATCTGTACTCTTAAGTACGGTACCACCTTCCCCCGCTTTGGCAAAATTGAGGTAAACGGTGATGGAGAGTTGGGATTGTACACCTACCTGAAGAGTAAACAGGGTTTTACCGGCTTTGAGAAGCAGCACAAACTCACTCCTGTTCTTGAAGGCCTGATGGCCAAGCGTGATCCCGATTACACTGAGAATAACAACATCAAGTGGAATTTCACCAAGTTCTTGGTCGATCGCAAAGGAAATGTGGTCGCTCGGTTCGAGCCAAGCCAAGATCTCTCCAAGGTTGAAGAGGCAATCCAGAAACTGCTCTAAGCACATCATTCACATCTGATAGTTACCGACTGGCTGTACGCAGCTGGTCGGTAATCTTTTATGAAACGGCCATTTGTCTACGACAAAAGAGGAATATACAGTAAATTTCGTATAATTATAGACTTTATGCATACGAATCGATACAATGGCACCCAATATGCTGTTGAGGTGCTGTGCATGAAAAAGAGTATCGATTGGGCAAATTTGAACTTCACCTATATACCGACGGATAGTCGATATATGTCCGTATATAGTGATGGAGCGTGGGATGAGGGACGACTGGTAGACGATCCGAATGTCACCATCAGTGAGTGTGCTGGCGTTTTGCAATATGCCCAGACATGCTTTGAGGGTTTGAAGGTCTATACAACTGCCAGCGGTGAGGTGGTAGCATTCCGACCTGACTTGAATGCCGATCGGATGATTGAGACCGCCGAACGCCTGCTTATGCCTTCGTTTCCCAAAGATCGATTTCTCGATGCCCTCCAACAGCTAGTCAAAGCCAACTTGGCATACGTACCTCCTTATGGCAGTGGGGCGACGCTGTATATCCGCCCATTTCTCTTTGGCAGTGGCCCGGTCATCGGAGTTGCTCCAGCTCCCGAGTACACCTTCCGCATGTTCTGCACTCCGGTAGGCCCTTACTTCAAGGGTGGAATAAAACCACTGCGCCTACAAGTCTCCTCCTACGACCGCGCAGCTCCAAGAGGAACTGGACACATCAAGGCTGGCCTGAACTATGCAATGAGCCTCTTCGCCGGTCATCAAGCAAAGAAGAATGGGTTCTCTGAGAACATTTTTCTCGATGCTGCAACCAATACCTACGTTGAAGAGACCGGTGGGGCAAACTTCATCTTTGTCAAGAAAGATGGAACGGTAGTGACCCCCAAGAGTCCTTCAATCCTCCCATCAATAACCCGGCGCTCGTTGATGCATGTGGCTAGTGAAATCCTTGGTATGAAGACCGAGGAGCGGCCAGTACCGCTCGCAGAGCTCCCCTCATTTGCTGAGGGAGGATTGTGTGGGACAGCTGCGGTCATCTCTCCCATTGGATCGATTACCACCGAGCAGAGTGAGATCTACCTGCCCAGTGGCATGGAGGAGATGGGCCCTGTCACCCGCCTACTTTATGATACCCTCACCGGGATCCAGATGGGCACTGTAAAGGCACCTGAAGGGTGGATCTTCCCAATCGCATGACAATCATCATCCGGTCTTGCGGTCGGATGTTTACTTAGCAGGCTCTGCGTACTACCATTACGTGATGAACCGCTTCATAGCCGCTTTCATACTTCTCATATCCCTTTCGATGCCGCTCTTCGGCTCGATGATGGCCCTTGAGACCCAGCATACCAAGATTATCTTTGAGGCGGAGGATGAGGCGTATGCGGCGCACCTGGCGAGCTTTGCCGATGACACCTTTGAAGAGCTCTCAGCTTTTCTTTTCAATCGCTCGACAAAACGTGTACCGGTAGTCCTCGTTGGAGATCGAGCTCTTCCCAATGGATATTATCGCAGCTTTCCCTCCTCGATCACTCTCTACCTCACTTCTCCGGCTGACCGATTTCTCAGTAGCCGCAGCCAGGATTGGCTACGCAGTGTGTATACTCATGAGCTCACCCATTACCTTCATTTGACCAGTAGGGTTGGCCTTGCTAAACCCCTCAGCCTTTTCGGACCCGAAGGACCTGCCCTGATCACTGCCTTCATGCCCGGCTGGTGGGTTGAAGGGGTGGCTACGTGGACCGAAACCTCCTTTTTGGAGTATGGAGGGCGAGGAGATTCACCGGCCTTCGCTCAGAATTGGCAAGCTCCCCTTGCAGAGGGGCGGATGTGGAGCCTTGGCCAAGGTGCATACCCCAGTGCATTCGCTCCCTCTTCACGGGTATATGCTACCGGCTATCTGATGATCGACTACCTGATCAAGGGGTGGGGGAGAGAGAGCTTTGATGCGGTGAATCATAAATTCGCAGCATTTCCCTTCTTTGGAATCTCACCGGCGATTAAAAAGGTAACTGGACACTCGGCAAAAGAGCTTTTTAGTCTTGCTCTCTCAGCTCAAGAGCAATCCTCAAGAGGCGTCCAAGGCACCTTTATTCATCCGCTGGCAGAGGGTAGCCGATATATCGTAGGTCAAAGTAATATCGGCCTCCTGGGATACGGCAGCTCCCCAACTAAGGGAGGGGCGCTGTATCGATATCTCGATGACAAAGAGGAGGTCATCCTTCCTCTCTCCCTCTCTGGACCAAAGGCACTTTCGATTGGAGGGGACAAAGCTCTTTTTGCTCACCTGTGGGCTGACATCCAAGACCGCTCTTACAGCGACCTCTACCTCCTCGATCTTATTGGACGTACCTACCATCGCCTGACTCAGAGAGCACACCTTGTAGATCCTGCCATCAGTGGGAACGGAGAGAGGGCCGTAGCTTCTCAGATCAGAGGTGACGATTACGCGTTGGTATCTATCGATCTCGAGGATGGTACGGTTACTGACCTCGCCTATGAAGTGGGGGTAAGCTACCTGGATGCGACGCTGAATGCAGATGGATCGAAGCTGCTTTACATCGCCCTCAGTGAAGGTAATAGCTCACTGCTCTACAACGATGGAAAGCAGACCCGGGTTTTGCTTGGCCCGACTGCTACCGATCTTCGCTCACCCTTCTTTGATAATGAAGGACACGTATACGTCATCGCTGAGTTCACCCTCTGGCATGTTGATGAGGAGGGAGGGGGTGTTGTTGAACTTTTGGGCGATGCAATGGGTGTCCACTCAGCTACATTTGTAGATGATGAGCTATATTGGCAGACCTATACCTCCTATGGTGACGCGGTAAAGAAGATTTCTCGCTCCTCTTTGACTGCTCGGCCAGTGCAGCTGCTCGATCCTCTGCCAGCCCTTGTTCTCCCATCCATTCCTCCTTACATCGTCCGTCCATACCATGACCATCTCCGTTTCAATCTCGCGCTCCCATACCCCTTTGTCAGTGCCAACAAAGTACAACCTGCACTTTGGTTTCACCTCTCCAGTATCCTTGGCAGTCAAACACTAATTGGAGCCGTGGGCTGGTCCATCGACGATGCTTCCCCGGTAGCCGATCTCTTATACCAGATGCTGGTAGGCCCGTTCGGTCTTGGACTGTCGGTGCAGCACAATAAGGCGGGAGTGAGTGAATCGATTGCCACTGCTGCGATTGCAATGCCCATCCACCTCTATACCAATCCACGCACTGCCAGCGCTCTGCGTTTTGAAGTAGGAGCATCAGCATTGTGGATTGGACCAACCTATAAGTACGCACTAGGGATGGTAGGGGCGGGGTATCGGGTCAGTTCAAGCCAGACTCGTAAGATGGATTTCTACGGAGCGCCAACACTCTTTGCATCTGCTTCTCTTCAGCACGACCTCTTTGAAACGATGTTTGGATTCTCTGGAGGAGGTCAAATCCGTATCCCTAAAAGTTCGATCATGCTCTCGTTAGGTGTGGACTTAGTCGGCTCGGATGGCTTGGATGTTTCAACAAACCTACCATACTACTCTTTTACTGCCACTACCGCTTCAACCAAGTTGAAGGGACGGGCAAAGGCCGCGTTGCGTGTGCCATTACCGCTTTTGGATCTTCCTATTCCTTTTGGTGGATTAACCCATATGGGTATTGAACTGCAGGCAATGCAAGCCTTCTCTTTGCAACAAGGGGAGCTTGCCTTTGATCCTGACTGGGCGGTGGCTGCCACCCTCACCCTTGAAACTCGCCTTGGCAGTTCGTCAGTGCCGTTCAAACCTTTTGTCCAAGTCGCCTACCTGGTGGAGGCAAATCGCTGGCAATACACTATAGGATTGGATAGCCAGAGTTTCTTTGAGGTTATTACACTGCACTCAGATCATGGTCAATTTGCAAAATGAGGCCGAGTATGAAGGTCCACGGTTTGGTGTGAACGCCAATAGGTGAGACTGTAGCATCTTTTGGTGCATCGATGAGGTAGTGAAGAGAGGCTGCTATACGCATCCAATAGGCGGTATTCGCCACCACCATCATCGGAGCACTTCCTATCTTGATACTCGCTTCAAGGCCGAGTAGTGGTTTGGTTACCTCAAAAATCGGCTCATCAAAATTTTGCACAAGGTTGATTCGCTTCAAGCCAGCTGAGGCTTTGATTGCTGGGCAGAAGAGGGTAGTCCAATTACAAAACTTCCACTGATAGGCGAGTTGCCACACCGAGATATTGTAGCGATAGATGGGTTTGACCGGCCCACTGATATACAGCACATCGATAGAAAATCCATTTTTGCCAACCGAAGTCAGTCGTAGTGGTGTGCCATCCATCTCATAGTAGAGTCCATGGGAAGTAGTAAGATCACTCTTTTGATAGGTCGGCTCTGCTGCAAAGCTCAAGAGATCAAAGCCTATATAGCCATATCCGAAGCCTGAATGAGGAAAGAAGAGATAATTGGTCTGTAAGAGTGGTCCATCATAATGGGTCTGTATAAAGAAACCGTTGTACCGCTCCTCCTGCATGTATTGGGAGGGAAAGCCACTCCATCCCTTGGTATGTTGATAGCCCAGAGCCAATGAGAGGGTATCTGCCCATCGGTATTGCACAGCTGCCTGACCTATCGTCTCCCAGGCATGGCGATGGGTTACTGCTGCTGACAGTGATCCTTGGTGGGTTCTTTGGGTATATTGCAGTGCAGCATCTGCATCAAAACCTATGTGTGCTGTAGGGTTGCGGCTATCGATAGGAAGGAGGACTGGTTGTTTGTTCTTGAAGCTATGCAAGAAGTTCTGTGCCCACTCCAGGCCGAACGGGCCGGCGACAGTCAAGCTAGGGCCTCCACGCCCAGCCAGGCTCCAAGGCCCTCCAAGCAGAAAAGAGAAGGGGTAGGTGACACTCAGGTCCATCGTGTCGTGACGCATTGCAGAGTTTCTCTGATCAGTGAAGCTGGTTATTTCGAAGGTAATATCAAAACCCATCGCTAGGCGGGTAGAGAGGAGGGCTGAGAAGGAGCGTCCATCATCTTGGTTATTTCCCAGTCCCAAAGAGATTGCATCATTGCCGGTAGCTAGGCGTAGCTGTTCAAACGCCGAGGCGGAGAGCACACTCATAGAGAGAGCACATACACAGAGGACAAGAAGGAGTATTGTGAGAAAATTGTTTCTTGGTCTCGTGCACCTATCTGCCATCATGCACCTCTTAATAGAAGAAATATCACTTATTGTACAAGAAATAGTATGATTAGCATAGATAAATTCTTCTTAATTATCCTAATTATCCAAAGTCGTGACGAATTTCCAAGACCAAGCCAAAGAGGAAGGACCACGGCTGTGCGATCTTCTCCCACTTCTCATATGGGGCGGCCAGAGAGGAGGTGAAGAGGGTGTGCTGAGCCCCGATTGCTAGGCGGAAGTGGTAGGCTTGATTTTCGATTATCCAGCCATCTTCAGGACCTAAGCCCAACCCGACTTCGACCCCGATCACCGGCCTAAGCTTATCAATGAGGGATGTGGCAAACCCCTGTACGAGGTTGAAACGTTTGAAGCCTCCGTAGAGTTCAATGGTCGGGCGAAAGAGTAGTGTTGTTGGACCGATAGGGGTGAAATAGCCAAGACTCCAAGAGCCGATGTTGCGTCTTTGACCCGATCCTTGGGCCAAGGGGCCGTTGGAGTAGCGGATGGCAAGGACCGCATTACGATATCGCAATGAGGCTAGGCGCGTTTGGTAGCCAGCCGGGTCATAAGAAATTCCTCCTGCCACCGCCCAATCGGCATGGGTGAAGCGTTTTTCACGGGTGAAAGCGAGCGGATCAAAGCCAAAGGTTCCGTAGGAGAAGCCGGTGGTAGGGAAGGTCATCCATCGAGTTTTGATCAACGATCCATCGTAGATTGAGAAGAGATAGGGACCACTGTACTGCTGTACTCGAAGTTGTTGGCTGGGGTAGTCACTTGCTGGATAGAGGCGACTGACCCCGCCACCGAGGTGCAGGGTATCCATCATCTCTAGTGAAATTGCCCCATTGAGAGAGCCCTCCAACGCATGGGTGTATGACGCCGAGACGAGAAGGTGGACTGAACTTCTTCCTAAGAAGAGTGCACCATCGCCCTTGAGAGAGAGCGATGGATGTACTCTCAGCTGTTGGTCTGCTTCGGGTAAATTTACCGGCGCCCTCCCTAAAAGACCGTGGAGGGTGTTCTGTATCCATTCGAGGCCCAAATTTCCGGCCGCAGCTACACCGATTGCTGGCTCTAGACTGAGGGTGACTGCAGGGGCAAGTCGAAGACTCAAGCGCTGGGAGAGGGAGAGGGCAAGGGCGCCATAGCGCTCATGGGAGAACTGTTGGTCAGTGACTCCGTCCAGGATAAGGGAGAATCCAAAGCCTTTTGTGGTCTCACCGTTGAGGTAGACAGAAAAGGAGTGTCCGTCATCTTGGTTGTTGCCCAGTCCAAAGGTAACCCAATCGTTACCAGTTCCAATCTCCAGAGTGCTCAGCTGTGCAACCAACCCACTGAGAGGGAGAGTTAGTAGGAGGATAAGTAGGAGATTATGCGCGTTCGGCCAGAACCAGCCAGGCGGCTTCACAAGCTTTGAGCTGTTTGCGTTTTTCATGGTATGCCTGTGTCCTCTCCTCGATTGTACCATCTTCAGTTGGATGTGTTGTGGCAAAACTCTCTTCCAATCGTACAATGTCGGCACCTAGTTGCCCAAGCTCCTCTTCAAGGCGTAACAGTTCTTTCTCCTCATAGTTTGACAATCGCCGCCGCTCCTGGCGTTGTGGTGCTCGGGCTACAGGGCGCTCGGACTCTTGTTTAGAGGAGGTCTGAGCTAGTTCCTGATAGGCTGAGTAGCCGATGGTGTGGTAGCTGACAGTAGAGCTACCATCGAGGACAAAGAGCTCATCACAGACCAGATCTAAGAAAGCACGGTCATGGCTACTGACTAAAAGACAGCCTCCATAGCTGCTCAGATACTCTTCCAGATTCTCCATCATCGCAAGATCCAGATCGTTGGTCGGCTCATCGAGCAGCAGAAAATTTGGCTGTTGCATGAGGGTTCGGACCAGACTTAGACGTCTTCTCTCTCCGCCGGAGAGAGTGGCAATGCTTTTACGATGCATTGCGGGGGGAAAGCCGTAGAGATCAAGGAACTTGGCAGCACTGACCACCTCCCCTGCTGAGATGGGGATGAACTCTGCAATATCTTCAATGGCATCGAGGATCGTATCCTCTTCGGCGAAGGGACTATCGGTTTGTCTGAGGTACCCGAAATGGGTGTTGACCCCAATATCCAAAGAGCCTTCATCGGCCGGTATGCTCTGACTGAGTAGATCCAAGAGCGTTGTCTTACCACTGCCATTCGGCCCGATGACGCCAATCTTACAGCCTCGGTCAAAGGTAAAGGAGAAGTTCTTGATCACCTGCTGCTCGCCAAATCGTTTTCCCAGGCCTTGGGCTTCAAGAATTTTTTTGCCAAGTCGCCTGGTGAGTGGAATCAGAGAGTCAACAGTTGCCGTGGGTCGCACCTCCTGTTCAACCAACAACTCATTGATCCGATCGATGCGACCACTATCCTTGGAAGTACGCGCTTTCGGACCGCGCTTAAGCCAGGCCAACTCCCGCTTCAAGATTGTCTTGATCCGTTCCTGGTGTTTGGCTTCATTACGTAGCCGCTCATCCCGGCGTTGGAGGAAGGTTGCAAATGGCGCGGGGTGGACATAGAGCGTGGTTCCATCAAGTTCCAGGATGGTATGACAGAGGGCATCCAAGAAGGCTCGGTCGTGGGTAACTGCAATCACTGTTGCCCCATTGGCTTTAAGTTTTGTCTCTAGCCACTCGATGGTCGGAATGTCGAGGTGGTTGGTCGGCTCATCAAGGAGCATCAGATCAGCTGCTGAGCAAAAGAGCCGGGCAAGGGCGACCTTCTTCTGCATCCCCCCACTGAGACGCTCCATGGGAGTTTCGAGGATGTCTTGTAGACCAAGCTCACCCAATAAGGAGGTATACTGATCGAGAAGCGTCCATCCTTCATACGCCTCCATTGTTTGCAATGCCGCGGTGAGCTCTGCCTGGGTATGCGGCACGTTGAGCAGTGTGTGGTAGGCATTGTAGGCGGCAATCCGCTTACCCTCCCCATCAAAGAGGAATGATTGTACGTTTTGATTCGGTTTATAGGCTGTCTTCTGCTCCAAAGTGACGATATCAATGTCGCGCTTATAGGTGAGCGTACCTTCATCTGCTTCTTTTTGACGGGCAAGGATTGCAAGCAAGGTTGATTTTCCAGCCCCGTTGGGACCGACCATCCCCGCTTTGGCACCTGCTTCCAACGTAAAGGTGACATTCTCAAAGAGGGCGGTCTCCAGGAGGGTCTTCGATACGCCCTCAACACTGATCATCGTCATGATTTGAGCCTAATACAATGAAGGACGAGTGACAAGTT
>JBAZCM010000055.1:0-11976 GCA_041654935.1 Sphaerochaeta sp. | reverse complement strand
GTGGTCCATCTAGGAAGTTGCCAGGGCAGACAGCATTCACTTTTATATTGTCCTCGACCAGCTCCAAGGCAAAGCTTTGGGTCAATCCAATCGTCCCAAACTTCGCTCCGGCATACGCGCCGTTCTTATTCGATCCCTCCAACCCACTCTTGCTTGAGATGGTGATGATATCTGTCCAATAAGAACCCGAGGGTTTATTCTGCACAGCCATCGCTTGGGCAGCAAACTTGGTGCAGATGAAAAAGCCGGTATAGTCGACATCGGTGACGAACTGAAAGTCTTTGAGCGTCATGCTCTTCACCGAGCCCGATCGCAATACCCCTGCGTTGGAGATAAAGAGATCTATGCCACCGGTCTCTGCGATAATCTGATCCATCATTGCTGCAACGGAGGCTTCATCGGTCACATTCACTTGGACCGCCTTGGCCACGGTGATGACCGCCTCCCAGTTCAGTTCATCGGCGAGCGTCTTGGCTCCCTCCTCGTTCATATCAGCGACCCACACAAAGGCCCCATTCTCCACCAGAGAGTGGACCATACCCTCTCCAAAGCCCTGGGCTCCGCCGGTGACCACCACAACCTTGTCACGCACCACATCGGCGCGACTGAAGGAGGGCTCGAGGCCGACGACCATGCTCACCCCCTCGCCACGACACGCCTCGTCGTAGTTGGTACCGAGGCCAAACTGGATTGCTGGATCGTCAAAGCCAATGACAGCAGGCCAGAGTCGATGGCGCTTTGTGTGCGCATCGAGGGCAGCCTTCCACTCAACAACCTTCTCATCAATTGAATCCCCTTCTTTAACCGAACCGAGATTCAAGCTCACTTGCTTGCCCTCAGTGCGGTGAACGATCAAGCCTTTCTGACCATCGAAGGTCAGACCTCGTAGGAGCAAGGGTATTTCTTTGGTGATATCTCTCGTAAAGACACTCATAGTAACTCCTTTAGCCTCACTTCAATCGTCTTAGGATCGGTAGGATCCATAGAGCGACCTGCCTGTGCATAGATGGCAATCCGCTCCGCCAGACTCTTTTCTGCCAAGGGATTCTGTGGACTGAAGAGTCCGTACTGTAAATCAATTGAGCTGAGTTTCTCATGTGCAACCAGTGCCCAAGCGGCGTCTACCAGATGTTTTGCCTCTGGCTCAAGCAGCTCTGGGCAGTTCATCGATTGGCGGCTGCTATTGATATCCACCCCGCTGATCTCCATCAACCCACGCTCCTGTGCAAGGGCTTGTAGGCGTGCCATCTGCTCTTTCGTGTTACGCGGAGGCATATAGGTGACCGCCTTAAAGCCAATATCGACCAACAGGTCCATAAGCTCCTCTAAGAAAGAGTCCTCAAAGTGCTCGGCTTTCTTATCCCCAGTCGGGCTTTCAGCAACATCGCCAAGGTAGGCATAGGCAGCAATAGCGCCAATGCTATTGGCGAAGTCGACCACCTTGCGCACATCAATGCACTCTTCGGTCGTCGGTTGGATGAAGAAACGGTCAAGGAAATTGGCCTTATAGACTCCCAATAGATCGTACAGGTAGTGGGGGTTGCTCTCATCGAGTAAGAGCTCCTCAACCTTGGCGCTGATATCGATCTTCAAACTGTCGCGAAGGAAGGCAACCACTGCCGCTCCCTTGCCGTATCGATCGATTGTCTGACTTGCCATCGCTGAGAGAATATGACGCTCAGTTACCGAGCCTCCATCTGCGTATCGAGAGAGAGGCAACACATCACGCTCAAAGTCCAAGTCAAAGCCATACTGGCCAACCAGGTCCATCAGCGCTTCAACTTGAGCCTTGTTACGTCGGTTACGCACTTCGACTATCGGCCTAAGAAACGAAGCAACCTCATCAATGTGCTGGGAGGGAACCCCATGGATGCACATATAGACGATTCCTTCACTGTCTGGGTTGTTGATCTTCCTTGAGGCCAAAGGAGTGTCGAGGAAGCTTACTCGCACTTCAAAGCCCACGGTGGTGGCAATCCCCAAAAGGATGCCACTTTCCATCATCTCGCGCGCTGCTCCGATCGAGTCATGGTCGACGCTCCCAACAATTCCCAGTCCCGCCTTCAAGGCTGCCCATGCAGCCGCTGCAGGCTCGTAAGGACTGAACGAGTAGGTAGTATGTACATGGTTGTTCACCTCTTGAGTAACCGTCCGTGTAATCTCACCTGCTCGGATACGATCCCCGAAAGAGGCGGCTGCACGCAGCCGCCTCTCTTTAGATGGGTCGTTTATCGCTTGTTCCAAGAGTGCGACAGACTTCATTTAGACCCCCTTGCCACTGGTTCTGGCGAACTCGCCGTCGGTGTAGTTGTTCTGCGGTACATATCCGTCAATCGGCAGAATCTGCTGATGAATCGCATCCACGACATCGACGCCTTGGGCAAAGAAGATCTCTTCCATCTCGGCAGGCGGAGTAATCCAGTTCCTCGATCCAACGACAACGATCGGTCCATCAAGGTAATCGAAGGCGAGTCGGCTGAGGTTGCTGGCAACGGTGTGCAGGTAGCTACCACGCTCGGAGCTATCGGTGACCATCACACAGCGACCGGTCTTCTTGATACTCTCTACCAGCGTCTCGTACTTGAGGGGGTTGATCCACCTGAGGTCGATGACTTCAGCTGAGAGACCATGTTCGGCCAAGATATCGGCTGCCTTGATAGCGGTGTAGAGTGAGGGCCCAAGGCTCACCAACGTGACGTCACTACCCTCACGCTTGATGGAGGGCTCACCTTCGGGCACTTCATAGTATCCCTCAGGAACACCGTCCTTCTCAAACATCTCACCGATGCCATAGAGCTTCTGGCTCTCGAAGAAGACCACCGGGTCAGTTCCTCGAAGAGCATAGTTGAGCATTCCCTTCACATCGTAAGGGGTGGCCGGATACATTGCCTTCAGGCCTGGAACTGAGGCGACCATGCTGGTCCACTCCTGGGAGTGCTGGGCTCCATACTTATTGCCTACCGAGACACGCAGGACCAATGGCATCTTCAACACCCCTGCGCTCATCGACTGCCACTTGGGCATTTGATTGAACACCTCGTCACCGGCGCATCCGAGGAAGTCACAGTACATCAACTCAACGACTGCTCGACCTCCGGCCATAGCGTATCCAACACCGCTACCGACGATTGCACTCTCGGTGATCGGCGAGTTGAAGAAACGGGATGGGGGAAGGAGTTCGGTCAAGCCACGATAGGCGGCGAAGGCTCCACCCCAATCACGATGGTCCTCACCATAGGCAACCATCGTCGGATCGATGGTGAATCGGTGGATCATCGCTTCAAAGACAGCATCTCGGTACTGGTACTGACGTGCTGCAGGGTATGGCTTGCCACTCTCATCATAGGCGTAGCGATTGCGCTTGGCGATCTGCTGAACCCGAGGGTTCTCCTCAAGGGTCTGAAGCAAAGCCGGCTTGGTGTCATCAAACTTCTCCACCGAGCCGTTGGAGAACATCACACTCTCGATGAAAGCGCCATCGGCCATTGGGCTGATAGTGTCATCGACGGTAATCGAGAGGGTCTTGACCATCTTCTCTTCAAGGATTGCATCAAACTCATCAAGGGTGGCTTGAGTGGCAATCTTGTTCTCGATCAGGTATTCGCCATAAGCATAGATAGGATCTTGGGCATGGAAGGCATCAAGCTCTTCCTTGCTGCGGTAGGTCATCGCATCACTGGGGCTGTGCCCACTGAAGCGATAGGTCAAGGTATCCATGAAGGCCGGGCCATTGCCTGCTAGCAACAGCTCTTTCTTGCGAGCAGTAGCCTCGGCAACAGCCAAGGGGTTGAAACCATCAACGCGTTCGGTGTGCATCGAATGTTCGTTGATTCCGGCTCCCATGCGTGCCGCTACCTGATAGCCCATCGTCTCTCCAATCGGCTGACCGCCCATAGCATAGAGGTTATCAAAACAGTTGAGGAGGAACGGCGGGTAGCCTGGGTTATCCTCCCACAGCGTCTTGTATTGATCCATCGAGGAGAGTACCAATGCTTCATAGACCGGTCCACGAGCAAGAGCGCCGTCACCGATGTTGGCAATGACGATACCTGGCTTCCGGTTGATTTTTTTGTAGAGGGCCGCGCCTACGGCGATGGTAGCCGAGCCACCAACGATAGCGTTGTTAGGCATCGAACCGAAGGGTTTGAAGAAAGTATGCATCGAGCCACCAAGGCCTGCATTAAAGCCATTCTTCTTCGCATAGATCTCAGCGAGAGCTCCATAGAGGACGAAGTTCTCTGCCAAGTCACGGGCATCCTTGCCTGCAAAGTGCTTCTCTACCACCTTCAAGGCATCTCCGCCCATATAGGTGGACATGATCTCCATCAATGCTTGGTCATCAAGTTGGGCTATGGCGCTGAGGCTCTTGGCGAAGATTTCACCGTGGCTGCGGTGGGAGCCAAAGATTTGGTCATCGACTGTCAGGGCCATTGCCTGACCGACTGCAGCACTCTCTTGGCCGATGGAAAGGTGGGCAGGTCCCAGATGGTTGAAAGAGATGCCTTTATAGGCTCCCTCTTTCTTGATGGTATCGAGCATCGTCTCGAACTTACGGATGAGAAGCATATCGTAGTAGGCTCGGACCAGGCGTTCCTTGCCCCAGCGCTTCTCCTCTTCCTTGAAGTTGGACTGATAGTGGTTGACCGGAATCTCAGGCAGTTTGATGGACTGCTTCTTTCTGAGGGTCTTTGGATCAAATGGTATGGCTTTTGACATGATATGCTCCTTCCTTACGGTATCGTTATAAACTGGGGTCGAGCTGGAAGCATGCTTCCTTGATCAGCTCATTTACACTCGGGTGGGGGAAGACGATTTCCTTCACATCCTGGACGCGAAGCTCAGCCTCAATGAGCGCTGCAGCTCCCCAAATATTTTCACTGGCGTAGCTGCCAAGCAGGTGAATGCCCACGATTGCCCCACTCTCTTGGTGGGCAATGACCTTCACCAGGCCGCCAGCACGCTTTCCTTCCTCTGCGATAAAACGCCCACTTGAGCGCATCTGGATTGTCTGGCTCTTTACGGGAATGGAGAGACGTTTCGCTTCATCCTCGGTCAGGCCACAGCCGGCAACTTCGGGATTTGAGTAGACCACTGTCGGGATTGCGTGGTAGCGCATCCGCATCTCTTTCTTTCCAAAGATGTTTGCAACGGCCACCTCTGCCATTCGTGAGGCACTGTGAGCTAAGAGCGAGCGTCCATTGACGTCTCCGACTGCCCACACGGTGGGAAGGTTGGTTTGCATGCGATCATTGACCCGGATACCACTTCGATCGATATCGAGACCTAATGCCTCAAACCCTTCGACGTTGGGCACGCGGCCGACGCTGAGCAGTACCATGGTACTCTCAATCTCCTTGCGTTCGCCCTTCTTGTTGGTGTACGTCACACTCTTCTCGCCAATACGCTCAACTGTTGAGCCGAGGAGGAACTCTACCCCCTTCATCTCGCGCCTGAGCAATTTTGCGAACTCTGCATCGGCCATCGGCAAGATCTCATCCATCATCTCGATGACGGTGATGCGGGTGCCGATCATTGAAAAGAGAGAAGCAAACTCCACGCCGATTACCCCACCACCGATGATTACCAGTGATTCGGGTCGCTCGGTGAGTGCAAGAATCTCATCACTGGTCAACACATGGGGTGCGTCGGCGCCAGGGATTGGGGGAAGAGCAGGACGGGAGCCGGTTGCGATGATCAGGTGATCGGTCTGATAGACCGCCTCTGCTACAACCACGGTATGAGGGTCGCGAACCTCAGCTCTTCCAAAGACAACTTCGACCTTGCTGCTCTTCATTAAAAACTCGATACCGCTGCGTAGTGTCTTTACTGTCTCATCTTTATGAGCGGCAGCAGTTGCATAGTTGAAATGGGCTTTCTCGACTTCAAGACCGAAGGCAGTGCCATCGATGGCACTCTTATAGCGTTTTGCTCCAGCGAGCAGGCTTTTGGTGGGAATACAACCAACGTTGGTACAAACCCCACCGAGCTCCTTCTCTTCGACAAGCAATACGCGTTTACCGAGCGTCCCTGCCCGTTGGGCAGCGATGTAGCCGCCAGGTCCGCTGCCTATGACAATCAGATCATACCGTTCCATGCTTACTCCTACAGTGCCAACAAAAGATCGATGGCTGCGATATTGTCGCTGAGGGTGCGGAGAAAGCGTGCAGCTTCTGCACCATCAACAGCTTGGTGGTCAACGGTCAATGAGAGGGAGATTTGATCGGTGAAGATAATGTCCCCATCCTCATCCTCCACTGGCTTGACCGTGATGGTCCCTACTCCCAAAATCGCAACTTCAGGAACATTGAGCACTGGGGTAAAGCCCTCAATACCAAAGGCTCCTACGTTACTGACGGTGAAGGTAGAACCGGAGAGCTCATCTGGTTGGGCCTTCCCCTCCCGTGCCTTGGAGATCAGAGTCTTCGAAGCATCGGAGAGCTCTCTGAGACTCATGCGCTCGCTAAAGCGAAGCACTGGAACCAAGAGACCGCGAGGAGTATCGGTTGCGATACCCAGATCCACTGAGGAGAACTGGCGTGTCTTGTCCCCGAGGAAGTGGGCGTTGTGTGAAGGGTATTCGACCAACGTCTTCGCCGTAGCGTAGAGGACCAAGTCACCGATGGTAATTCCACCGAGGCCTAATTCACTGCGCGCTGCCTTGAATTGAGCGCGTAGGCGCTTGAGTGCACGGGCATCAGCCCAAGCGGTCATGGTGAACTGGCAGGTCGTTGAAATTGACTGCATCATCCGCTCAGCGGTGATCTTTCGAATTCCCTTGAGCGGGATATCGACAAACTCAGCTTGAGGAGCCGTTTCAGAGGATACAGAAGCGGCCAGGTCAGCACCAACTACCCTGCCTCCAATGCCACTGCCCCGTGCGGGGATAACACTGCCGCCCTGCAAGGCAGCTGCCTTGGCTACAGGGCTCAATGGCTCACCGACTGCGGCCAACACATCACGTTCGATAATACGACCTTTGGGACCGGAGGCGCCAAGAGTATCGAGGCGAACCCCTTGGGATTGCGCTGCGTTGCGAGCCCTTGGACTCGCTCCTTGTGCTGCTACTCGGACAACTTCGGGCTCTGGTGCTACAGCTACTGCTGTCTGCGGTTGTGCTTCGGAGGCCTTCTCTTCGACCTGCCCTTCGGTTTGGGGCATTTCAAACTGCTCCCCTTCCTCTCCGACAATGGCGATGGGCAGCATCACTGGCACATCATCACCCTCTTCGTAGAGCAAGGCAAGGATGGTACCGGCAGCAGTGGATTCGACATCGATCGTCGACTTGTCGGTCTCAGCCGAACACAGGACGGTTCCCACCTCGACAGTGTCCCCGACCTTTACATTCCACTCAACAATAATACAACTTTCAACGGTGTTACCCTGTTTAGGCATCAGAACTTGTTCAGCCATCTTCCCTTTCTCCTCTACTCAGCAATGATGACCTCAACTCCCAGCTCCTCGAGCTGATCAGCGAGGTCTTTAGGAAATCCATTGTCGGTGACAATGGTGTCTATCTCAGTTACCGGCATTATTCGTACAAAACCACGATGACCGACTTTCGATGAATCAACACAAAGCACACGGCGTGTCGCTTGGGCGCACATGCGTTGTACCACCTGAGCGTTCTCAACCAAACGGGTGGTCAGCCCATGCTCAAGGGTCAATCCGTCAGTTCCAAAGAATGTCGTTGATACGTGGTAATCCTCAATCTGGGCGATGGCAGCCGGTCCTACTAATGCCTCAGCCTGGGGGCGATACTCTCCGCCTACCAAGGTGATACTGAGGTGGGTGTTCGCCCTTCCATAGGGCAACAAAAGGGTCGAGTTGGTGACAATACGAAGCCCTCGCTTACCAAAGAGGTAGCGGGGGATCAGAGAGCAAGTCGACCCATTGGTGATCATGATGCAGTCATCATCGGTGGCAAGGGTCGCCGCTGCACGAGCAATGGCTTCCTTTTGTGGTGCATTTGTCCCATCGCGTACCGCAGTTTGGGGAGATGCTGCCACAACCACCTTGCCGTGGCGTCGGACGACCAAGCCTTTTGCGTCAAGGCTACGAAGGTCAGTACGGACTGTTACGGCTGAGACCCCTAGCTCCTCACTAAGTCTGGTCACCGGATACTCCTCACCGGTGCGTAACTTTTGGAGAATCTCTTCTTCACGAGGGGTAAGCCCTAGCATATTTCTTAACTCCAGATTTCTAATCTCTTTCGTAACGCTTTCGATTCTATTGCATATCACAGTAATTATCAAGCGCTTTCGAAAAGATTATTCGTTATTCCATATGAAAGACCTCTCTCAATGGAATAGAGACTGGGCTATTGTCAGCATTAGTTTCCATCAGGTCGGCCATATAAGCCCACCATCGTTGGACGATGGGATTTGACCCAAGATCTTGAGAGCCACCCTCGCCTCTGGTACGTTGGAATGCAAAAAGTTTACCACTCTCCTCTTCAAGGAAGATTGTATAGTCGTAAACTCCGCTGTTGGAGAGCAATTGCTGTAATTCTGGCCAGATCTCCTGGTGACGCTTTTGGTACTCTTCTTCGAATCCCTTTTTCAGCTGCATAACGAAAGCTTGTCGCATAGATCCCACCTTTAGGCCTGCATCCGAAGCTTACGGTTTGCCTTGTACAGATCGAGCAGGCGGGGCAAAAGCACCGCTGTGATCAGCAAGGATCCGATGACAATGGTCATCAAGGTACCACTGAGTTTGAGCAGGCCCATGCCAAACTTCAAATACCCAACGACCAATGAGCCGACAAAGACACCGAAGACCGACCCCTTTCCTCCAGTAATCGCTACCCCACCGAGAACCACCAGGGTGATGATCTCAAGATCCCATCCCGTTGCGATATTACTGCGTACCGAAAGAATCCGGCTTGCCAACAAAATTGCAGTCAAGCCACAGAAGAAGCCGGTGAGCGTGAAGTTGATGATCCGTATTGCCTTGACGTTGATACCGCTGAAGCGTGCAGCTTCGGGGCTATTTCCAATAGCGTAGAGCCTTCTTCCGTAGGTAGTCTTATGCAAGATGAAGGCAAAGAGGAGCATCAAGATCAAATAGAGGACAAACTCAATAGGGATGATGGTACCTGGGACGAACTGCTGGCCAAAGACACCGAAGTTCGCCGGAAACTTGGTCCGCGCCTGGTCACCCAAAAGCCCGATGGAAATTCCACGGTAAATCGATTGGGTTGCCAAAGTCACGGCAATTGCCGGCATCTCCAAGGTGGTGATCATCACACCATTGAAGAGGCCTGCGAGGGTTCCGACCAACAGAGAGAGGACGATCAAGGTCGGGATTGACGCGCCACCAAGAGCCGCCTGGCCGACTACGTACGCACAGAGGGCGATAATTGAGGCGATGGAGATGTCGATATCCCCACACATGATGATGAAGATCATCGGCAGCGCCATGATAGCCTTCTCAGAGAATTGGAAGGTTGCATTCATCAGGTTGAACCAATCAAGGAAGTATCGGCTCTTTGCATTGAAGAAGACAAAGACTCCCACAGCGATGAAGAGCAAGATCACTTCCCACTGGGTGATGAATTCAATGAATCGATTCTTGAAGCTCATCTCATCGATGAGGCGGGACTTTGCTACCAAATCAGGCTGCTTTTCCATACTCATGCCCTCCTCTCTGCCAGCATACGTTTGTGTTTACGCTGATCGCTGATGGTATTCAAGGCCAAGGCGATGAGAATAATCAGGCCTTGGACGAAGGTTTGCCAGAAGACTGAGAGGTAGACGACCGGAAGAGCGTTCGTCACCACACCAAGGAAGAGCGTCCCGAGTGCTACGCCAATAATTCCTCCTGCCCCACCGGCGAAGTTCACTCCGCCCAGCACACAAGCCGCTACAGCCTGCATCTCAAAGCCGGTGGCCATCTCATTTACCGCACTGGCATATCGAGCGGTCCATAATCCTCCGGCCAAACCACAGAGTGTACCACTGACCAAGAAGACGATGACTCGCACCTTGTTCTCATTGACACCAACAAACTTGGCTGCTGTAGGGTTGCCTCCGATGGCATACACCTCTCGGCCGGTGCGGGTATGTTGGCTGAAGTAATACATCAGCGCTATGGCTGCTAGGGCAATCCAAAGAAGATACGAGATACCCAAGAAGGTTTTTCGAGGAAAGGCGATATAGGCAGGGGCAAGCTCGTGGGCAGTGACCCAGCTTCCTCCACTGAGAAGGAACGTCATACCTCGGTATATATTCACCGTTCCGAGCGTGGTGATGATCGGAGGGATTTTACCATACGCAACAAGGACTCCATTGAAGAGACCAAGGACAGCGCCTACCGAAAGGCCGATCAACAGGAGCAGTAGCGGGCTGGTCGCAGGATGTGCTTCATTAATCATTCCACAAACCATCCCAGTGAAGGCGATGACCGACCCTACAGAAAGGTCAATGCCTCCTGAGAGGATGACAAAGAACTCTCCAATGGCAACAATTGCAAGGATTGCCATATCGTTGAGGATCCGGTTGACGTTCGAAGGGGCGAGGAAGAGCGGACTTCGGATACTGATCGGGATCAAAAGGACAGCAAGGAGTACCATTAGAGTCAACTCCCGTCGGGCCATGGTACGTCGCACCATCGTCTTAAAGGGGGTATCAGCCATTGTGTGCCTCCTCAACAGTAGTAGCAATTGCGTGTCGCATCACCGATTCAGCGGTTGCCTGCGCCGTCTCCAAGATGCCCATCTGTCGTCCTTCATGCATCACCAGTATCCGGTCAGTCATACCCAAAATCTCAGGTAATTCACTACTGACTATGATTACTGCAACCCCTTGAGCTGCCATGTCACAGATAAACTGGTGCACCGCCGCTTTGGTGGCGACATCAATGCCTTTGGTGGGCTCATCGAGGATGAGAATCTTTGGTTGTGTGCCAATCCATTTGGCTAGGACAACCTTCTGTTGGTTACCCCCCGAAAGCGTCTCAGCGTCGACATGATATCCAGCCGCTCGTATCTCCATCTTCTCACCATGCTGTAGAACATAGTTACTCTCAGTTTTGCGCCGAGTGACAAAGCCCCGGGATGAGAGGCTTTTGATCACCGGCAAACTGATATTGTGCGTCAGGCTCATCTTCAGTACCAACCCCTGGCGCTGACGATCCTCTGGCACCAAGGCGATGCCTCGCCTCATCGAGTGCACTGCACCCTTGGGCTTGAAGTGCTCCCCTTCGAGATAAATGGAACCTTCGCTGGCTTGATCAATGCCGAAGATGGTACGCACAACTTCGGTGCGACCGGCACCGACCAATCCAAAGAATCCGAGGATTTCCCCCTCATGCAGAGAGAAAGAGATGCCCCTAAAAGCTCCCAACTGGGCGAGATTCTCAACTTTGAGCAACTCCTTTCCTTTTGTCGGAGTATGGTCAGGGTAGAGTTGGTCGATTGAGCGACCGATCATCATCTTGATGATCTGATCAGAGGTGCTCTCGGCTATCTTGCCCTCACCAATATATTGTCCGTCACGATAGACGGTGTAGTAGTCACAGATTTGAAAGATTTCATCAAACTTATGGGAGATGAATAAAATCGCCTTCCCGCTCTCTTTCAGCGATCGTACGATGCGAAAGAGGTCTTCGACCTCACGCTCAGTGAGCGCGCTGGTCGGCTCGTCCATGATGACGAGTTTTGAATCAATGGAGAGAGCCTTGGTGATCTCAACCATGTGACGCTTTGCCACACTGAGGTTCTTTACCAAGGTATCGGGGTCAATGTCGAGTTGCATTCGAGCCAACAGTGCTTGGGTCTCTTTGCGCATCGCCTTCCAATCCAATCTCTTGGTCTTGGGGTGACGCAGGTGGTGACCCATGTAGATGTTCTCAGTGACACTGAGTTCAGGAAACATCGAAGCTTCCTGGTGGATGGCGACAATGCCAGCGGCCTGGGAGTCCAGGGCATTCTTAAAGGTTACCTCTTGGCCGTCAATGAAGACGGTACCGCTGGTTGGG
>JBAZCM010000054.1:0-12012 GCA_041654935.1 Sphaerochaeta sp. | reverse complement strand
TATTTTAAAAAGAGTGGAAAGGTTTCCCCTTCCACCCAATTAATTGCGCTATAGTTCTCTCTATTATTTGTAGGTATTGAGCAATATCTCCTTGTTCTTTGCAACCAATGGAGCCAAAGGAAGACGCACAGTCTCTTCCAAGAGTCCAGCATCAGCCATATAGGTCTTGATCGGCACGGGATTGACTTCAATGAACTCATTGACGAAGAAGGGATAGAGTTTGTTATGCTCCTCCAAAGCCCGCTCATAGTTGCCATCCAGTGCCTCATGGACCAAGCGGCTCATTTCACTGACGAACATGTTACTGGCTACTGAGATCACGCCGTGGGCTCCGAGGGAGATCATCGGTAACGTGAAGGCGTCATCGCCGGCGAGGACCGAGAAGTCTGCGGGGCACTGAGCCATCAGATCCATGATCTGGGTGATCGAGCCGCAAGCCTCTTTGACTGCAACGATGCCCGGATGCTTGGCTAGGCGTAAAAGCGTCTCTACGGTGATATTCACTGAGCTACGACCTGGGACATTGTAGATGACCAGCGGCAGGCCACCTTGGTCGGCTATTTCAGTGAAGTGCCGGTAAAGGCCCTCTTGGCTTGGTTTGTTGTAATAGGGTGTAACCTGTAGCGAATAATCAGCTCCGTTGTCCTTGGCACGTTTAGTAGCATCAATGGACGTGGCAGTACAGTTTGAGCCGGTGCCTGCGATGACCGGCAGCTCTCCATTAGCGACATCAACGGTGATTTTGATCAGACGGTCCTTCTCTGCATCGGTGAGGGTTGGACTCTCTCCGGTAGTTCCAATGGGAACCAACCCATCAATTCCCAAATCTATCTGACGTTGGACCAATGCTTTGAATCTCTCATAATCGACGCTACCATCCGCGTTGAATGGGGTGACCAGGGCTGTATAAACTCCTCTTAACATAGGACCCTCCTTGCATTTTTATGCAACGCTACGCATACTGCGAGTGGCAGTAGTGTAGACCGCTCGTTCTTAGGCAGTCAAGGCGAGGGAAGTTTGCCTGGCCCAAAAACCCTGCCTTTAGGAAAAAATTGATGAGTGCGTTTGTAAGAGGTACCGTGTGCCCCGTTGATTACGACCCTCCCGGAATTTGTTACAGCACCACTTGAATAAGGAAGAATGACATGAAGATAGCCATTGTCGGATACGGTACGATGGGAAAAGCCCTTGCAGCCTATGCGCAAGAGCAAGGTCACACAATTGTTGCGATCATTGATCGACATACGGAAAAGTCTGGGGTGACCCATCCGACGGTCAGTAAAGAAGCACTTGCTCAAAGCGAGGTGGTCATTGAGTTCGCCGGCTCTGAAGGCCTTGAGGAGCGTGTCAGCTTGTATGGAGAGCTGAAGATTCCAGCAGTGGTTGCCACCACCGGGTGGTATGATCGCCTTGATGTGGTCGCCCAGATTGCAACATCGACTGGCGCTTCAATCCTCTGGTCAGGCAACTTTGCCATCGGGGTGCAGCTCTTTTATCGTATCGTCGCCAATGCTGCTAAGCTCTTCAATCCATTTGATGAGTACGATGTATTGATCAATGAGTGGTTTCATGCCAAGAAAGCCGATAGTCCGAGTGGTACCGCTGTCACCCTGGGAAAAATTCTCATCGATAACTTGGAGAGAAAAAAGAGCAGTGAGACTGCTCGCTTAGATCGTCGTAGAGACGACGATGAGATTCATGTTACTTCTAGTCGTGGTGGGTATACGGCAGGTGAGCATACGGTAATCTTTGATAGCCCATCTGACACCATCACTCTCAAGCACGCCTCACGCTCTCGTCAGGGATATCTTGCAGGCTCTTTGCAGGCAGCCGCTTGGATCGTCAAAGACCGTCCGGGCTTCCATTCACTGGAAGAGATGCTCGATGAGGTACTTAAAAGCTAGGATTTCAAGAATTCAACTACATACATACGTGCCGCACTGCCTAATGGAAGAGAGAGTTAGGTAGCGTGGCATTTCCTTTTTGCTGCACGGAACACCCCTAGATTGCGAATAATCGCATTATACGCGCTATAAATGGCGGGAAAAGGGGATTTTTATTGACTTTTGGTCAGTATGCAATAGAGTAAAGAGAGGAAGTTAGAATCTCTTTGTCTGTTTTGGAAAAACACAAATAAAAGGAGAAAGAAATGGCTGAAGAAAAAAAAGCCCCTATCAAAAAAGGTTGGCTTAGCTGGTACTTCAATTTCAACTTGTTGTACCGGATTCTCATTGGATTGGTCATCGGTGCCCTCTTAGGAATTATCTTCCAGGATAAGATTCTTTGGATTGCCCCGCTTGGTGACCTCTTTGTCCGACTCTTGAAGATGATCATGATGCCGATTATCCTCTCTACCCTGATTGTCGGTGCATCCTCGATTTCGCCGGCAACCCTTGGTAAAGCAGGAATTCGTATTGTCGTCTTCTACCTGGTGACTAGTGCTGCGGCAGTACTTATCGGTCTTATCATGGGATCGATCTTCCGCCCCAGTGCTGCAATGGAGACCTTGGCGGTCGCAGATGCAGCAGGTAGGGCAGCATCGAGTCAGAGTTTGGCTGCCATCTTGTTGGCAATCATCCCCACCAGCTTTGCCCAAGCGGTCGTCAATGAGACGATCTTGCCGGTAATCTTCTTCTCAATCGTCTTTGGTGTTGGCCTCTCATACCTGAAGGTCAGTAGCGATGCACGCATGAAGAAGGCAGGAGAGACTCTCTATTCGATCATGGATGCTACGGCAGAGATCATGATGCGGATGGTAACTGGAATCATGCAGTACGCTCCAATTGGAGTACTTGCCCTTGTCGCCGACGTCTTTGCTAAGCAAGGAGCTCGGGTCGCCGGTGCACTGGGTATGGTTACTGTTGCCTGTTTCCTCGGTTATGCAATCCACGTGGTGCTGGTCTACGGCGGTATGCTCAAACTCTTTGGTCTTAAGATCAGACGCTTCTTCAACGAGGCAAAAGATCCCTTCATCACCGCATTCGTTACCCGTTCATCCAACGGAACCCTGCCAGTTACCATGGAAGCTGCAGAACGCTTGGGTATCCCTCGTGATATCTACGCCTTCTCACTGCCCCTCGGGGCCACGATCAACATGGACGGAACGGCGATTTACCAGGGCGTGTGTGCGATCTTCATCAGCTTGACGGTCACGGGTCATAACTTCACCCTCGGCCAGATGGGTCTGATCATCATCACCGCTACCTTGGCATCGATTGGAACCGCTGGAGTTCCTGGAGCCGGAGCAATCATGCTTCTGATGGTCCTTGAGTCAGTTGGCCTGCCAGTCGAAGCTGGAACCGCAGTCGCTGGAGCGTATGCGATGATCCTTGGTATCGACGCAATCCTCGACATGGGTCGAACCGCTCTAAACGTCACCGGAGACCTCACCTGTACGGCTGTTGTAAGTAAACAGATGAAGTACATTGACATGGCGAAGTGGGAGTAACAGAACTCGCATTATCAGGAAAGGGGGAGGTCCACACGGATCTCCCCTTACTCCTTTATTGGGCGATTGGCTGCTCCATAGCCCAGCCAAAGAGCTCGACCACCCTCCGCGATACTCCGGTGAAGAGATACTCTTGTCCATTGGCGGTGAAACTGATCGTAGAGGAGAACCAGCGCTTGGTGTAGTGAAAATCAGTAACATCGCGGCGCGAGATACTGACCAATTCGCCTTGGCCGACTAAGCGGCGGCCAACCACAACCACCCGGTAGCCTGTAACCACCACCATCCGCCTCAGTCCTTCATACACTCCAGTAGCGAAGCAATTGATCACTTCATGGGGATAGATGATCTGGGCTAGCTCCTTGACCTCCAGGCGAAACCCATAAAGATCGTAGACGTACAGCTCCTGCATCCTCTGTCGGATTGATTGCTTGGTGGTGTCGTGTGCCATTGCTCCTCCTCTTTCATCCTAACACAGCTTTTCGCTCTGTACACTTGGTTTGTTGGATGTATACTGGACGAGGAGGCGCATATGGAGAAGGCAATTGGCGTTATCGGAGGAGTAGGGCCGCAAGCGGGCCTGGATTTAGTGCAAAAGGTCTTGGAGAATACTATTGCATCCAGTGACCAAGAGCATATCGATCTCTATCTGACCTCCATTCCTTCCAAGATTGCTGATCGCACAGCCTTTTTACTCGAACAGAAGGAGAGCCCTCTGCCCGGCCTGAAGGCCTCCTTTGATAAGTTGGCAACAATTGGTGCATCGGTCATCGTCATTCCGTGTAACACTGCCCATGCCCCGCCAATCTATGGTGAACTTGCCAACTGGGCCAAGAGTACATGGCCCCAAGTCAGGCTACTGAATATGATCGAAGAGACGGTGAAGCTCATCGAAGCAATCTTTGACATGGGGACCAACATTGGACTTTTGGCAACCCTGGGCACCCACCGCATTGGTATTTACCGCCAGTACTTTGAAAAGAGTGCGCATTTGACTCTTCTGGAGCCCGATGACGCAACCCAAAAAGAGGTACATCAAGCAATCTATGACAAAGAGTGGGGAATAAAAGCATCGTATCCACCCACTGAACGTGCACGAGAGACCATCCGAAGTGCTGCAGAAGCGCTGGCAGAGCGGGGAGCTAAGGCAATTGTCCTCGGATGTACTGAATTACCTTTGGCCTTAGGGGTAGGGGATGTTCCGTTCACTCTGCTCGATCCCACCCTAATTCTTGCCCGTGCCGCCATCCGTGAAACTGCCATCGATAAATTGAAAGATGCTTGATTAAAAGAGCATAATCAATAGCCGCTTGTACGCCCCTTGTGCTATACTCGCTTCACTATGAGACACTTGTCTAAATCCCTGCTGGCTCTTTTGGCCTTTGTCTTGTTAGTCTCCTGTACCTCAGCTGGTGTTCTTGAGAAGCGACGCCTTGCCCAAGAAGGGTCGGTAAGCCAATGGCTTACCGATCATGGCATAGCCGCTTCTGAGGCAACGTATCCTGAGCTGTACCATACGGGAACCGATTGGAATCGGCGATCGCTGCAGCTGATCGAAGAGGCAGAAGAGTATATCCTTATCTCAATCTTCTTGGGTAACCTCTATGAGGTGAGCACCGAGGTATGGAATGCTCTGATCGCCAAGCAAGAGGCGGGGGTGGGGGTATATTGTCTGATCGACTCCTCTTCATACTTTCAGACCAAACCCCGCTCCCCGGTCATCATACCGGCTGCCTTCAACTACCTACGGGATGCAGGAATGGCGGTGGTCGAGTACAACCCCTTCTCACTCAATCAGGTTGCATTCATACCCACCCTGTTAGACCGCGATCATCGCAAATACTGGATCGTCGACGGCACCACCATCGCTCTTGGAGGCATCAACATCAACTACACATCGCTTGCCTATCCTCCAGATACTGGCAATGTCGATACCATGGCCGTCTTCCGCTCCCCCGGGGCAATCGAGAAGATGATCGACTCCTTTGTAGAGACGTGGAATCGCTACAGTCCAACCGCCTTGGATAGTGCTGAGTTTGCCGTCAAACCATTGCATACTCCTGATACCCACGTCTGGATGATCGACCACAAGTGGCCTGAGGCCTCTGAGACGACGCTTCTCTTCGACGCCTTCACCCTGGGGGCAACTGAAGAGCTGTGGATGATCCAGGGATATACCTACCTCACCGGAGCGCTGAAGAAGCGCATTGAGAATGCCACCTCACGTGGGGTGAAGGTCAACGTCATGCTCTCGGAGAACGCTGGTAAGGATAACTATCAGAAAGCTGCTTACTACTCTATCCTCGATCTCATCGATGCTGGGGCGACGGTCTACATGTATGAGGCGCCTAACGAAGCGTTCCTTCACTTAAAGCTATTGGTTGCTGATCGACGCTACACCGCCTTCGGCAGTCCTAACTACAACCTCCGCTCCCAGACTCTCAGCCGGGAGATTGCAGCAGTCTTCGATGATGAGACCGTTGCCTCTGAGGCGCTGCACCATATTGACGAACTACTGCTCAGTTGCCGAATTATCGAACGTGAGGAGGCCAAGGGCCTACGCACACTCACCAACTACCTCTACCATCTTCTGATGCAGGTCTACGGATGAGGAGACCGCAATGAATCAACGACGTATACTGGCAGTATTGCTCATCCTCATCCTCTGTATGGCCTCTGTAATCGCCGCTCCTTGGATAGGAGGGTATCGCATCACCTTTGATGGGTGGGCAGATACCGCCCCATTCTCTGCCGATGAGCACCTCGGGGTTCATTTGTATCTAGCTCCATTTGGGCTGGCAATCGCTGACCCATTGATCAGCGTTGGCGTAGCAATACCGGCGCATGGATCAGAGCCCGGTCCACTTCTGGAAGGATCTCTGGAGATTCGTCTCTTCAGCTGGAATAATCATCCCACTTCAGGGCTCTTCAGGCGTCCTACCGCTTGGCGACCGACCGTGCAGGTGGGGCTTCTCACACCGATTCGAAGCTTCGATAGCGCAGAATTGACGGTGGGAT
This sequence comes from Sphaerochaeta sp., assembly GCA_041654935.1. Classification (GTDB taxonomy): domain Bacteria; phylum Spirochaetota; class Spirochaetia; order Sphaerochaetales; family Sphaerochaetaceae; genus Sphaerochaeta. The sequence goes on along the minus strand of JBAZCM010000054.1, from coordinate 5,546 downwards.
TTCATCCACTGAATTTCTTCTTTGGTGAGAAGAGCGTCTCGGTGCTTGCACCGAGGGTACTCTATGACTTTGATAACGGCTCCCTATCATGGGGTATCAGGCTGCTTGAGATCAGCCACGCATTATTCTAGGGGAGGGCAGGATGAAACGATCAGTGACGCTTTTATTGATAGCTCTCTTGACCATCGCAAGCCTTGGTGCTGTGCCGATTGGTATCTCCCTCTCTACCTGGACTCCTTCCCCCTCGGTAGGCAGTGGCCAAGGGCTTCATACCGCAGTTGGGGGCTTTGTTGGCCTCGGTCCTCACCTTGAATTGGAAGGGAGCGCAATAGTCAGCCTCACCCCTCACATTGGCCAAGATCTCTTGGGGTCAGTCTTTCTCTCTTATCCGTTTGCTGGGCCGCTCTACCATCGTGATGGTGAGGCGACCCTCTACTACAACGGCTTTATCGGCCTTGGCTTTATCGGCGGATGGGACGGCCTACACGATCGGGCTGTTGGCTCACTCGCACTGCGCGTCATCCCCTTTACTATCGGAGGTTCGTACTATAGCAGACGTGAACGAGCGCTTGCCTTTACGCTGCTCTACGATCTCTTTGAGGAGAGCTGGGGTTTTGCCTTCGGTCTCTTAGGGTTTGATATCTACCTCTGATCACTCTTCTGTGTTGTAATCCTTCATCAGCGCCTTGGCAGGAGCGCGGTGGAGGCGGGCTTTCAGCTCTGGATGGGCGCGTAGCGCTTCGGCTACCGCCACCGCAACCGATCCGGTGAGGACTAAGAGGATCAGTTCACGTTCGGGGAGAACCTCGACGCCCAAAAGTGGGAACCTGAAGGCTTGATCGATCTCACCGCCACGACCATGGAGGATGGTAGCACCTTGGGCACCGCTTTCGCGAGCGACGCGAACTACCTCATCACCATCGCCGCGAGCAACATCGACAAAGAGACAGACCTGTTCACTGATCGGCAGGGTTGCTGGCTCAACAGCCGGAGCCCGCTCCTCACGTTGGGCAGCCTCTACCTTGCGTTTAAAGAATGTACCTAACAGATTTAGTGAGAGAACCGGAGCCATGGCTACCAAGGCGATAACACCAAAGCCATCGCTCATCACATCGGCGGTGGGAATGACTGAAGCTGCTCCCTGGGCAAAAGCGAGGACAAAGGTTGCGGTCATCGGGCCAGAGGCAACGCCTCCGGCATCGTAGGCAATCCCGACAAAAACCGGATCACTGAAGAAGGAGAGGATGACAGCAATGATGAAGCCGGGGATGAGGAAATACCACAGATGCACTGAAGGAAAGACAATGCGAACCATCGAGAGAGCGATGGCGATGGCCACCCCGATGGAGAGGGTGATGCGGATCAGACGGACTGGGATATGCCCACCGGTGACCTCTTCAATCTGTTGGCCGAGTACGTGGACTGCCGGCTCCATGAGCACGACGATCATTCCCAGCACAAAACCCACAGCGATCAGGAGTCGCTGGTCAAAGAGGGCAACTTGGCTGCCGATAATCCTTCCCATGTCAAGGAATCCGGAGTGTACGCCTCCCAAGAAGAGAACAAGTCCGGTGAGGGTCAAGAAGAGGCCGCCAATGATGGAGAGTAGTTTTGCCTTGGATACTCGAAACTTAGCGATATTGAGAATGAAGAAGAGTGTGGCTATGGGGATAAGGGCGAGCAATGAGTCTATAAAGGTCACCGGAAGGGTTTTTAGGATTGGTGCGATGACCCCGACAGCCGGGATGAAGGCATCTGGTGCAGAGTAGATGTGTTTTTGGCCGGTGACAATTGACATGAAAAGAATTGCCAAAATGGGGCCAGCGCTCATGACTCCTACCAGACCAAAGGCGTTCTCCTCTGCGTCCTTACCACCTTTGATCGTAGAGAGACCGAGGGTCAGGGCCAGAGCAAAGGGGGTAGTGAGCGCCCCGGTGGTCGCCCCAGAGGCGTCTACGGCGATAGCAAGAAACTCTTCGCTCACGAAGATTGCCATTGTCAGGATGATTGCGTAGATGATTGCCATGAAGACATTGAAGCGTGGCTTTCCACGAAGCAGGCGTAGCAATCCAAAGGCAACGGTCAATCCCACGCCGGTGGAGACAACGTAGACGATAAAGAGAGCTCCTAAGCTATGCCCTGAAGCAGTCTCAATCTGAGAGCCAAGGATCAAGAGATCAGGCTCGGCGACGGTGATCAAAAATCCCAGAAGAAAACCGAGGATCAGGATCTTTATGAGGCGTTTACTCGTTGCCACCTCTCCTGCCATGAGCTCACCGATGGCATTCATTGAGAGATCGATACCCCATAGAAAGATTGACAGACCTACCAACAACATGACGCTGCCGATGATAAAACGAATGAAAATATCTGTCTGGACATCGACTATGGTGAGGGTGAGTAGCAGGACGAGGATAACAACCGGTAAGAGGGTGCGAATAACTTCTTTACCTTTCTCAAAGAGGACATCCATTAGGGTACCCTCCTCAGCTCTTCAACAAGCCCAGTTGCTCGGCTTACCGGAAGAGCAAGGAGCATCCCAGCTCCGGTGGTATTCAATTCAAGGTCATCGATAATCTGCTCTTGGATGGCCTCACTGCGCTCAGTAGGAGCGAGGATGATGACTATCTCTTTTTGTGGCTCGATCTGTAAATCCACGTAATAGTGAGCGGGAACCCCGGCACCACGTCCGTCAATGACGGTGCCCCCTTTGGCACCGGCTTTGCGGGCAGCTTTAACGCACGCCTCTGCCTTACCCTTATCAACGATGGTGAGGATGCACTGCCATTCTGTTTGGCCCAAAGGTTCCTCGGGGTGATCAACCGAATCGAAGGGAATGGTGAAGGCGATGCCTTTATGACGTTTATGGAGGGAGAGGGCGCTACCTAACTCCTGGTGGAGCCGCTCATCGAGGCTTTGGTCAGCCTCGATCATCACTATCTCCTTGGGACGCTGCTTAAGAGCTCGAGTGGTGAAGAATCGTGAACGGCTGGTGCCGCGCCCGAGCAGCACGGTCTGGTTCTGAGAGCCAACCTTACGTGCTTGTTCGATGATTTTATCTGCCTTTCCTCGCTCGACGATGGTAAAAAATATAGTATTGATGGCGATTTCCCCTCTCGTATCAGTTGAAAGAAAGAGCCCTAAGGCCCCACACACAGTGTACCATGCTTTTTGGAGTTTCTGGGCTGCCGAGCTTGTTTTTCTATGTTTTTTTTCTGTCTTTATAGAGCCTCTCTTGTGACTTGTTCTCTAGATGCTTATAATGAAAGAGAATACAGATAAGGATACAAGTGTGTTTACGATACAAGGTTTTTACAATTCAGCGGTGGTCTTTGCCAGTGCCCAAGATGTCGATCAAGGAGCGATTGATCAAATCAAAGATTTGCTTAGCCGAGAGTTTGTGAAAGACAGCAAGATTCGCATTATGACCGATGTACACAGTGGAGCAGGGTGCGTCATTGGGACTACAATGACCATCACCGATAAGGTAGTGCCCAACCTAGTGGGAGTTGATATAGGCTGTGGTCTTGAAGTTGTGAAGCTCGCTGATAAGGAAATTGACCTGAAGGCCCTTGATGCCTATATTCGCCGGGCAATTCCTTCTGGCTTTAAGATCAATACCAAAGCCCATTCCTACAATGACAAAATCGACTTGAACCGGCTTCATGCAAAAGCCCATGTTGATCTGAACCGGGCGCGCCTCAGTTTGGGCACCCTTGGTGGTGGGAATCACTTTATTGAAATCAATGAAGACGAGCAGGGAGAGCGCTACCTGGTAATCCACTCAGGGAGTCGAAATATTGGGCTGCAGGTAGCAAACCATTATCAAAAGCGAGCAAGCGGCAAGGGTCGCGATCCATTGGCATACCTTGCAGGCAAAGCGATGGATGAGTACCTCGCTGATATGGTTATCATGCAGCGTTTCGCTGCCCTTAACCGGAAGGCAATGGCCCAATCAATCATCGAGGCAATGGGATTTGTCGAAAAAGAGCGCTTCACCACGATCCACAACTATATCGACACCGATTCAATGATCCTGCGTAAAGGAGCCGTCTCTGCCCAGAAGGGGGAGACCCTGATCATCCCTTTGAATATGCGAGATGGCTCGCTGCTCTGCACTGGCCTGGGTAATGCCCACTGGAACTACTCAGCTCCCCATGGAGCCGGACGGCTGATGAGTCGGACAGAGGCAAAGCGAAGGCTGGATATGCGCCGCTACCGATCAATGATGGATGACATCTATACTACCAGCGTCAGTAAGGCTACCCTCGATGAGTCACCTGAAGCGTATAAGCCGTATGGGCAGCTGCTCTCCCATATCGGGGAAACGGTGACCGTCGATGCGCAGATTAAGCCAATCTATAACTTCAAAGCTGCCGATTGATGAGTCAAAGACATTATTTGCCTTTTGGGGTGATAATGAGTACATTTATCGGTAACAACGAATTAAGGAGTTGTATTATGAAACATTTGGATCAGGTACAGACGTATCTTGCAAATCTCGGCGTCCTTTTTGTGAAGCTGCATAACATTCATTGGAACGTCGTGGGAAATCAGTTCCTTCGCATCCACACCTTCACCGAAGAACTCTACGATCAAATTTTTGAAGATTTTGATGAGGTCGCTGAAATGCTAAAGAGTAAGGGAGTGATGCCGCTCTCCACCATGAAGGAGTACCTCGCCCATGCTACGATTGATGAAGTTGTGGCCAAAAACTTCTCTTCAAAGGAGTCGTTAGATCTGGTCAAGGCAGACCTTAGTGCAATGCGCGCTCTTGCCACCGATATTCGCAACAGCGCTGATGAGAGTGGTGACTTTGAGACCGTAGGAATGTTCGAGGACTTCGTAGCCTTCTACAGTAAGAACCTCTGGTTCGTTGATGCAATGCTACAGTAGACAAGAGTTCTTAAAAGAAATGTGGCTACGTGGGCAATGTGCGTACGTAGCCATAGTTTTTTGATGAGAAGATAAACGAAGATATACCTAGAAGAGGAAACGCATACTATCCTCTGTACTAAACACCGGTACTATTGGCGCGGGCATAGGTACTACTGGCTCGGGTACAGGTACTATTGAAAGAAGTTTTTCTCCACCCTTGAAATGTTTACCATCTAGGTTTCCCGCTCCTTTGAACTTTAATTCAAGTTTGGTGCCTACAAAAGAGATGGTAATGTCGATAGTTAGTCCTTCAATTTCGTCACTACTCACTGGCCAGTAGGTATAGGTCCCAGTAAGAACTCTCTTATTGAGCGTAAGCTGCTCACAAGTTGCTTTCGGTACGTCTTCACCCTCTAATTCTGGCCAATCGATGTCTAGACTAAATGCTCCGCCCCCGTCATCGAAGATAGTGACTTCCCATCCATCATCAAAGCGCCATTGCCCCTCTAGGTCGATAATGTCTGATCCTCCTTGTTCATCACAGGAGAACATAAAGACCACCAGCAGAGCACACCCCATCAGGATGATAAATTTTTTCATTGGAATCTCCTCTTGCAGAGCTGTAGAGAGCTCTTTGATCACACCATGATATGCGAAGCCCTAGGGGC
>JBAZCM010000053.1:0-12270 GCA_041654935.1 Sphaerochaeta sp. | reverse complement strand
GCGAACACGTACTTCTTGTCAGGCATATGAGGCGTAATGATCCGCACATCAACGCCGCTTTGGGCAGCAATCTTCAAGGCAGTAATCATCTCATTGTCGAGGATTAAATATGGGGTGGTTATCCACACATACCGCTTGGCCATGCTGATGATCTGGATGTAGGCATTTTCGGCGACGTTGTCATCATCAAGCGGGTTATCACTGAACGGTTGGACAAAGCCATCGGTGTGGGCGGTGATTGTTGGTCGGTGGGCAGCAAAATTCTCACTTTTGCCAGTTGAGAAAGCCCAAAGCTGCAGAAACATCTGGCTCAAGGACCAGACTGCATCACCTTTGAGTTTAACCGCAGTATCTTTCCAATGGCCAAAGCGTAGCAGCCGGTTTGCATATTCATCGGCAATGTTGATACCGCCGGTATAGCCGATGTTGCCATCGATAACCACTACCTTGCGGTGGTTACGGCTATTGAGGCGGCTGTTAAGGTGGGCGCGTAGTGGATTGAAGGCAACAACCTCCAACCCTTGGGAGCGCAACTCTGCATCGAAGTGTGGCGGCAGGGTAAACAGGGACCCCACATCATCGAACATCAAACATACGCGCACTCCCATCCGTTGCTTACGCTTCAGTACCTCATAGATTGATTGCCATAGCTCTCCCTCTGCCACAATGAAGAACTCCATGAAGATGAAGGATTTTGCCTTCTCAAGCTCCTTGAGTAGATCTACGAAGCAGGCCTCTCCGGAGGAGAAGTATTCAACTTCAGTATTGGACCACACAGGGTAGCCGGTGATGTTGACTATATATTGAGCTTGGCGGGAGAGGGTATTAGAATAACGGGTGAGGGCTTGCATCGGCAATAGGTCACTATAGGCGCCTCCCTCAACTCCTTTTTGGTAGACGATGTTCAGTTGCTCCAGGCGGGTGCGTAGTCGTTTGTTCAGTCGCCTATTACCAAAGAGGACATAAAAAATTCCGCCATACAGTGGCAAGAACATAAACAAGAGCATCCATCCAATCTTGTAGGCAGGGTTGAGGTCCCGCACCACAACGACCAAAGTCATGATGATTGACAGTCCACTGAGGATTTGAATCCAGAGGGTATTATTCTGCGCATAGGAGAAGATGACGAAGATCAGAGCGAGCTGGACGCTGATGAGTACTACGGAAATAAAGAGTCTTCCAGTGAGAAACTGTAAGATTTTTCTGAGCATCCACTCCCCCTAGACGAGAGTATAGCACCACTGGCGCAGTGTGGCAAAGCACTACTGACGAAGACTGAATTCGCAGCCGCAGTAGTGTTGACGGTAGAGATTCATTTCCTTTGCAAGGCGGGTGGATTTTTCAAATCCTCCCTTTTTTTTGAAGTCGATGGCTTCAAACCCTTCAAACGCTTCACCGACTGCAAAGATTTGCTTGCTACTCTTAAAGCGACTGACGCTGAGGGTGGTGGTAAAGTGTTTGATGGCCAACTCTTTAGCCTTTTGGGCAGCTTGGCCAAGATTATAGGCAAAGCAGCGGCTACACCGCGTTCCCCCTTCAGCCTCAGCCTCAAGACCTTGTATGAAAGAGAGCCAGCGCTGATGGTCATACGCTTCACGAATTACTGGCAATTGCTCTTGCTCGGCGACCTTCAACAGCTCATCGTACCGCTTATCAGCCTCTTCACTTGGATAAATATTTGAGTTGGAAAAATAGAGCACCGGAGCCCACCCCTCTTCGATCAATCGTAGAATTGAGGAGGTGCTACAAGGGCCACAACAGACATGGAGCAGGATGGGTTTGCTCTTCATGGGCCCAGCATAGGGCATGACGAACTCTCTTGCAAGCGCCCCTTCTTCCCTATACAGTAGGCAGGTGTATGGAGGCTTGTTATGAAGCGCAATAAGAACCTAGGACTCTGGCTATCGATCATCATTACCGTGGCCATTGCCCTGCTGAAAATTCCTATTAGCTACAAGGCGGGTTTACTTGCCCTCTTTATAATCGGATTGCTCTACATTCGTCGAGGTGTCTTCTATTACATCAAAGCCAACAAGAAGATCACCAGCACCAATACTGAGGATTGGGCTGATGCATGGCCACTGTATCGCAAGGCGATCAAGGCAGGGATACAGAAGTCCTTTGTCATTACTGCTGCCTCAATGTTCCTACAGCGCGGCGACCGTGATGAAGGCAAGGCTATGCTCCTTGACCACTTGGCTAACTCCAAAGGTAAGGACCCTACTCTCGATGCTGTAGCCAAGACCATGGTCAGTATGGCCTATTGGATGGAGGGAGACCTCAAACACGCTCTCTCACTTGTCGAAGAGGTCTATGAAAATGGTCCCCGAGACAAGAATCTCTATATCAACTACACCACGTACCTCATCGAAGACGGTCAACTGGAGCGAGCCCAGGAGTTGATTGATGAGGCCCAAACAGCGGGACAAACAAGCCCGGGGACCACAGACAACCAGGGATGGCTACACATTCTTCACGGACGCTGGGATGAGGCTGAGGAGCTTTTTTCCCAACTGGTGGAGCGTAACCCTCGCTTTGCCGAGCCATATGTGCACTATGCACAAATCTTGCTCCATTATGGTGAAGTCCAGCGTGCTATCGATGAACTAGAGCGAGCTGTTGAGTGCAATTTCTCTAATACATCTGCCATGAATAAGAAGACTATCGACGAGTTGCTCAGCCGACTTAAGGACCCAGCCACACGGATTAAGACAGCCAAAGAGATTGACCGTGATCCCAAGGCAGTGGCCAGCGGCAAGTTACCAGCAGTACTGGATGAAGCGTTTGACCCCACCGAAGAGCCTCTTCTTAGCGGTTTTACCAAACGACCGAAGGAGTCGGAGAAGCCAAAGAAGGTGAAAGCTCAAAAAGTTGAGGTGAGTGCTGAGCGCGAGCCAAACACCGACCTCACCGAAGAAGATCTAAAACTCATCGAACAGATGGAGAACTCATAACTCCACGGTAAACCAGAACCCCCATACAAAGCCTCCCGCAGCCTGATCCCACCCACCATAAACAGTGGTGGGGAGGGTGCGGATGCCCAGCAAGGAGATGTCAGTGTGCAGCTCTAGGCCAAGGTTTACCTTAGGCATGAAAGTCTCCTCGGCAAAGACCAGATCACTGTAGACTGCCACTGAGCTATTCTTGAAGATCAACATCTCAGCCACAGAAGGGCTGAAGAGCGGCGGTCTCCATCCGATGGTAGCGTTCACGCCTACCAGATAGTTGGTGGAATTGGTCGAGACAGCCAGGTTGTGTCCTTGGCTCTTGAGTGAGGCGTCTGTTGTCCTAAATCCATCGGTGATCAACAGCGGTACATCACCCTTCCCATCTACGGCAAACCGTCCCCAGATATCTGCATCACCAAAGAGACCAGTTGGCTGATGTATTACCCCACTCTGAGCATTAAAGGCAACAAATGATCGGCTCATTTGATAGTCTCCCAAGAATTGGTAGGAGACAGAGAGGGCTGAGGGAGCTAATTGCCATAAAGAGTTTTGATTGAGCTTCAGCTCGATGGCAGCAGTGGAGTTGAGTAAGTAGGTGTGCTCCTCCCAATTTTGGTGGGCATGGGTAGGATGGAAGACCGATAGGTGCTCATAGGATTGCAGCAATCGCAGAAGAATCTGGCGGTCCCAGGCGAACATTCGACCCTCAACCGTTGCCCCAGCACCCATCATCGGTGCCTTGGCACCAAGATTGTATGCAGCTGAGGTATAGGCCGTGGCACGCATATGGTTGAAGAGATGGTACTCCACCTGGGCGGTCATCGTTGGCATGAAGGTAAAGGCGTCTTGGCTAGTAAAGCTGAAAGAGCCTCCCAGGTTGGTCAGTACGGTGAAGTCTCCAAGTCCCAGTTTATAACTTAAGCCCACCGCCGCATCATTGGTGAGTAGCTTACCTCGCTCTTGGGTAATTGCCATGCCAAGAATACTTGAGCGGCGATGCATACTCACGTGTTCGTACAGTTTATAGCGTTGCTGACTGCGCTCTAAGTTTACTTGATGCTGGTTACGTAGTTCGGCGAGGGAGGACCATCGACTACTCTTTGGAAGAAGAGAGAGGGCTTGCTGTTGCTTTTGCGCTGACTCATACCCTTTTTTGGAAAGGTAGTCGACTCGGGAGAATTCCATGAAGGAGACGTCTTCCACATCATTGCGGATCCAGATAACCTCATCCAGATGTTCCTTCAACTCAGCAACCCCCAGGCGGCGCTTACCGATATCCAAGGAGACGTTGAGAATCGTCAAGGGATTGAAGAGGTCCAGGGTGTCCACATCATAGAAGGTCGTTGAAACGATTACCTGGTCGGCGTAATCAAAGGCCAAGTCCACTGGAACCAGGTTGGTCACCCCGCCATCGATGAGCAGGTGCCCTCGATAATCGACGGGGTCAAAGTAAACAGGAAGCGCATAACTGGCCTTCAATACCGTATAGAAATCTCCCTCGCTGATGATCAGCTGGCGTTTGGTTACCAGATCTTCAGCAACAACGATGATGGGAATCGGCAGATCTGCCAGATCAAGGCCATCACCGAGGACAGAGGCGGTGTTGGATAAGAAGCGTGAGGAGTCGAGCAGACCTCCCCGCAAGGGGACGGTCATATCAAAGAGGCTTTGGATCGAGACACCGGTGACCGCATCAAAGATCTGGTCGGGAGAGAGGCCTGCTGCATAGAGCAACCCAACGATCGATCCCATGGAGTTACTGATGATGAAGTCAGGGACAATCCCCTGCTCCTCTAGGTATCTGAGCACCCCTATATGCGCGAAGGCTCGGGCCGATCCACCAGAGAGGACCAGTCCAATTGGAGACCGCTCACCTTTTGTTTGCTCAAGAATTCGGGCGCGAAACTGCCCATCTCCATAGAAGATTGGCACATCAGCACTGAAGATGGCATCGGCGGACTGGCCAACTAGCGCGGTCAAGACGAGGAAACCCACTACCAGGATAGACAACAGACGTTTGTGACTCTTCACATGCCCCTCCGTGGGTCTAACTCTAAAGCAAATGGTATGAAAAAACAATTCTCATTCTCTGTTGCATTTTCCAAATGGATTTGATAGCATGACTCTCGCATCCGCCGGCGTGGTGAAATTGGTAGACACGTCAGACTCAAAATCTGATGGATGAATAATCCGTATCGGTTCGATTCCGATCGCCGGTAGATTTTTTAAACTCAATCCTTTCCATAGCAACAAATTAACAATGCACAGTTGTGTACAAGTGTACATTTTGTACATTTTTTCTACCTACATTCATCTGATTGCAGCAACTGCGCCTCCAGTGTTTACTACTATCAAAGCGAACAACCGACATTTCATCACTTACCTATATGCGTTAACTCAACACTTTTTTCCATTGTTTACAAAAATGGTTCAATTAGTGTTGTCACGGTCGATCAGCGGTATCGTCTGATGTTCTCTCGATGCTCATCGTAGGTGAGGGCAAAATGGATTTGCTTATCTAGGCCATGAAGATAAAAGAGATCGGGACGCTTTTCTGGAAAGAACGCAGCGGCAACAGCTTCGGCCGATGGAGCTGAGATACCTGTTGGCGGCAACCCTCTCTTTCGACGGGTGTTGTAAGGGGTCTGGGTCTCTAGGGCTTCAACAGGAATCTCAGAGACCCAATCATCTAGTTCATAGCGAGTGGTTGCATCGATGCCAAGTGGCTCATCAATGGCCAGTCGGTTATGGATTACAGCGGAGATACCGCGCATCTCGGCAGTGTTCTGAGTTTCAGCCTGGATTAAGCTCGCGATAATCAACAACTCTTCTATTGAGTAGGTTGCCAGCAAGGGGGAACTGAGATTGGTCTGTACTGCACCCAACATCGCCTCATACATCTGGCGAGCCAAATCCTCTGCTCCGCCGATCTCATACGTACCACCTAAGAGCCACCCTTCAGCAAATCCTAAATGATAGGCATGCATCAACTCTTCGGTAGCTCTCGTGAATGTACCTGGCTCCAAGCCGAGGCGCTGAACCAAGAGAGCATCGATACGGGCGATGGTAAAGCCAGGCCCTGCAGTGATGCTACGAGTCAGAGAGGTGGGGCTGAGCGTATCGCCAATCTGTTGATAATCCATCCCTGGGTACATGATGAAGGAGCCACTACGCAATGTTGAGGCGATACCCTGCTCAACAAAGTACGCCAATACAGCAGGACCATCGTCGACAATGTTGCGGTCAACGAGAAGTTGACTCACCGCAGTAGCACTCATTCCTGGCTCCACAAGGACTACTATTGGCTCCTCTGGTGCACGTTCGATAACGTGCTGCATCGGCCTCATCATCACCATTGTTGCGAACAACACCAACATAGCGATCATGAATGGGACCAAGACCCTAGGACTTCCTAAATCCACAGTCCTTGGTTTTTGTACTGCACGCTTCTTAGGAGAGCTCTTTTTCTTAGATGCTGTTGTCTTTGGCTTTGTAGCAATCGTCGTTGGCTTGGTTTTTGGCTTTGCAGCCGCTGTTGCTGGTTTGGCTTTTGGTTTAGTAGGTGTGCTCTTTTGGGAAGAGGTCTCTGTCTTAGAATTTGGTTTTGGCGGGGGGTCCTTTGCCTTGGCAGTGGCTCCTCCCAAAGAGATGGACATCGAGCGATTAGAGACAGTGGGTCGTTTACGCTCAGATGGGCGCTCCTCCTTCTCCTTATTTTGCACCGCAACTTTCAACGAAGAGGTACTCTTCTTCTCACTCATGGGAGTCTTCATCCTTCTGGGGAACCAAGGTATCGATCTTTCTTTGTTTCTCAAGGATTGAAGCATCCAGCTGAGCTATCTGTCGACCTATCCCCTCCATTTGTGAGCGAAGGTGTACTACCCTCCTACTCTCCAAAAGAATCTGGGCTCGTAGCTCCTCAGCTTCGATCAGGTTACCTAGCTGCTGAATCTCCTCCTCCAGCCGTTGGATTCGTTTGCGATGCAGTGTCACTTGAAAGACTTGGGGGACTGCACTGGCTTGGCTGTGCCCTGCAAGCTGCTCGTAGAGGGCCATACCATACTCTACCGCTCGCCCCTGACTCTCCGTCTCCGCTTCACTCATATGCCGCCGACTCACTTCAAGCCGGGCCTCAGGGCTAGTCGTCTCTTCGCTTTTGAGCCTGGCAACCGCACTTTGATGGACCTCCAACTCTTCGGTAAGCGCATCACGAAGAGTCCGTACCCTCCCCAGTTCCTCTTGCAGGCCAGGCACTCGCTCCAGGGCCAAGTCCTCCTCCCATCCTGCCTTGGCCAGCCGCTCGCCTGCCTGAATGAGCAGACTCTCCAACTTATGGCGACTTCTTGAAAGGCGACGCAGGGTCACCATGCGGGCAACCGAGCGCGGCTTTTGGCGCGCTGAAGCTTTGGTTAGCTTGGCAGTGAGTTGGTAGTGTTCATGAAAAATCGGGTCACAGAGGCGGTAGCTACGCCCACTGAGGGTGTTAAACCCATATGCTTCCCACGCCATCGCCCCGAGTTGGGCATGGACTTGTTGCTCTTCTTTGGCAAGGTTTACGATATCACGCTGAATTTCACCAATTTTTCGTGAGCGGTCCTCAATTTGGCGAATGTAGCCGGCTATCTGCTCATACGAATGCTTTGCCTCTTCATACGTTTGGCATGCTTCGGCATAGCGGCGCTCTTTCTCTTGGATGATATAGGTGAAAGGGTGGTCATCCAGCGGCACATATGTCCTGCCCAACTCTCCATACAATGATGAGAGGTCTTCGAGGTGGTGTGAGATCTGTCGTTTTTTCTGCAGGATCTCCCGCTGTAAATCCGCCATACTGCGATAGTAGCATAGCAGTCGACCTTGGGGCAAAGCTCTTTGTCAATTTTACTTTCCTTGACAAACGGAGAAGAGGTTCGGTATCCTGAAATACAAACTGAGATGGGAGAACATACGCTGCATCAGCGAAGATTTACATCATGACACCCGATGAAACAATCCTGCATGCTGTCATACCACCTCCCTACAATGAGGGCGGCGTTGCTGATCTGTCCAGAGCCTTACGGCTTTTAGCACACCCTGACCTCATGTCTCTTCTTTTCCAGCCCTCCTCTGAATCACAAGAGGGCAAATCATCATCAAGGAGACATGCTCATGAGCAAAGAGAACAAGAGCAAACTAGACGAAGACCTTGTGGTCGGCACCATTCACGTTTTGAGTGGCAAGACCAAGGCAGATCCCAATCCAGACGAACTTGAAACCCTCAAAAAAATGATCAAGAAGAACGTACCGTTCTTACTCCGTGGATACTTCACCGCCTACCTGCTCAGGGAGATCCTGCAGGCCAATACCCCAAGGCGGTCAACTCGTAGCACCCCACAGCCTCGCACCAAAGTAGCCGAGCCTGCTACCAAGCAACCACCGAAGCAGCAGCCCAAGGGTCGCCAAGAGCGAGCCCTTCCAGAGGGAGCTCGCACGCTTTACCTCAACATCGGTAAGATGAAGCGCCTCTACACCAAAGAGTTGAGCCAAATCCTTCAGGATGCCCTCTCAATCGAGCGAGAGGATATCTACTCCATCAGGATTCATGACAAGTACTCGTTCATCAGTATGAGTGAAGAGAACTGCGAGAAGGCGATCGAAAAGATCAATGGCATGGACATCAAGGGACGCACTGCATCCATCACCTACTCAAACAAGGAGTAATCGATGTTTGTCCAACGGCTTGTAACTGGCCCCTATCAAACCAACTGCTATCTTCTTGGTGATGAAGCCAAGCAAAGTGGCTGGATCGTCGATCCAGGCAACGATGCAGAGCTGATCATCAGTGAGATTGAGCGCTGGGGCGTAGAGCCAGTAGCCATGCTCTTTACCCACACCCATTGGGACCACATTGCGGCAGCAGGACCGTTGAAAGTCCGCTACCCTCACCTGGAGGTTCTGGTCACAGAAGAGGATGCCCCCTTCCTTGACTGGGAGATGGTCAAAAGCGTCTGCTTTGACCGCCGCTTCCTCTCCCTCTATAAAGAGGATTTGAAGCTTCTGCCCAAACCAACAGGATACCTTGTTGATGGACAGCTGCTCGAAGACAGTGGCCTTGTGGTTATCAAGACACCTGGGCACACCCCAGGGGGTGTTTGTTTCTACCACGAGGAGGGACAATTCGTCCTTACCGGCGACACTCTCTTCGCAGGATCGGTGGGTCGTACTGACTTAGGAAGTGGCGATATGGATCTGCTGATGGCAAGCTGTCGACGCCTCCTGGAGCTCGATGACCAAGTGCAGGTTCTGCCCGGTCATGGGCCAACCAGCACCATCGCCCAGGAACGGAATAATCCGTTTCTTATCTGAACAATAAAAAACAGGCAGCCGGGACAGTGGTTGCCTGTTCTTTTCTGGAAAGAGTCTTAGCGTCTTCCCGGACTCTCCTCAGCATTCTTGCAGTCGATGCAGAGCACAGCGTAAGGAATGGCACTGAGGCGCTCTTCGGGGATCTTTTTGGAACACCGGAGGCAGTGGCCATATTTTCCATTCGCAATACGGGAGAGTGCATTCTCGATTGAGCGAAGTCGGTTTGCTTCATGTTTGTTAATCGCTTCCATTTTCTTGAAAGCAATATCATCAGCTGCCACGTCGATGCTGTCCTTGATCCCCATGGCATTGACCATCTCACGAAAGTCGCTGTTGTCCTCGCTCAACTTTTCGAGCAACTCCTTGCGCATCGTCAAGAGTTGCTTTTCCATCTCTTGTACAAATTTGTCAGACACAACAGACCTCCTGCAACCACTGCATTTCAAGCGGTGATTTAGTTCCATATAAGATGGGGATAAGATGGGCATCTGTCAAGCTCTCAGCAAAGAATTTTGCCACGCGCTTTCTTAAATGTCTTAAAAAGGGTACCAAAACATGACATTTTTGACGAATCGACTAAAGAGGCTGAACCCAAGAAGTGCCCCAAAGAGGGCCATCACCACCCAATCGAGGAGAGTCAGCCGTTGTGCCCTATACCACGTGCGCCGCTCAAGGCGGCCAAAACCACGTAAGACCATCGCATTGGTGATCACTTCAATTCGATCGATGCTGCTCAATACCAGTGGGGTAATGACGCGGGCAAGCGAAGAGAACCGCTTCTTCAGAGGAACGTCACTGCTCAGGCTCACCCCCCTGGCCATCTGGGCGTGGAGGATATGGAGGTAGTTCTTCGTCACCTCAGGCAGATACCGGAGCGCTAACGCAACAGCATAACTGACTCGGTACGACAGCCCTAGTCGGTTCAATGACGAGGCGAAGGCGGAGGGATGGGTGACAGTGACAAAGAGAAGGGCCATCGGAAAGATCGAGAAGTATTTGAGGCTCACCACCAAGAGATAGAAGAGCGTTTGGGCCGATAGGGCGTAGCGATGGTGGGCACTGCCGAGGAGGAGGGTCTGCCCTCCGAGGTATCGTGTCCCTTGATCTGGGGAGAAGAGGAAGATGAAGAGCGCATTAAAACCAATGATAGTGAGCATCCCGATGATATATGGCTTGAACTTGGAGAGGGGTACCTTGCTCAATGAGAGGAGGATAAAGGAGACGAAAGTCGCCGGAATGAGGAATCGGATATCAAAGGTCGTCAGGGCAAAGACAATCCAGATGATGAATGAGATGAATTTGGTCACCCCACTTAAGCGATGCATGAAGCTGTCACACTCCTCATAGCGTAAGGCAAAGCCAAACTTGCGCCCCTCCTTGGATGAAGGCTTTCGTTTGCGGACCTTGGGCGATCCCCGCAGTGCAGGCTTTTCAATCGCATCGAGGACAGAGACCGCCACCGCTGCTTCGCGCTCCTTTGCCTCATCGGCAACAAAGGTTTCGATGAAGGAGGGTATATCCCCGATCCCTATGCGGTTGGCGAGGTGATAGAGACTGGTGAGTTCGAGATTCGCGCTGTGTAGCGTCTTCTCGTCGCTGAAGACCTCACTGGTGCGCTTGTCACAGACAAGCCTGCCTTGGTCGAGAACGACCGAGCGGTTGGTGTACTGTAGGGCGAGGTGCATATCGTGGGTGATGAAGAGAATCGTTAAGCCAAGCCTACGATTCAGATCAGCGAGGAACTCCATCAGGGCTGTGTATCGTCTCCAATCCTGGCCACTGGTCGGCTCATCGAGGATCAAGAGACGGGGGTTGGAGACAAGGATTGAGGCGATGGTCACCCGTTTTTTTTGCCCATAGCTGAGAGCGCTGATCGGCCAGCGATGGTATTCACGCAGGCCACAAAGGCCGAGTACATCCAAGGCGCGGGGGCGAATCTCCTCCTCGCTATATCCTTGCTGTCTCAAGGCAAAGGCAACCTCGTCATACACAAGGTCGCAGCTAATCATATGGTTGGGGTTTTGCATCACAAACCCGATTAAGGATGAGCGTTGGCTAGCCGAATAGCCGGCTAGACCCTGCCCTTCCATGATGATCTGTCCTTCGTCGGGCTGGAGCACTCCCATCAAGAGGCTGGCAAAGGTGGACTTGCCTGCTCCATTGGAGCCAAGGATCGAGACCATCTCCCCTTCTTTGACAGAGAGACTGAGGCCCTCAACCGCTTTCTTAAGCCCATCGTAGGAGAAGCTCAGATCCTTGACCTGGAGCAACGTCTTACCTTTTGCCGGTTTTGCATCCTGACGCTTCTCTTCATGCCAAGCCTGTATCCTGTCAGTACAGGCAACGAGGTCAATGGTATCAAGGCTACTGGGATCTCCTAGGCCCTTAAGGTCGCACCCTGCCATCCGTAGCGCAGCCAGGTAGAGTGGCTCACGAATTCCCAGTGTAGGCAGCAACGCCTCAGAGAGCAGCGCTTTTGGGGTGCTGTCGCTGACAATCCTTCCCTCATCGATGACGATAATTCGGTCCACCGGGCGAATGAGGACGTCCTCGAGGCGGTGCTCGATGATAATGACTGTCTTCCCACTTTGCACTGATAGGTCATCGATCAACTCAATGGCCTTTCGTCCGGTTGCCGGATCAAGATTGGCAAGCGGCTCATCAAAGAGGATTACCTGAACATCATCGACAAGGACACCGGCCAGTGATACGCGCTGTTTTTGTCCACCAGAGAGATCGGCTGGGCTATGGTCCAAGAAATCTGCCATACCAACGATATTGGCCATCTGGGAGACGCTGTGATGCATCGGCTCTTGCTGGACGCATTGGTTCTCCAAACTGAAGGCAATATCCTCGCCTACGGTGAGAGCCACGAACTGGGCGTCGGTGTCCTGCATCACTGTCCCGACGACCTTACCAACCTCATAGATGGAACTCTCACCCACTAGATGACCACACACCTGACCAATGCCTTCGACCG
>JBAZCM010000052.1:0-12648 GCA_041654935.1 Sphaerochaeta sp. | reverse complement strand
TGCAGGGATTTCGGTAGCCATGTCATAGGCTGCCTCACTGGCCAGTGCCATTACCTTAGCTCGAGCATTGTATGGGTTGGTGGCATTGCTGTATTCACTGATTGTGACCACGCTTGCTACAGCCAAACCTGCTTCCTCTGCGTAGAGATCGGCTTTCTGCCGAGCTTTTGCCACTGCGAGACGACGAGCCTGGGCAAGCCCCTCTTCCTTATTCTCCTTATCCAGGATAATCGAGGTAAGGGTGATATTGCTTACCTCGCCAATCTCATCGATGATCTTACCTAGATCAGAGAGGGTGCGCACCTTCACCGACAGGCTTTGGGAGGCGACTTGGCCATCGAGCTGCTGTCGGTTCTCAACCCAAACATAACTTGGTCGCAGGCTCAGCCCTGTTGTCTTCAGATCGCGCTCCTCGATCCCATTGGAGCGAAAGGTAGCAAGGACTTGGGCCATCTTCTCGTTGGCAAGTTGCTGCGCTTCCTTGGTGGTGTCGGCCTTCTCGCTGACCTGTACGCTAAAGGAAGCGATATCCGGCTCCAAGGTTACTTCAGCAGTCGCTGATACCTCGATGGTCCGCACCATCGCCTGGGAAGTGGCACATCCTGTAAGGAGCACAGCTACTGCTAATACGACTACAACCGCCGCACTGATTCGAATCTTCTTGTTCATATTAATTCCTTTCTCTTTGCTGCAAAAGCTCTGGGTGCTGTGCAGCGTGGCGCATGAAGAAGCCCAAGGCGATCATCATGATACCGTTGTCATAGATACCGGTGCCCATCTTTTGAACGACCGTACTCACCGGCACACTCACCACTTCCAACTGTTCGTTCTCATCAAGCTCTTGCTGGCGGGTATGTTCTACGTCCTCTACAAGGTAGAAGTGGGCTCGGTTATTCATAAATGCTGAGTTGGGGCTCACATCCCCCAGCTTGGTCACTCTCTTTCCGCTAATGCCACACTCTTCGCCCATCTCTCGCAGTCCGGCTTGACCCGGGTCTTCTCCATACTCGACTACTCCTGCGGGAAATTCACGGGTGACGGTGTTCGAGCCGTGGCGATACTGCTCTACCATCACAAACATGGGAACCCCTTCCTCGTTACGAAACCAGGGGATCACCGTTACCCAAGTGGGAGCTTCAACTTCAATAAAGGAGGAGACTCTGCCGTCAGTGGAAGTACGCTCTACCGACGAGACATCGAAGATAGGCCCTTCAAAAAGCTTCTTGCGCTCCCCGCTCTTCCATACAAGATGAGTAGCCGCCTCTTTTCCTCCATCCTTGAATGGATTGAACATCAGCTCTCCCCCTTGGTCGAAGAGACCGCTGTCCCCTCATCAATGATGCGGGCGATCTCTAGCATCGCTTTGGTAGCATGGCTCTCTGGGTTAAGGCCTAGGTAACTTCGTCCTGCATCTTCGGCTTCCATGAGGGGGACCTCCATCGGAACACGGCCAAGGAATGGCGCATCCATTTGGGCTGCCATCTTCTCTCCCCCTCCCTTGCCAAAGACCGGAATCTCGGTATCACAGTGAGGGCAGAAGAGGCCGCTCATGTTCTCCACGATGCCCAAAATTGCAACTCCCATAGAGCGGGAGAAGGCAACACTGCGCCTGGCATCGAGAATGGCAACCTCCTGGGGGGTGGTGACGATAATGGTGCCAGTCAGCTCCTTGATGGTCTGACAAATTGTCAGCTGCTCATCACCGGTGCCTGGAGGGGAGTCGATTAATAGGTAATCCAGCTCTCCCCAATTGGCTTGGGCGAGGAACTGGCGGATGGCGGCGGTCTTCATCGGCCCGCGCCAGACAATGGGACTGTCCTTCTCGCGAATAGCGAAGGCCAAGCTCATTACCTTCAAATTCGGCCGCGCCTCAACGGGAAAGAACTCATCCCCTTCTCCGTCGGTGGTGAGGATCCCATCCTCACAGCCGAGCATCTTGGCAACATTGGGTCCATGAAGGTCAACATCTAGAATGCCCGCCCGCTTGCCGCGATCGACCAGGGCATTGGCTAAATTCACGGTAACGGTGGTCTTACCCACTCCGCCTTTGCCGCTCATGATCAGGATCTTACGTCCGATTTTGTCCATGTGGGAGCGGATCGCCTTATCCTCGGCGATCCGTTTTGCGAAATCGATTCCCTCTGACATGTATATCACTTCCTTTGTGGTTGATGTGTCTTCCTCCAAGGTACAAAAACCGGTTCAACAAGTAAAGGTATCGACCGTCAACATCTCTCTGTGCCACTTCAATTTCTGTCAGATTGCGCCAAGTGTGTAGAGGCGCATCAAAGTGCAACAAAAGAGGGGTTTTCTTCTTCTGTTTTAGTTTGCTTAAGTTCGTGTATTGTCGTTACTTGATACGATTGTAAAGAATCTTGTATACTGATTTCCGTGCGTTTCTCGTAGCCTTTGGCTACCGTATCATATCTAAACATCTAGGAGTTCACATGACATTCTTAGCACAAATTCCGAAGGAGCAGCTCATAGTCCAGCTCGAGTATGGGGCAATTCTCATGCTTTTAGGACTTGCCACGGTGTTTGTATTCCTTACGTTGCTGGTCTTTTTGACCAAGGGTACCAGTGCCCTTGCCCGTAAGATTGCACCTCAGACAAAACCAGCCACTGCCGGCGCAGCCGCTGCAGTGACCGCAACATCCTCTGCGAGCGATGCAGAGGTGGCAGCAGCTATTGCAGTTGCATATGCCAGATCTAATGAATAACCAGCACCCACAGGAGACTATCAGATGAAAAAACCAGTTAAATTCATGGTTACCGCCTTCCGCGACGGATTCCAGTCAGTCTATGGAGCCCGTGTCTTTACCAAGGACTTCATGCCAGCAGTGGCTGCCGCCCGCGAAGCAGGGATCGACCACTTTGAAGCCGGTGGGGGCGCTCGCTTCCAATCCTTGTACTTCTACACCAACGAAGACGCTTTTGAGATGATGGATGAGTTTCGTCGCGTCGCAGGCCCAGATGCAGATTTGCAGACCCTCTCCAGGGGTGTGAACGTCGTTGGCCTCGATAGCCAGCCGCGTGACATCATCAACCTACACGCCAAGCTCTTCAAAAAGCATGGTATTTCTACCATTCGTAACTTCGACGCCCTCAATGATGTGAACAACCTCATCGACAGTGGTCAGGCGATCGTTGACGCAGGTCTGCGTCACGAAGTGGTTGTCACCATGATGAGCTTGCCCCCGGGCGTCAGTGGTGCACACGACCCAGACTTCTATGAAGCAACACTGCGCCAGATCCTTGATGCCGGCATCAAGTACGACTCGGTGTGTTTCAAGGATGCCAGTGGCACCAGTACTGCTGCCTACGTCTACGAGACCATTAAGCGCGCTCGTAAGCTTCTAGGCAAGGACATGAACATAGTCTTCCACAGCCACGACACTGCCGGTGTCTGTATCCAGCAGTACGTCAGCGCCCTTGAAGCTGGTGCCAACCAGGTTGACCTCTCCATGAGCCCGGTCAGCGGTGGTACTTGTCAGCCTGACATCATCACCATGTGGCACGCCCTCAGGCACACCGACTTCGACCTTGGCATCGACATCAAGAAGGTCCGTGAGGCCGAAGCTGTGTTCCAGGATTGTATGAAAGACTACATCATTCCCCCCGAGGCAATGACTGTTAGCCCTGAGATCACCTTCAGCCCACTACCCGGTGGCGCTCTGACCGCCAATACCCAGATGCTGCGCGACAACGGCATGATGGATAAGTATCCTGCCATCGTCGAGGCAATGGCCGAGACTGTCGAGAAGGGTGGATTCGGTACCTCGGTAACTCCTGTCAGCCAGTTCTACTTCCAGCAGGCGTTCAACAACGTAATGTTCGGACCATGGAAGCGGATTGCAGAAGGCTACGGCAAGATGGTGCTTGGCTACTTCGGTAAGACCCCTGTCGAGCCGGATAAGGACGTGGTGAAGGCATGTGCCGATGCCATGGGCCTTGAGCCGACCACCGAGAAGGTCGTTGATCTCAACGACAAGGATCCCTCTAAGGGCGTGAAGGCCGCCAAGGCCATGCTCGAAGCAGAGGGACTACCGACCACCGATGAGAACATCTTCATCGCCGCCTCCTGTAAGGAGAAGGGCATCCTCTACCTCACCGGCAAGGCACAGCCCAACGGTATCTACAAGTACGACCGTGAAGCTGAAGCTGCCAAGGCGAAGGGCGAGTACACCGTCAACGTCGGTGGCAAGGCCTATGGTGTCAAGTTGACCAATGGTAAGGCAACCGTCAATGGTGTTGAGTATCCAGTCAATGTTGACTTTGGCATCGACGAAGCTGCCATTGAGTCGACCAAGGGTGCAGAGAGTGCCGGTAGCGCAGTCGTCGCCTCCAATGCTGAAGCCACCCCGGTCAATGCTCCAATGCCTGGCTTGATCCTTCGCATCGACGTCAAGGAAGGCCAGCAGGTCACCAAGAACCAGCTCCTCCTGGTCATGGAAGCAATGAAGATGGAGAATGAGATCTACGCTCCCTGTGATGGCGTGGTAACCAAGATTTCTGTGACCCAGGGTCAGCAGATGCAGAGCGACGATCAGTTGCTTGTCATCGGCTAAAGGAGTCTTCAATGATTGGTTCCGCGTTTAATCAACTATGGCAGTCCACCGGACTTTTTGGATTCATGGGACTGGCCGAAGGCTTTGGCCTGGGCAACTTGCTCATGATCGTCGTTGGCTTGGTACTCTTGTACCTGGCCATCAGCAAGGGCTTTGAACCGCTCTTGCTCATTCCCATCGGTTTTGGATGTATCCTCTCTAACATTCCGCTGGCTTTTATCAGTGGTATTGACCCCAATAGCGGAAATGCTGGCTTCATTAAGCTACTCTTCGACACGGGTATTGAGACCGGACTCTTCCCGATTTTGATCTTCATGGGTGTAGGGGCTATGACCGACTTCGGTCCGCTCATTGCAAACCCGAAGACCCTCCTGCTTGGCGCAGCCGCTCAGCTGGGTATCTTCGTAGCAATGCTCGGCGCTCTCGCCCTCTCCTTCATCCCCGGTATCTCCTTTGACCTCTTCGCTGCAGGTTCGATTGGAATTATCGGAGGGGCAGATGGACCGACGGCCATCTATGTAACGAGTCGCCTCGCACCGGACCTCCTCGGCCCGATTGCTGTGGCAGCCTACTCCTACATGGCTCTTGTGCCGATCATCCAGCCCCCGATCATGAAGCTGCTCACCTCCGAAGAGGAGCGCAAGATCCGGATGGTACAGCTAAGGCCTGTCACCAAGCTCGAGAAGATCCTCTTCCCGATCACCGTCCTTGCAACTTGTGCGATTCTCCTTCCTTCGGCAACCCCGCTCATCGGTTCACTGATGTTCGGTAACCTTGCCCGTGAGGTTGGTGTGGTCGATCGCCTCAGCGACACGATGCAGAATGCACTGATGAACATTGTCACCATCTTCCTCGGCCTCGCCGTTGGTTCGAAGATGGAGGCTCAGCTCTTCCTCAACCTCAACACTCTGGGCATCCTGCTCTTGGGTATGGTGGCTTTCAGCATTGGGACTGCCGGAGGCGTTCTGATTGCAAAGCTGATGAACAAGCTCGATCCCAAGAACCCGGTCAACCCGTTGATCGGTAGCGCCGGTGTCTCGGCTGTCCCCATGGCAGCTAGGGTCTCCAGCAAGGTGGGCCAGGAGGCAGATCCTCAGAACTTCCTTCTCATGCACGCCATGGGACCGAACGTTGCTGGGGTTATCGGAAGTGCCGTAGCAGCAGGTGTCATGCTCGCTGTTATCCCCTTCATGATGGGCTAATATCCAACGTGATTGACTATCAGGCTGTCCAATTCGGGCAGCCTGTTCTTTTGAAGGTCAGAGCATCCTATACATCATAAAGAATGAAATATTCTCTCTTGAATCGATAAATCCAAAAACTGGACTTAATCACTTACTCTATTGCCAATTACGAGTCCATTCAAAAATGTTAACCGGACAGTCTTGGTTAGCTTTCGCCTCCTAACCAAGCAACCCCTTCACGAGTGAGAACGCAAGACTCTTCAGATCTTGAGCATCAGCGCCTAATAGGCACTCAAGACACTGGGTTGGTCGCAGTGCCGCTATCCAACGTGAAGGAATTACCGCCCCTCCGGCTATCGCACCGGCAAAAGCTCCATAGATTGCTGCATTGGTATCAGCATCTCCAGCGCGCATGATAATCTGAATAACCCCCTCTTCAAAGCTTTGAGCTTGTAATAACGTGTATAGAGAAAGATGCAGTGCGATGATAACCCACCCATGATCGCCTCTATCACAAGAGAGTGTCCCTTCCCTCTTTGCAGCTTCAATTGTGTCCAAAAGAAGTTGTTCTTCGGTGATACATGGTGCAATTTTGGCGATGTACTCATATACTTGGTGGGCGTTCATCCCCTCACAAATTGTCTTGGCAATTGCTAAGGCCCACAGCCCATTTGCATCCCGACAGATTGGATGGGCGTGGGTGATTGAACAATCTCGGTCACTATATTCAATGGTTGTCTTCTCACCTACTAAAGTTCTTGCAATACCGATAGGAACGACGCACATCAAAGCGCCATTGGCTTGGCTGGACAGGTTCATCACGCCATCACGCAGTGCTCCCAGAATTGTGGTTCCTACATCAGAGGGTGAGGCATCGAGCCATCTTAGGTAGCCGTTTCGAACATCTTCGATATCCACGGTCTTTTTAGCGATTATGCTCTGCGCCAACATGATTGCCATCTCACTGTCATCGGTGCTCATGCCTGCCTCACCAATATAACGAGGGCGACTATCCATCTCTTTGAATCCATCAGGATGTTCTCTCACTCTTCGCTCAGTGAGAAGCTCAGTCTGTGCCCCAAACGCATCGCCAGTGAACAACCCCGACAATGCACCGAGTGCTCGATTCTCACTATCTCTCAAGGCTTCTCCCCTCATCCCGATACCTGAACCCTACGTCACCGATTATTACCGATTTTTTTGACGGAATTTTACAAACACACGGAAAACTATCTTACAATTAGAATGATTATATACTTACAATTAAGCTGATTTTTATCTTCTATTTCATCGAATCTTTCTTCGCAACCGATCGAATAAGGCATACAATACCAGTGTCAATCAGTGTTTATACGAAGGAGAGCAAGGGATGCACTATTGGAGATTTACCGACAAAATTTTAGAAGAACGTCTTAAAACTGCTCCTGCACTGCTCATACAAGGACCTAAAGGTTGTGGCAAAACAGAGACTGCTATGCAACATGCATCTAGTATTGCCCGGATGGATAAAGACACGACAATACAGTACCAAATGACTCTTGACCCCAATCTTACCCTTGCGGGTGAAACTCCTCGGTTAATCGATGAATGGCAAACCTATCCTGAGATCTGGAATTATGTCCGCCATGAAGTTGATCGGCGAAAAGAAAAGGGCCAATTCATTCTCACTAGCTCCTCCACGGCAGAAGATGCAACTGTCCGACACTCTGGCGCAGGAAGATTTTCAATAGTCACAATGCGAACCATGTCTTCCTTTGAGCGAGGCTGGTCAGATGGGGGCCATCAGTCTTCGCAGCTCATTGCAAGGTGATGAGATTAGAAGTGGCGAAGTCGATTTTAGCCTTGAAAAGCTCATCGAACAACTTACTATCGGTGGATGGCCAATCCTTTTACAGGACGGTATTGCACAAGGAATCCAATACAGTAGAGACTATATTGATATAATTGCAGGAGTTGAAATCAAGGAATCTTCTGTGCAACTTCAACGGCCGCAAAAAATCTTACGACTTCTACGCTCCTATGCCCGAAATATATCACGTGAAGCTTCACTGAAAACTTTAGCTTTGGATACAGCAGGCACTGATTACGGTAGCACTTCTGAAACTATTTCAATCTATTTGGAATCGCTGAGAAGACAGTTCGTTATCAAAGACTTACCTGCTTGGATTACTCACATTAGAAGTAGCCACACCCTTCGCAAAAGTCCTAAAAGGCACTTTACCGATCCATCTTTGGCAATCGGAGCCTTACAACTTTCCAAAGAAGCTCTTATGGCGGACTTGCAATATACCGGACTACTCTTTGAGTCCATGGTCATTCGAGATTTACGGATTTATGCACAACTCTATGGTGGGAGAGTGTATCATTATCGAGATTCAGATGGCCTTGAAGTAAATGCAATCGTCGAGTTTCCGGATGGAAGTTGGGCAGCTTTTGAGATTAAGATGGGGTTCGGGGCTCAAGAGGACGGAGCCCGCAACCTACTTAAGCTCGCTGATCGCATCGATTATGCAAAACGGAAAAAACCATCACTTTTGGCTGTAATCACGGCCAATGGCTTTGCCTACCAGCGTAAGGATGGGGTCGCGGTCATTCCGATTAGCGTACTCACCGCTTAACCTAATGGCATTTATGTGCAATATTCCCATTTTTTCATGCAATTAGCAGTACTGACAAATATGAAAACTGTACCAATTATGGCCAGTAGTTTACTTGTCCACCAGCTATCAGAAAAATACACTGATACGTATGACAAACACAAGAGTCTTTCTCGCTCTCCTGCAGAGCCGATTCGAAGCCTATAGCCAGCGCCTTAGCCATATCAAATGGTCTGACGTCCAAGCTCGATTACTCGATAACCCTGAAAAACTCGCCTCACTTGGTCAGATGGAGGAGAGCGGCGGAGAAGTCTGTCTACTCGCCTGGGATGAAGAGAATGGTCGGTACCTCTTCTTTGATTGTGCTGCCGAGAGTCCATCGGGAAGACGTAGCATCTGCTACGATGAGAAGGCTCGGTTGAGTAGAAAGAATAACGCTCCTGCTACCAGCGCTGAATCGATGGCCATGGCCATGGGCGTTGAGCTTTTGGATGAAGAGCAGTATCGATTCTTACAGAGCTGGGGGCCATTTGACCAAAAGAGCTCGAGTTGGATCAAAACACCAGAGCATGTGCGGAGCCAAGGTGGCGCGCTTTTTGGTGACTGGCGCTATGGCCGGCTCTTCATTTACCACAATGGAGCCCAATCCTACTACAGCAGTCGAGGGTTTCGAACATTACTGCGAGTATAAATGCGTTCAAGGACTTGTGGAGACTGTAAAGATTAAGGTACCGACCCGTGTCCTTAGACAGGCCTCTTGCCAAACAACCTAAGCCATTGAGGACAGACAGAGTCTCTGGCAACGATAAGTGAGTAGCAATACCATCGTATTCTCCTTCACCCCTCCCCACTCTTAGGGTATACTTGCTTCTGTTATGGCAGTATTAATCATTATCCTTCTTCTTGTTCTCTTCATCCTCTGGAACACTACCCTCTTTGGGTATAAGGACCGCGTTGTCCACCCCATCGAAAGCGATGAAAGCCAGGTCTTTGGACCACAGGCCAAGCCCATTGTTCTCACCAAGGAAGGCAACACCACTGCCATCCTTCAGGTGCACGGTTTTCCCTCCACCCCCTCAATCTACTCCTATAGTAGTCAGCGCTTTTATGAGGCGGGAATGGATGTGTATGCGCCGCTTCTCCCAGGTTTCGGAACCGACCCTAAGGTCTTTGAAGAGACCACCTTCACCCAGTGGTTTGACTACCTCTGTCGTACCTATGAAAGATTGAGAGACCAATATGACCAGCTCTTTGTGCTGGGTATCAGCATGGGTGGAATGATGAGCCTCAAGCTCGGAGAGACCTATTGTGACACTCCCCTCACCCCCGATGCCATCGTCAGTATCGCAGCCCCGGTGGTCTACAACTCATTAAGAGATGGCATCGTCACCGATTGGAGGCAGTACTTCATGCGCACCCTTGCCCTCTTTAGAGCCTCTATTGGAGCTAAGGTAGTGCAAGGGGTAACCAACAGTGAAGATGGAGGAGAAGACTGGTATGGCTACGGAGGACTCTTCCTTCGCCCAGGCCTCAGCCTTGTCCATGCCATGAAGCAGGTCCGTAAGGACCTTCATAAGATTACCTGCCCCCTCTTTGTCATCCACGACAGGGGCGATCGTACCGTCCCCTTCGGGAATCTGAAGATTATCGCTCAGGGTCAGCGAAGCCGCGCCTTCAAGATCTTGGAGACCGAAATGCACCCCTACAACCATACCCGCCATGCCCTGCTCGCCTACCACTCGATACAAGCAGAGCTAACATCTACTATTATTACCTTCTTACAAGAGGAGAGAGACACACATGAAAAAGCGTAAAGATTACATCAGTTGGGACGAGTACTTCATGGGAGTGGCTGTCCTCTCATCGATGCGGAGCAAAGACCCCAATACCCAAGTGGGGGCGTGCATCGTCAACGAAGAGCAGAAGATTGTGGGGGTGGGTTACAATGGCCTGCCTATCGGCGTCAATGATGATCATGCTCCGTGGGATCGAGATGGTAACTGGCTAGAGACTAAGTACCCCTACGTCTGCCACGCCGAGCTCAATGCGATTCTTAATGCCACGGTCAAACTCAAGGGCTGCCGCATCTACGTAGGCCTCTTTCCCTGTAACGAGTGTGCCAAAGCGATTATTCAATCCGGAATCCGTGAGGTAATCTACCTCTCGGACAAGTATGCCCAAGAGGATAACACCAAGGCGAGCAAGTGGCTCTTCGATCAAAGTGGAGTCAGCTACCGCCAGCTCAAACCTACTCACAAAACCCTTACTCTGGAGCTTTCATGAAGATACTCTCTGTTTGTCTGAACCCGACCTTCCAATATACCCTCTGTATCCCCCGCCTCGACATCGGTGAGGTCAACCGAGCTACCGCCCACTACCTCGATGTCGCCGGTAAGGGGATGAACACTGCCCGCATTGCAACCCAACTGGGAGCAGAGGCGATGTGGCTCAGTCACCTCGGTGGCTCTCGGATTGATGAGATGCTCGCCCTCTGCAAAGCCGATGGCGTTGAGGTACTCTGGGCCGATGCCAAGAGCGAGATGCGCTCTTGCACCACCATCTTAAGCGAAGGCGCAACGACTGAGCTCGTCCAAGAGCCCCACCCCGTCGACCCTTCAGTAGAAGAGCCCATCAGAGAACTCTTTGCCCAACACTATAGAAGGTACGATGCCATGATTATCGCTGGCACCCGGGCCCCTGGCTACTCAAAGGATATCTACACTGACTTTGTCCGCATGGCCAAAGAAGCCGGTCTTTTTGTATTGCTGGATATCAAGGGAGAGGACCTCAAGGCATGCCTGCCCTATGGCGTTGATGTCATCAAGCCAAACCTCAGTGAAGCGGCCCATACCTTTCTGGACCTCGAAGTCGGAGAGACTGAGGACACCTCAGACCTTCGTAGCCATATGGAGCCCTTCATGCAGCAAATCTGGGACCAGCACAACACAGCCAGTGTCTTTACCCGCGGCAAGTTCGACATCTGGGCTTATGGCCCCTCCTTTTTCACTTCCCCCGTGCAAGAGGTAGAGGCGATCAATACTATCGGCAGTGGCGATAGTTTTAACGCTGCCCTCACTGTCTCCCTGCTCAAAGGCTCTTCCCTTGAGGAGGCAGTTGCGAGTGCTGCAGAGGTGGCCATTCGTAACGCAAAAACCCTCCGCCCTGGGACTATTCTAGAGAGCGGGGAACGCTGCCTCCCCTAGTATAGAAGCGCCATATTTCTTCTCTGAATCTCCAGGCAACATTCCTATTATTACACTTTTACATTTTGTGTCATTGTGTTATATTAAAGGTGTTATATCCAGGAGGACCCGGATGGAGAGAGTGAATATAGCGGCGGTCGCAAGCCGCCTGAAGAAAGAGATAGTGGGATGTAAAGAACTTCTTCCGCTGAAGAAGAGTATCAAGAAATTGACCGGTAGTCGCAAAAGTTGGCCACCATTGGTCATCGGAGACCTCGTGGTTCCCACCCCCATCATCCAAGGAGGCATGGGGGTAGGTATCTCACTTAGCGGCCTGGCAAGCGCTGTCACCAATGCCGGTGGTATTGGTGTGATTGCAGCAAATGGCATTGGCCTGTTGGAGAAAGGGTACTTTCAGGATGGAGAGGCTGCCAATATCAGAGCGCTGCGTAAAGAGATCCAGCGAGCTCGCACGCTCACCGATGGCCCCATTGGAGTGAACATCATGGTGGCGATCAGTGATTTCACCAAACTGCTCACCGTCTGCATTGAAGAGAAGGTAGAGCTACTCTTCTTAGGAGCAGGGCTGCCGATCAAGGGAATTGATGTGCCTGCCATCAGAGAGGCTCATATCAAGGTGGTGCCGA
Source organism: Sphaerochaeta sp. (assembly GCA_041654935.1). Lineage (GTDB taxonomy): Bacteria > Spirochaetota > Spirochaetia > Sphaerochaetales > Sphaerochaetaceae > Sphaerochaeta. The sequence continues at coordinate 470 of JBAZCM010000052.1, read as the reverse complement.
TTGTCAGTGGCGAGCGAGCCGCTGCAATGATCTGGCGCATGTGGGAGAAGCTGTATAACGACACCCCCGATGCGGTGGTTGTTGAAGGGCCGAAAGCCGGAGGACACCTGGGCTTTAGTGCTGAGCAGATTGAGGATCCCTCTCACCAATTGGAAGCGATCATCCCCAGAGTGAAAGCGGCTCTCTCACCCTTTGAGGTATCACATCTGTGTGGTAGCCTAGAAATCCCTAAAATGATCGTGAGTATTTCCCTATTCTGGTCGTAATAGGAAAGGGACACTTGCAACATGTGTCCCATCGAACCTATCTTCTTGTCAACACAACAGACAAGGAGTTCAACGGAGAATGTTGAAAATGTCCCAGATAGAGAATATCAAGAACATGTACAGAGAAGGAAGTACCGTAGCCGAGATCAAGGAAGTGACTGGCTATGATCGCAAGACGATAGACAAATACATCAAAAAAGATGA
>JBAZCM010000051.1:0-12883 GCA_041654935.1 Sphaerochaeta sp. | reverse complement strand
AAAAAAGGGGAATTGACCAATAGCCTGACCTTCTGTGGATAGGCTAGGGGAGGTGAAAAAGTCAGCAGACGCAAATCGTCCCTTATTCTACAATGAAGATTGTCAGATTCTATATACTGGACTGCGGTGTATATACCGTCATCCAGAACAGGACACCTATCAATAGGGATGGGTGTCCTGTTGCTTTGTAGAGCCATTGAAATTTATTGGTAGGTCTGCCTCATATTATTGGCTATCAGGTTAAGGAAGAAGGACAAATTACTATAATCATCAATATCATTATCAATACTAGTAGTGCAATAAATTCCTCAAGTAGGTTTGTGGGCCTTTGATATGAGGAAGGTGCACTGATAGCAAGAAATTTTCTCTGAGTAGGGGAAGGGTATTGTCTTCGTGCAAGCACTTTAAAAAGATAGTAAAGATCCCCTCTGTAGAGTTGCAAAGGGGATCGTAATTGCATGAGTAAGATTACTAGCGGTTAAGCGTATCAGTTGCTCGTTTTTCCACCAGCTCCGCTGCAATGGCAAAGGTTTCGCTGAGCGTGGGGTGGGCATGGACGGTGAGGGCTATATCCTCACTGACCGCTCCCATCTCCAGGCCAAGTAGCGCTTCTGCTATAAGCTCGCCAGCTCCTTTGCCACAAATTCCGGCCCCAATGAGGCGCTTGGTCTCCTTATCAAAGAGCGCTTTGCTCACGCCATTGGTTCCTAGTGCACTCATCGCCCTTGAGCTTGCCTGCCAAGGGAACGATCCCTTGACATACTCAATGCCCTGTTCCTTTGCCTCGTTCTCAGTCAAGCCGACCCATGCCACCTCGGGTTGCGTATACGCTACCGACGGAATGGTCAGGGGAGTGAAGGCTGACTTCTGTCCACAGGCAACTTCAGCAGCCACCTTACCCTGGTGGGCTGCACGGTGGGCAAGCATAGGATCGCCGGTGATATCCCCAATCGCATAGATGTGGGGAACGTTGGTCTTCAGCTGTTCATCCACGACAATGAAGGATCGCTCGTCAACGGCGATAGAAGCCTTACCTAAGTCGAGGGTGTCGGCATTAGAACGCCTTCCTACAGCGACTAGTACTGCATCTGCATCAATCTTCTCTCCGTTGTCCAAATGGAGCGTTAGCTTCTTAGCGCTCGCTTCCACGCGCTCCACCTTGGTCTTGGTAAGAATTGCTGAATACTTACTCTTAATCTCCTTGAGTAGCGGGGCCTTGAGGTCTCTATCAGCGGGTGGGATAATCGAATCGGCCATCTCAATGATTGAGATGGTTGAGCCCAGGGCATGGTAGATGGAAGCCATCTCCAGGCCTATTATCCCACCTCCGATAATCGCAAGGTGGTCGGGGACATGGGTGAGTTTCAATGCATCGGTAGAGTCCCAGACTCGCTCATCATCGTAGGGGATGTTGGGAATCTGTACCGGACGGCTTCCTGCACTGATGATCAAATCCTTAAAGGTAATAACCGTATCACCTACCAAGAGCTCAGTTGCGCTTTTGAGCGTAGCGGTCCCTTCAATCACCTCGACCTTACGTGCCTTGGCTAAACCTGCAATCCCATCATTGAGCTTTGAAACAACGCTTTGCTTGTGGGAACGAATCTTCTCCAAGTCCAAAATCGGAGCTGAGAATTCGAGTCCCAAAGGCGAGATCTTTGCCACTTCATCGAGTACTTCGGCGTAGTGGAGGAGTGTCTTGCTGGGAATGCATCCTTCATTCAGACAAACTCCACCAAGAACCGACTCTTTCTCGATGATGGTGACACTGCGTCCTAAATCCGCTGCGCGGAAGGCTGCGGTGTATCCACCGGGCCCTCCTCCAAGCACAACGAGGTCTTTTTCTAGTACGTTCATACAAAGGCCCTCCACAGATCCTCAAGCATCCGGGCTAAGTAGGCGGTAAATCGTACCCCCACCGCTCCATCGACGACCCGGTGGTCGTAGGAGAGCGAGAAGGGCAGGATGTCACGCGGCTCAAAGCTCTCACCATTCCACACCGGTTTCTTGCTGATCTTCGACAAGCCGAGGATCGCTACCTCTGGTGGACTGATGATCGGGGTAAAGAAGGTCCCCCCGATACCACCTAGCGATGAGACGCTGAAGGAAGCACCACTGAGGTCATCGGTGCGTAGCTTTCGAGAGCGAGCCTTCTCACTGAGCTCAATGAGTTCAACTCCAATCTCGGTTACGCTCTTTTGATCAACATTGCGTACCACTGGCACCACGAGCCCCTCTGGGGTGTCGACAGCAACGCCGATGTTGTAGTAGTGCTTGTGAATCAATTCACCGGTCGCTTCATCCAGCGATCCGTTGACAGCCGGGTAGGCTTTCAGGGCAAACGGTAACGCCTTGATCACAAACGGCAGAATTGAAAGCTTCACATCGGTGCGTAGTGAACGGCGGAACTCCTCCAGACGCGTCACATCAGCCTCATCGGCTTGGGTCACGTGAGGAATAGTTTGCCAGGCGGTGGTAAGGAACGGTCCACTGATCTTCTGGATGCGTGACAGCGGAACTCGCTCGATCTCACCGTAGACGGTGAAGTCCTCAAGCTGTGCTGACTTGGCAGCGACCACACTCTGACCACTAAGTGCCCGTTTGACCAGCTTCTGCACATCGCTGTGAAGGATTCGTCCATGAGGACCGCTTCCCTCTACCATGGAGAGATCGACACCAAGCTCACGCGCATACTTACGTAGCGATGGGGTGGCATGGAACGGTCCTCCGGTGGCAGGAAGTGCCATAGGTGGTGCTGCTTCGGCCTCAACCTGAGGCGCCGGAGCCGGGGGCTCTGGTGCTGCGGCAGGTGCCACTGGCTCCTCTGCCTTTGGTGGCTCTTCGGCAGCCTTGGCAGGCTCCTCAACCTTAGCCTCTTCTTCGGCAACCTCGATCTCGGCAATGGCAGTGCCCTCCGAGACCAAGTCCCCTTCCTTGATTAGTACACCGGTGATTGTGCCACTGAAGGGACTGGGAATGTCGGTGACCGCTTTCGCACTCTCCAGTGCGATAAGCGAATCATCTACCTCAACGGTATCACCTACCTTCACGTAGACCTCGATGACAGCTACGTCACTGAAATCTCCTATATGAGGCACTACAATACTTTTTATAGCCATATTCCTATCACTCCAACTAGCTCAAGAGAGGGTTACTCTTGTCGATGTCGATAGCATACTTCTTGATGAATGCTTCGGCCTTCTTATCCTCACCGAGGCCACGCAGGGCTGCCAAGGCAATATACCAGCGGTCAACTTCAAAGAAGCGCCTGAGGGCCTCTCGAGTATCACTGCGACCAAAGCCGTCGGTGCCCAGGATCGTGACACTTTCATTGGGGATGAGACGCCTGATCTGCTCAGCGTAGGCTCTGATGTAGTCAGTGGCGATGACCACCGGGCCGGTGTGTCCTTCCATAATCTTGGTCAGGTAGGGCGTCTCCTTCTTGGTATGGGTGAGGTTGTGCCGCTCAACGGCGATGCCGTCCTTGTGCAGCTCGTTGATTCCCAACACGCTCCACACGTCGCTCTCAATACCATACTCCTCTTTGAGCAGATCAGCTGCTGCGATGACCTCACGGAGGATCGTGCCACTGCCCATCAGCTGGGCCTTACGACCGTCACCCTTACCCTTGCTGAAGAGATACGCACCCTTACGGATTCCCTCCTCAGCGCCCTTGGGCATCTGCGGATGGGTGTAGTTCTCGTTCATCAAGGTGATGTAATAGAAGACATCCTCGTTGTCGGTGTACATTCGCTTCAGTCCATCCTGGATAATGACCGCCAGCTCATAGGAGAAGGTTGGGTCATATGCCTGGATGGTCGGCACCGTAGAGGCCATCAGAAGGCCGTGGCCATCCTGGTGTTGCAACCCCTCTCCCAAGAGCGTGGTTCGACCGGCAGTCGCTCCCATCAAGAAACCCTTGGACCGGCTGTCCCCTGCTGCCCAGATGAGGTCTCCAATGCGTTGGAAGCCAAACATTGAGTAGAAGGTGTAGAACGGAATCATCGTGTGGTGGTGGTTTGCGTAGCTGGTTGCCGCAGCAATCCAGGAGGCCGTAGCACCTGCCTCGGTGATACCCTCCTCAAGGATCTGACCCTTGGCATCCTCTCGGTACCACATCAAATCCTCACTGTCAGCTGGCTCGTAAAGCTGTCCGTGGGGAGCATAAATACCAATCTGACGGAACAGGCCTTCCATACCGAAGGTGCGCGCCTCATCAGGGATGATGGGTACGATACGGTCTCCAATATTCTTGTCCTTGACCAATCTAGTCAGCATACGGACGAAGGCCATCGTCGTAGAGATCTCTCGCTTCTCGGTAGAGACGAGCATCTCACTGAAGTCACTGAGCTCAGGCATCGGCAGCTGCTCATTTACCTCGGTACGTGAGGGGAGGAAGTTACCCAACACCTCACGGCGGTGTTTGAGGAATGCTGCTTCTGGGCTCTTGGCATCAGGCTTGATAAAGGGCAAGGCTTCAACCTGGTCGTCTGCAAGTGGGACGTGGTAGAGGTCACGGAAAGCCAACAGGGCTTCACGGTCCATACTCTTTACGTTATGGGCTCCCATGGAAGCTTCGCCTCGGCCCATTCCGTATCCCTTAATCGTCTTAAAGAGAACTACAGTCGGTACTCCCTTGTGTTTGACTGCCGAGGAGAAGGCGGTGTAAATCTTCCGTGGGTCGTGGCCACCGCGGGTCATCTGCCACAGATCCTTGTCACTCTTGTCCTTGATCAGAGACTCAAGGTATTCGTCGCCACTAAAGATCTTCTCACGAAGGTAGGCAGGTCCCTTTGCCTGGATGGCTTGGAACTCACCGTCGACCATCGATGAGAGTTTCTGTAGGAGCACTCCCTTGGTATCACGTTCAAGGATGGAGTCCCACTCGGTTCCCCAGATTACCTTGATGACGTTCCACCCAGCTCCGCGGAATTTACCTTCCAGCTCCTGGATGATCTTGTCGTTGCCCCTGACCGGCCCATCGAGGCGTTGCAGGTTTGCGTTGACCACAAAGATCAGGTTGTCCAAGTGTTCGCGGGCAGCGAGAGAGAGGGCTGCGAGAGATTCGGGCTCATCACTTTCACCATCACCCATGAAGACCCAAACCTTACGATCCTTTACTTCCTTGAAGCCACGAGCTTCAAGGTATTTCATAAAGCGAGCTTGGTAGATTCCCATCAAGGGGCCGAGGCCCATAGAGACAGTGGGGAACTGCCAGAAGTGAGGCATGAGGTGGGGGTGAGGGTAGGAGGAGAGGCCTCCACCGTCGACCTCTTCACGGAAGTGATTCAGTTGCTCATCAGTCAGTTTGCCCTCAACGTATGCTCGGGCATAGATACCTGGCGAAGAGTGACCTTGGAAGTAGACCAAGTCATCGCCTTTAAAGAACCAGTTAAATCCTACTTCATAGATTGAAGAGTAGGAAGCATAACTGGCTATGTGTCCACCGATGCCATGATTCTTGAGGTTTGCCTTGGCGACCATGGCCATGGCATTCCATCGAACATAGGCAGCCACGTTTCGGGCAACCAACGACTCATCTCTGGGTAGTTGGTCGGGGTGGTCTGCACTTAAGGTATTGGCATAGGGACTGAGTACCCCCGGGGAGGTATCGACACCCAGTGCGCGTGCTTTTTGGGTCAGTTCCCGCAAAAGGAAATCAGCCTTGGAGCCACCCTCCTGTCTTATGAGACCTTCCAAAGACTCAAGCCACTCAAGAGTCTCCAAAGGATCCTTATCGCTAAAAAAATTATTGCTCATGACGCCCCTCCACAGAGGTAATATGTTGTTCTCAATATTACCACGTATAGATAGAAATGCAAACTACTTTACTAGGATAAAATGGCACATTGATGGGGGGTACAAGAGTGAAAATCATGACTCTTAGTGATAAATATACGATATTTGTATAGATATTTACAAATTGTTCACCCGCAGACACTACACCACAGAATCCTTTTATCCTGCGATTGTCTCTTAAAGGGCGAGCTCGTAGCCGTTGCCCAAACTGGTTTTTGCCTGATACATCATCCGATCTGCTCGCGCCACTGCATCGAGGTACGACAGGTCCTCGCTGGCAAAGGTGGAGATACCCATCGAGATGGTTGGCTTGATCTCGTTATCTTCAGCCTTGATGGTCAACCGACCTACGGTGGTCAGCACCTGTCGTGCAACTGTCTCACTCTCTACAATGGACTTTCCACTTGCTATCAACAGAAATTCATCGCCGCCCCATCGGAAGAGATGGCCTTCATCGCCGATGAGTAGAAGAACCGCTTGGGTGATGGAGATGAGCACATCGTCTCCGGTTGCATGGCCAAAGCTATCATTGATGGCCTTAAAGCCATCGATATCAAAGAGGATGACCGGTGGCTGTTCACCAGAAATACCAAATCGAGCATAGAAATCGTTGAGCACTTCTTCTGCACATCGGCGGTTGCCGATAGCGGTCAAATAGTCAATCTTCGCATCGCTGATCGCCTTGGTGAAAACTCCTTGGTCGATGTCGCGCAACAACAACTCTTGGCGAGCATAGCGGACGATGTAGAAGACTATGATGAAGATTAAAGCCGCATAGACGATGAGGGTGTTTACAATGATGTGGGTACGAAGCTTATTCAAAGATTGCAAAAGTGTCTTTGCCTCGGTGCCAATGGCGAAGATCAGCTTGTCAGAGAGTGGATACGTCCACACATACTGATCACCTTCGAGATAGACATTGGCATCCCCATCAATGATGAGAGGCTCTTGTCGATCAAACGCTTGGGCGGGTAAAAGGTCCACCCAAGAGCTCTCATCGCTCAATACCATCAGATTCTCTGAGAAGTCGAAGGCCAAGATATCGTAGCCGATGACCTTCCCTAGTGAAGAGCGTACCGGCGAGTAGATGTAGAGCGTTACCGCCCCATCATCGTAGTCGAGCATGGCCCTTTGCTTGTCACGAACTGTAGGAAGACCAAACGGCACGTGTGAAGGTTTGGCATCATCGTTGGTGAAGGAGAGTAAGAACTCATCACCGATATATCGATTGGTAAAGATCAATTGATTGAAGGAGGAGACAAAATCCTCATAGCGTTCTGCCGAATATACCTGTAACTCTTCAAAGCCCATCTGTCCATCTATGTACGACTCCATCGCCCGGCGAATCATGGCCCGATCTGATACGAGTTGGGAGCGGTTGAGGTATTGGCGAATTGCCTCTCGAAAAGAGTTATGCTTCACGACACCAAGTTGGGCAAAGTTGGAGATGAGGTTGGTTTCAACCGCTTCGCGTAGCGGTTGATAGATCAAGAAATACCCAGCGATTGGGCCACTGGTAAAGAGAATGAGAAGGACTATGATCACACGATTGACGAACGCCCTGGTAGTTCGGGCGCTTTTAGTCGCCAACAAATCCGCATTTTGCTGCCGTTGCACCCTTTTTCCCCTTGCATAGAGATGGTACCGAGCTTATGCAGCAATGGCAAGTAAAATTAACTCAGATTAAACTGCGCACAATCTTGCGCTATTCCAATTATATAAAAGTTTGTTCCAACCTTCATTAAATAGCTCAGTCCGCCTCCATTTTCTTGTTGAGAAGTGTCAGAAACTCGTTGAATGACCTGTTGCCATCAGCTATAGTAATTGTACTTTTAGCAATGCAGGAGGATGCTATGCTGCATGGTGAATTTGAGTTCAGAGGAAATGGTGGCAGTTACTTTTGGCTGGTGGTGTGGACCAGTATCGTCAATGTGATAACGGCGGGATTAGCCTATCCTTGGACGCTCACCGCTCGCGAGCGCTGGAAGGCCCAGTACACGTATATTGATGGCAAGCAACTCATCTTCCTCGGTACGGGTCTTGAGCTTTTTGGCACATGGCTCGTCATCTTTGTGCTGTCGATTCTCACCATTGGTATTTATCTGCCCTGGGGAGCCTGTCGCCTAGAGCGCTGGCGGACAAATAATCTGAGGTTTGCATCTACCGAAATCTCTTTTTAACCGAACCGTGAGATTAGCTACTCACATTGCTGTAGAACAGCCAGAGAGCAGCATTATGAACTTGTTGTCAGGGTGAGGGTAGGGCAGGCTTTGGCTTTGATAACCAATTTTTGATACGGGTTAAGAGTGACACCTGCGCAATCATAATGGTCTTTGAGGCGTTTTTTTGAGGATAATCGCTCCAGCTACAGGTGACCGTATACTCCTTCGATTTTTCTTTACCGGGCACCTCAATGGTCTGTATTGAGGTGTCCAAGGTATCGAGGGTGATGGGAATTTCCCTGATGATTTGGTGGGACGAATCTTTTATTTGGAGCGTTAGAGGAATCGTAGCTCCAAGAGGTAATCGACTCTGTACCTGGATGCTCACCAATGCTTGGGTTCCTACTTGAACCGAATCGGGTGCAGCAACGATCAATTGCACCGAATCGATGAGATTCCTTTCAAGGGCCTGTAAGGAGCCGCTGCCGTAGCCAAAAAGCTCATCCTCAACAGTAAGACCAATGAATGAATTGTCCAATAAGAATCGAATTTTTGCTAGGTAAGCAAGTTTGGCGGTTACTGTCTTCTCCTCCTTAAGGCCTTGAGTCAAAGAGAGTACCTGAAGATACAGGTCATCGATATCTTTATTCAGAGCTTCATCCAACTGTGATTGCGAGACCACTGCAAATACTTGCCAAAAGCTGTCATGAGAGTCAGGACCGGGTATGTACTCCAAGAGTGATGGATGCTTGTTCATGAAGTTATATACGTATTCGTTGATACCAGCTCTCAATTCACCTTCTGAGTGAGCCCATGCGTAGCGAATACGGAGTGTTGAGTACTGTGTGATAAGACGATTGACCAAGTAAGAGACAAATTGTCCTCTTGCTACATCCTTGGCATGAGATTGACTGAGGATTGAGGTTCCTTCGTGTGTGCGGTACACACGAGCTGATTGCAATATTTGAGGATAGAGGTTGTTAAGGCGCGCTTTGGCAAGGTCAAGAACATTGCCAAAGGTACCGTCGAATCGGTCTTCTACCAATGCCCCCCAAATCCCTTCCTGCAGCGTTGTAATGAGGCGATTGAGGACAACTATTTCGTTGGGAGCAGGCATATCAGGATATCGCTCCGAAAGGATTGCGCGAGCACGGTTACGTTCGCGCTCAATCTTTGTCAGTTTCTGAATTTCCCACTCTTGTTTGGAGAGGATTGCCCGAGTCGTCTGTACCGCTCCCTTCGAAAGAAACGATTCTTCAATAAATGCGACTCCCTCAACCTCTTGGATGAAGGTTTCATTGATTGTCTCTTCAAAGATCGTTTGTTGGGTCCTTCCGTCGTCGGTGACCTGCACCCGTCGATGTGCAGTCACTGTTGAGTGAGTCAATTGAGATATGAGGTCTTCTTTTGCTTTGAGTTTTGCCTCTTCCCGAGCTTGTCCAGAGTTCTCATTGATCACAATACCAATACCTATGTAATACAGATCTTCTGGATACTGATCTGGTTGGAAGAGAGGGGGCGGGGTGTGCGCACAACCAACCACGCAAAAGAAAGAGAATAAAAGGAGCAACAGGAAGGAGTTTTTCCATTTACCCATACACTAATAATAGCACAGGCAAAGAGTGAGGAAAACAGATAAAAAATCGCCATGCATCTCGTACATGTAGGTAAATTCAAGAATTAGATTTTTACTCTATTCCGGATATACAACAGATACAGCAACCGCTTTTGCGCTATCTGCAGAGCCTTCAACGCGGTAGAATTCATACTCTTTAATAGCTTTGTCATCCAATGTAACAACGCCCGATCCTCCTACCACCCCAGCAATACCAGCTTCCTCCTCCACGATGAGTGTTCCTCTATTATCCACCTTCGCTGGAGTATTAGCCGTATATCCAAGCGTCACAGGATTGCGGTAGTAATGCTCCGTTTCACCATTTGGATAGGTGTTGTAGTCATCAACATACGTAAGGCCATTATTGAAGATCGTCAGCTCTCCGCCCTTTTGGATGACTACCTTCGCTCCCTTTTCAATAGTGAGCGAACTTGCCGGCAACAATGCAGCTTTGGCCTTGATGGTAAATTGATTGCCATTTTGAATTACAAAATGCCATGTTCCATCAAAGAGGATTGCTCTCCCTAAAGTGCTGGCTATAATGCCTCCGACCTGTACACTTGTGTTGTTCAACGATCCTTCTCCGGTGAGTGTGAGGGTGTTGTGACCAGTATTCTTATCATAGACCTTTTTCACCGCACCATTATTGATTTGAATGATACCCCCATCTCCTACCAAAGTGAGATCCCCGTGGTGGTATTTGTACGATGCCCATACCACGCTTTTTGCATTGTAAGTGCCTCCCGCTTCGATGTTCAAAGGGACTTCAATCTGACTGACGGTATACTGGTCGAAAGGAAAGACCTTCTCTTCAATTTTTGAGCTAGCGGTCCCTCCCCGAAAGGAGGAGATGAAGAGCCCCTCATGAAGGGTCCCTCCACTGTGAACTGTGACCTCTCCCGTCCCTTCAATGAAGCCTAGGACATAGAGTTCTCCTCGATTCTCAACATGAAGTGAAGCATCCTCTTCTAAGTGCAGTACTGCGTAATCAGATCCAGTGACATGGCCTTGGAACTTTGTTGCATTGGCTGCACGGCGAGCATTAACGATCATCGTTCCTTTCACACCAACAGTAACCGCTGATGGGATGGTCAGGCGCACATGCTCGCTCGCTCTCGTTATAGGACCTGCATTTTTATGACCGCTAGGAACACTGTTTACATTCGAACTCAAAACCCCATCAAAGGGTAGTACGACCGTCTGCTCTCTACCAATTGTATGGACAGTCCCACCGTAGACCATCTCTGCAACCGAAGGGGTAGCAAAATTGGTATTGAAGCGGACAAAGATTGTGCGCTCCTCTGCTATGCGTAAGGCATCCTCGATAGTATAGAGCTCAAAAGGTGCCCCTTCCAATGAGACTGAAGTGATCTTTAAGATTAGTGCAGTAGTAAAGGATAGCAGATCATTCCCATCCCTACGAGAAGCTTCCATCGTAAGAAGGAGAGTAGAACCACTCTCTAACGTATCAAAAGAGAACATGCCCCCTTCTTCATCAACGAGATTGATAGTGTAAAACTTATCCAGCCCATCAAGTTCGGAGCCTCTGAAAATACCTTTTTGCGCTTGATCCAAAGAAACTGAGATCGTCAGGTCAGTTGGAGCACCACTGATAGCTAGCAGGTCATCGAGTTTCTCTTTGATACCAACCAGCTCATTCTGTACCTCCTCAGGTAAATTGCCATAGGCCGCAAGGGCCGCGAGTAGCTCCTTGAAGGGGACCTCTTCAGCCGATGCATCTAGCGTTAATCGATAGCGACTGGTGTAGAGCTCTCTCTGACGGTCAACAAAGTCGTCGGTGATGAGCTTACTGTAGATTGAGGGAAAGACAAACTCGCCGCTCAGTGTTGAGTTGGACCCTTCATAGGTTATGTGGGCTTTGTAGCTCACACGTTCCTGTCCATTAGAGAAGGAGAGGAGGTGCCCAGTCATCTTCTGAACAGGAGTTTCCCCTTCTCCAGATATACTAAAGCTTATTTTATCGGCTATTGAGGAGAAGGTAGTAAAGACCTCATTAAGGGTCTCTTCAACCTTCTCCTTCTCCACAAATCGCTCATCCCAATGAATGAAGATCTTCCCTTCCTCAGCGATGACGTGAGCAGATTTAATATTTAACAACGCTCTGGCTAATTCATCGCTGAACTCTCGCTTCGGAGCTGATTTCTTTAAGGAAGGAATCCTAGGTATTTTGATGGAGATATCACAGCTAGAGAAAAGAAAGGCCATCAACACAACGCCAATGACCAATAGAGAGGAGAGTGAATAAGAAAACCTGCTACTGCTCCTTCTCATTACTTCTCCTATATAGAGATTCTAGTACATAACAACACCCCCGTGTAGAAGACACGGGAGTAATAATTCATATTGTTCTAACGCCCTAATAGGGGTCAGGGCAATGTAACGGTGATATTGCCACTGAGGCCGAACGACTGGCCCTTGTATTTGATGGCAGCCGTATAGGGTTTTGTTGTACCAGTAGTTTTAAAAAGATTCCTCATGTCATCGATTAGGCTGTCCAGAAGATTTGCGTCGTGAAGGCTGTACTCTTTGGCATCGATCGTAATCTTGGTACCATCCGTTGCGAAAGTCTTCAGCTTTAATAACAAGCTCGCAGCTTTAGTTTTAATATCATCGGAGTCTACACCAGCCTTAAAAGTGACAGCAACATTCTCCCCAGTCATTGCGATGACAATGTTTTTCTCATTGTAGGTTACCGCTGTCTTCAATTCCCCCAAGAAGTCAGCCTTGTAGTCAGGAGTCTCATCTTCTGCGCATCCGATGAATGCTGAGAGAATAATCGCTACCATTACCAGTGCAACCAACAATGTTTTAGATTTCTTACCCATTTCGGTCTTCCTTGGGTGTTGATGGTCCAACAGTTACAGTATCGCACTCAATTCAGGGGAAAACAAGCGAAAAAATGATTCCTCCGTAGTGGTTTAGCACTAATATTGCCCAGATAGGTAAAGAGAAGGAGCTTTGTTGGATTTGTTTTACAATTCTATCCCAAGCATGTTCACTCAGAAGAGATGCATGCACCAATGATGTGATCACGTATCGTAATGAGACCTTTTGTCCATTCTAATAGTGTTTTTAAAAAGAATGAATGATTATAACTACCAAGTACCTGGGCAAACGGGCAAATAAGATGTGGTGGCAGACACAAAACGCAACTCAGGATTATTCAGTCTCTACGAGGTAGGGAAGTGGGATGCATGCAACGCATTGGAGTTCTAGAGAAAAATACCAAACGGATAGAGTAGTATTCGGTTAAGCTTGATGATCACTTTCTTGGTCTAGGTTATTT
>JBAZCM010000050.1:0-13156 GCA_041654935.1 Sphaerochaeta sp. | reverse complement strand
GTTCTTGTTTTACCATAGGAAAATAGAAGCGCTGTCATTTTGTCATTTAATATTACAAATTAATTGACATTAGCCCTATTCGATGGTAGCGTGAAAACGAATTTGAGGAGGAGTGAATGAAGAAAACACTAGGATTTGGAATAATTGGATTGGGTAACATCAGTGAAATACACGCCAAGGCTATTCAGGCGATGGAAGGATGTAAACTCGTCTCTGGCCTTGCTCGCAGAGAGGAGTCAGCAAAGAAATTCGCTGAGACCTTTGGATGCAAAGGATATACTGATATTGATGCCTTCTTGGCTGATGAAGAGCTAGATATTGTTGCGATTGCAACTCCATCAGGCCTTCATTTGGAAGGAGCTATTGCTGCCGCAAAAGCAAAGAAACACCTGATCATCGAGAAGCCTCTTGAGATTACCAAAGAGCGGGCACAGCAAATCATCGACGTTTGTGAGGAGAATGGGGTGAAATTGATGGGCATCTTCCCCTCTCGTTTCCACGAAGCTCCTCGGATGGTCAAGAAGGCAATCGATGAGGGACGCTTTGGGCGTATCGTTATGGCTGATGCTCAGATTAAGTGGTACCGAAGCCAGGCGTACTATGACAGCGGTGCATGGCGAGGAACATGGGATCTTGATGGCGGTGGTGCTTTGATGAACCAAGGAATCCACGCAATCGATTTGATGCAGTGGTTTGCTGGTGAGGTTGATGAGGTCTTTGCATTTGCCGATACCCTTACCCATGAGCGTATTGAGGTCGAAGATACTGCAGTGGCAGTGCTACGTTTCAAACATGGTGGACTTGGGGTCATTGAAGGGACGACCAGTGCTTACCCAGGCTTCCTCAAGCGCGTTGAAATCCTCGGCAGCAAGGGCAGTGTGGTGATCGAGGAAGAGTCTATCGTCAAATGGGAGTTTGAGGAAGCAAAACCAGAGGATGAAGAGATTCGGGCAACATTCCTCAACAGTACTGCCACAAGCGGTGGAGCAGCTAATCCGATGGGCATTGGTATTCATGGACACAAGCGTCTCTTCGAATCCTTTGTGAACTCATTGCGGACAAACACTGCTGTCGAGATTGATGGACCCTCTTCTTTGAAGGCAGTGGAGATTATCGAGGCGGTCTACAAGAGTGCACAAAATGGAAAGAAGGTGAGTTTACCGCTCTGAGCAACCTTGACCGAAGATGAGATCCATCTTGTTGTTCAGAACGTAGGTGGCCGCTCCGATGGCAGGTCCATAGTGTCCCTGGGTCCCCTTGAGGATTGTCAGGTGCGTGGCCTGCCAGTCAAGGATTCGGTCATAGACCTTGGCTCGCACACGATCAACTAAATAGGAGCTCAAGTCTCCCAATGGTCCCCCGATGATGACTTCGTCGGGGGCTATTGCGTTGGCAAGAGTTGAAACAGCAATGGCAATAGGCTCGGCAATATGGCGTAGCGCTTCACGAGCATCCTCATTACCCTCTTCAGCTAATGCAGCAATCGCAGCACCGGTCAAGTGATCGTCTGTAAGTTCTGCAAGGTAAGTGGGCTGTTCGGCTTTTCGGTGATGGACAAAGGAGAGGAGAGCACCTTCTCCGGCCATTGCTTGGAGGCAGCCTCGCTGACCACAGCCGCAAAGCGGGCCATGGGGGTCGATGACCATATGGCCGATACGATAGTTAGTGCTATTCATCAACTCTTGATCGAGGTAGATCGATCCAGCTATTCCTGTCCCAATTCCCAAATAGATGACGTTATGCTTACCGCTGTGGTTGCCAAAACGAATTTCAGCTAGACCATTGGCCCGATATCGGTTGATGACCAGCGCTTGTTTGCCAGTGCGTCCTTCAATGATTTGTTTAAGCGGAATGATCTCTTTCCAGCCCAGGTCATCGGCACGGTAGATTGATCCGGTGAGGTTGTCGACTAGGCCTGGGGCGCCAATACCGTAGCCAGGCAGAAGGGTGTGGCTTGTGGATCGCTGTATCTCAATAAGACCGGTAATCAAGGCTTCGATGACTTCGTGTTGATCAGTGGAGTTGACCGCAATGCGTTTGCTCTCCACGATCTTACCGACAAGGTTGATGATAAGAAAGTTCCAAGCTCCAGAGTAAAAGGCAGCTCCCAAAGCATGCCAGACTTGCTCGTCGAGGGTGAGCGGAGTCCCAGGTCTTCCTCGACCGCGTTTTAGGCTCTCAAGTTCGGTGATTAAGCCAGCTTTGAGAAGCTTTTGGGCAAGCATAGACGTAGCGGTTCGACTGAGTCCGAGGTGTTGGGCTACTTGTGCCCGAGAGGGGGTGGCAAGATCATGCTCGATAGCATGCAGCATGTTCCTACAGTTAAGGAATTCCAGATCATCGTTCTGCATTACAGGTAATTCTATGCCAATGAGAAGGGCTATGCAAGAGATTAACATTTATTTTGTCATTCCAGTTGACAAAATAGAAAACTGTGATAGTTTACTAACTTAGAGAGTGATCCCTAAGATGGGGATCCATAACAACAATTGGAGGAGTTTTATGAAAAAAACCTTGTTGGTCCTTTTGATCCTAGTGGCAAGCATGAGCATGGTCTTTGCCCAGGGTGCAGCAGAGCCCATTGAGAAGTTTCCGAGTAAACCAGTGACCGCTCTGCTAGGATGGGCAGCTGGTGGTGGTGGAGACATCGTCTTCCGAGCACTTGCTGAAGTGTTCCCCAAGTACGCGAACGGGCAACCGTTGATCATTCAGAACCAGGGAGCAGCCGCTGGTGTGCCTGCTATCACTGAGTTCATGAAGGCTCCAGCGGATGGATACCACACGCTGCACTGGAACGTAGCCCACGTTATCAAGACCCACATGACCCAGACCCCATTCACTGGTACAGAGTTTGATCCTGTCTTGCAGGTCGTTGCATCCTTCAACTATCTGGTAGTCAATGCAGACGCAAAATGGAACACTCTCGCTGAGTTTATCGCTGACGCGAAAGCCAGGCCTGAGGGAATCTCCATGGGTAACGCCGGAGCCGGTGGTGGTAACCACATGGCTGCCCTCCTCTTTGAGGAAGCATCCGGAACCCAGTACATCCACGTACCCTTCAGCGGCGGTGGCCCTGCCATCACCGGTTTGATGAGTGGTCAGTGTGACGCTGTCATGGCAAACGCACCCGAAGGTATTGCAAACGTACAGGCTGGTCAGCTCAAGATTCTTGCAGTATTCAGTAACGATCGACTGGACTCCATCCCGGCAAAAACCGGTCTAGAGCAGGGTGTAGATCTTGTACTTGAGCAGTGGCGCGGAGTTGTTGTTCCCAAGGGAACTCCTCCGGCACTTATCGCCAAGCTTGAAGAGATTTTCCGCCAGTGTGTAGAGGATCCGGTGTACATCAAGAAGATGGAAGAGTTGGGCTCGATTCCCGTCTACAGGAACGGTCCTGACTTTGGTAAGCTCGTAGCTGATGATGATGCACGCTATGAGAAGATTGTTCGCGAAGGTAAATTCGGCGACAAGTATTAATAACGGATTTCGTATGTGTTGCTCCAGAATTTCTGGGGCAACACATCGTTACCCCCCAAATTGTTCAACAAAGAGGATGAACAGATGAAAGAGACAAAACGAGTAGATTTCTGGGTTGGCATAGCCCTGATTGCCTTAAGTGGTGCAGTCTGGCTATTGACCGCCAAACTGCCGGTGCCCAAACGGGGTATTGGACCGGGGCAGTATCCACGGGTCATTGCCACCGTCATGTTCATTCTTGGAGCAGTCCAACTTTTGACAAACCTCAAGGGTGGTTTTCCTGAGAAAGGGGAGCCAACGAATTGGGTGCATCTTGGACGTGCTTTGCTTTTGGCAATCATTGCCTTTGTATATGTCCGTCTATTGAAGTTTGTCGGATTCCCCTTGTTGACTCCCTTCCTTCTCTTTGGAGTTATCAGACTCTTTGGCTATAAGAAGACAAAGATAGCAATCCTTCTTTCCATCGGAGCGACAGCAGTCATCTTTGTACTGTTCAATATCGTCTTCATGGTTTTCCTTCCACTTGGAATACTCTTTTAAGGGGGCTCAGATATGATGGCAAATTTACTTACCGGTTTTTCTTTGGTCTTTCAGCCCCTCACATTCGCCCTGATGGTCTTTGGTACCGGTATGGGCGTCATTATCGGATCACTTCCCGGTCTTACTGCTTCGATGGGCATCATCCTTTTGTTACCGCTGGTCTATCGCCTTCCAGCCGCCGTCTCCTTGGTCATGCTTTGCGGCCTCTTCTGTGGTGGAATGTTTGGCGGTTCGATTTCAGCAATTCTTTTGAAAACACCCGGCACCCCTTCGGCTTCAGCAACGATACTTGATGGGTATCCGCTCTGTGAACAGGGCAAGGCAGGTAAGGCTCTGGGCATCGCCACCGTCTCCTCATTCATCGGTGGGATCATGAGTACGATATGTTTGATCTTGATCGCCCCCCAGCTTGCAAAAGTTGCCCTTAAGTTCCAGGCAGCTGACTACTTCTCCTTAGCAATCTTTGGCCTTTCGATTATGGCCAGCTCTTCAGGCAAGAACGTCATCAAGGGCTTGATCGCCGGCTGTATCGGTCTGTTGGCCTCGTGTGTTGGTATCGACACCATCGTCGGGGTGAATCGACTTACGTTTAACAACATGTATCTTGCCGGCGGTTTCTCACTGCTTCCGGTCCTCATTGGCGTCTTTGCCATCTCAGAGGTTCTGACCCAAGTCCAAAGAAATAGCGGACAAAGTAAGGTCATGGCCCAGACGGTAACCAACATTCTGCCGGACTGGATTGACATCAAGCTAATCCTCCCCACTGCCTTGGTGGGAGGACTGTTGGGTGTCTTCATCGGTATCGTTCCGGGGACCGGCGGTGCCATTGCCTGTTTCCTCGCCTACAACCTTGCTTCAAAGTTTGCCAAAGACCGCAAGATGTTCGGTAAGGGCGCACTCAGTGGAGTCGCTGCTCCAGAGAGCGCCAACAACGCGACAACCGGTGGTGCCTTGATCCCGATGCTCTGTCTCGGTGTCCCGGGAGACGTAGTAACCAGTGTCATGCTCGGTGCCTTGATTCTCATCGGTGTACGTCCTGGCCCACTGCTCTTCGTCGAGAATGTGGATATCGTCTACTCAATCTTTGCCGGAATGGTCATCATCCAGTTCTTGATGTTGCTCTTTGGCTTATTGAGTTCACGCTACGCCCCATCGATCCTCAAGGTGCCCAACACCCTCCTGATGCCCATTATCCTGGTGCTCTGTGTGGTAGGATCCTTCTCTTTGAACAATGCTCTCTACGATGTGACCGTTGCCCTCTCCTTTGGTGTCATCGGCTACTTCATGAAGCGTTGGGAGTATCCGGGAGCCCCACTAGTGTTGGGTATCATCCTCGGCCCCCTTGCGGAAGAGAACCTCAACCGAGCTCTTTTGGTCTCCAATAACAACTGGTCAGTTTTGATCCAACGACCGATTTCCTTGACCTTCCTCATCCTCTCGCTGGCATCAATTGGTATTGCCATCTACTCGGCTCGTAAGAAGGAAGCGTAGGGATGCAGATCCGAACCGGTGGGAGCGGGTCGTGGCAGGTCATCAATGGACTGCTCGATCCGATCAAGGTTCCTCGATTCGCCAAGGTGAGGCAACAGTTCGCCTCACCGGTGGCCATTGACGTGGAGTCTCGGCTCACCGAGCTGCTTGACAACGATACCCACTGGAGAGCTTTCAAGAGAGGGGATAGTGTAGCTATTGCTGTAGGAAGTCGTGGCATCGACTCGCAAGTCGAAGCAGTGCGGGCGATAGTACGGGCTATCAGAGGGCGAGGGGGAAACCCATTCATCGTCCCGGCGATGGGCAGCCACGCTGGCGCTACCGATGAAGGCCAAGAAGCAATGCTCCAAGCCCTTGGCTTTGATGAGATGAGTGTCGGTTGTCCAATTCGCTCAAGCATGGAGACAGTAGAGCTAGGACGCACCGGAGAGGAGAATCTGCCGGTATTGACCGACAAGACAGCCCATCAAGCTGACCATTTAATCATCGTCAACCGCATCAAGGCTCATGTTTGTTTTCGTGGTCGGTACGAAAGTGGGTTGATGAAGATGATTACCATCGGACTGGGCAAACAGCAGGGCGCAGAAATTGCCCATAACCTGGGCTTTGGCCGAATGGCCCACCATATCACCGATATCGCAACCGAGGCACTCCGACACTTGAAGGTGCTCTTTGCAGTCGCCCTAGTAGAGAATGCAGCCCACCAGGCATGCTTGGTGGAGGTCATTGAAAAATCCTTGATAGCAAAACGCGAAGAGCAGCTCCTCATTCAGGCCAAAGCATGGGCTGGAAGACTTCACCTTGAAACCTTTGATGCGCTGATCATCGATGAGATTGGCAAGAATATCAGCGGCTCAGGCTTTGATACCAACGTGGTGGGCCGATATCACTCTGCGTGGATCGAAGGGGGGCCGGCTATCCAGCGAGTGGCAATCTTAGATATTGCCAAGGAGTCCAACGGTAACGGTAATGGCCTGGGGATGGCCGATTTTACCACCGTACGGGCAGCGGAGAAGTTTGATTTTGCTCAAACCTATCCTAACACCCTCACTGCACTTTTGACCGGTGGAGTGAAGATTCCTATGGTCCTTCCGAACGATCGACAAGTGTTACAGGCGTGCATGAAGACATGCCACCACCACGATTGGCAGGATACGACAATCATTCGTATTCATAACACGCTGACACTTCAGGAGATTGAAGTGTCTGAGAATATTCTCCCGTTGATAGAAAAAGATAAAAGATTTGAGATCTTGAGCGACCCGTATGAACTCTCATTCGACGATCAAGGCAATCTCTTCTAATACACAATAAGGCGGTATGCAGATGACAAGAAAAGAAGAATTAGCTATCAAACTCGATCGTATTCGTAAATTGATGGAAAAACTGGAACTGGATGGGGTATATCTGAAGCGACAAGATGACTTTGCCTGGCTCTCTTGCGGTGGACAGAACTACCTCGGATGGGGAGAGATGGGTCTCTGTGGGTTGTTGGTGACCGCTAATGATACACACGCGGTGACCAATATCATCGAGAAGCCGCGAATGATTGACGAGGAGCGACTTGAGGAGATGGGGTTCAAAGTCCACTCATCGGTGTGGCACGTCTTGGACTTCGAAGCAAAAAAACTCAAGGAACTGGTTCCTTCAGGAAAACTCGGTCTGGATTTCAACAGCCCACTTGGACGAAATATCGAAGGCGATATCAAGACACTGCGCCTCTCGCTGACCACAGCTGAAGTTGAGAGAGTCAAAGAGGTCGGTGTGTTGGCAACTCTGGCAATGGAGGAAGCTGCAGCTTCACTCAGGCCAGGTGTCAGTGAGATTGAGGCAACCAAGCGTATCGCCATGGCGCTCTATGACCAGGGAATGGAGTTTACCAGCCTCATGTGTGCTGCCGATGAGCGCCTCTATAACTATCGCCATGCTATTGCCACTGATAACAGAATGCGTGAGCGCGTACAGATTGGCGGTAATATGCGTAAGTGGGGTTTGACCGTTTGTCTGACCCGATACGTAAACTTCGTACCGGTCACCGAAGAGATCCGAGCACAGTATCGGCTCAACCAACTTATCGATTGTACTCTCATGGAGAAGACGGTTGTTGGTAGGCCTTACAACGAGCCCTTGCTTGCTGCCAAAGCACTCTACGAAGCAAATGGTTTTGCCGATGAGTTTGACAAGCACCACTTAGGTGGACCGATTGGCTACGCCAACCGTGACTATCGAGTCGATCCAACGATGACCATCGAGGTAGTTGAGAACCAAACTTTCTGCTGGAACCCTTCAATCACCGGAACTAAGAGTGAGGACACGATCTTGGTCACCAGTAAGGGCTTTGAGTTCATCACCCGACCGATGCTCTTCCCGAGCAATGAAGTGGTGGTAAACGGTAATACATATGTGAGACCTGACATTCTCGAAAAGTATTGATTGACTTCAATCACCGAACAAAGGCAGTGGACGTGATAGTGAGTCCGCTGCCTTCTTCGTGTTTATCCTAGAGAAATCGCCTGTTGCTGCTTTGAAAATGGTAAGAAACCGACTTGGCAGTACGATCAATCATCCTGATAGCCACAATCGGTGAAAGTTGCTACGCTAAGCTGACAACTGGGCGAGGAGCTGGAAGTGGGTAGCAACAAACAGTACTTGAAAGGAATTCTCATTACCCTCAGTGGGGTCATTGTGCTCAGCGCTGACGCCCTCTTAATCCGCATGAGTGGGACAGGGGGAGCACAAGCTGCCTTTTGGCGCGCCCTCTTCACCTTTCTCTCCCTCTTTACTGTGCTCTTGGTTACCAAGAAACGTACATGGCTTGCCACCCTTACTGGAGGTGGTGTCGCTATGCTTTTCTCAGGACTCTTATGGGGGATCAGCGGGATCTCCTTTTCCATCGGAGTACACAACAGTGGAGCTGCGGTAATGTTGGTGATGATGGGTCTCTCCCCATTCTTTGCAGCAGCTCACTCTTTCATCTTCTACCGTACCAAAGCCCATCCGCTGACTTTGCTTGCTGCAGCTGGAGCTGTAGGTGGTATCTTTTACATGTATAACTCTCAGATTGGGAGTATCGGACCATCTGATTTTCTCTATACGATTTGGACTCCGCTCTTCTTGGGAACGAACCTCTCCTTCCTCCGTCAGCACGCTGGCCTCGATCGCATTGCTATTTGTACGGTAGGAGGGTTGCTGGGGACCAATATCGCCTTTGTCATGGCGAAGGCACAGATTGCCGTAAGTCTCTCGGAGTTACTGCCTCTTGTGATTCTTGGTGGTTTGGTCATCCCGTTCGCCCAGCTTTCGCTCAGCTGGGGAACTAAGTTTATTCCGGCAGGGGAGAGTGCTCTCATCTCTTCCTTGGAGACGATTTTTGGCATTTTCTACGTGTGGGTCTTCCTAAACGAGGTACCCTCTTCTCACACCCTTATTGGAGCAGCAATCGTCTTCGGATGTATCCTCCTCAACACCCTCATCCAAGCTTACTGGGTCAAACGGTGAGCATGAGTGAACGTATCACGCTCATCAGGACAACACCCTAAAAAGAGACCATTGATATATCGGTACCCCTTTAAGCGAAAGGAAAGTGAGTAACGAGAGCAATATCTTACTCTACAAAGTCAGCACGCATAGGGGTGAAAAAGTCTAAAAGAGTGCCTGCTTCAAGACACACAGCCCCATGTACTACGTCGGGCTCTTTATAAAGAGAGTCACCAGCTACGACGATTTTTTTTACTCCGCTAATGTCGAATTCAAACTTACCACTGACCACATAGCTGATTTGCTGATGAGGATGGCTATGTAAGGCTCCCACTGATCCAGTTTCAAAATGAAGTTCGCACAACATCAGATCGTCATTGTACGCAAGAATCTTTCTGGACACCCCTTCACCAGCCGAAGTTGCTACGATATCGTTGCCAAAGACAAAATTTTCACCTTTCATTTTTCACTCTCCCTTCAAGTGTGCCACCTGCACAAATCTAATCAAATGAGAGGAAATCTACAAGAGAGCGTGATGAGATAGAAAATCGATTCAGCGTACAATGAGAATCTCTGCAATAGAGTATCCAATGATTTTGGTAATGAATAAATTCATTCAGGGCAAGTAAAAAGCGGCACGTCTGTGCCGCCTGATCTCTTATGCTCTCACCTGGCTCTTGGTTACTTCGTAACCGACCTTGGTAATGGCCGCTTCGATCTCTCCGATGGAGACCACCGAATCATCGAAGTCAAGTTTGACCTTGCTGGAGTTGAAGAGCACCTTCACGCTCTCTTTGTCCACTCCATTGACTGCCTTGGTCGCCCCTTCAATCTTCTGTAGGCATGAGGGACATGCCAGTCCTTCCAGTTGTATTGTTGCTTTAGCCATTATGTGCTCCTTCTTATTCTTTTCGTTTATATGATACTGCTCTTTTCAAAATTGGTCTTTGACCTACGTCAATTTTCTGAGTCGATAGCGCAAGAGGCGCATACCGTTGAGAATTACCACTAGGATACTTCCTTCATGAACCAGCATACCGATCGTCATGTTCATCCAATCGCTGAGGAACAGGCTCAAGAGGAGAAAGAGAACGACGCCAACAGCGATGAAGATATTCTGCTTCATGTTAAAGGCAGTGGCCTTGGTCAGCCCCAGAGCATGGGGTAGGCGACTGAAGTCGCTGTTCATCAAGACCACATCACTGGTCTCAATGGCCACATCGGTTCCTCCTCCCATGGCAATACCTACTTCACTGAGGGCAAGCGACGGGCTGTCGTTCACCCCATCACCGACAAAGGCGACAATGTGACCCTGGCTCTGCAATTCCTTGATGAAGGCAGCCTTATCCTCGGGCAACATATTCCCATGTGCTTCGCTGAGTCCGAGCTCGCTGGCGACCAGGTCCACAGTACCTTGGTTGTCGCCGGAGAGGACGACCAAACTCTTCACGCCCAATCGCTTCAGGCGCTGAAGATCGTCCTTCACACCTGCTCTGATCTGATCGCGTATACCAAAGAGAGCAACAGCGACCCCATCGACAGCGGCGATTACCAGGGAGTTTCCTGCCTTCTCAAAGTGGGCGATATCTGCAGCTATCTCTCCCTCAAGAGCTATCTTTTGAGCTTCCATCAAGGCAGCATTGCCTACCACGATTCGCTTCTCTTCAACAGTGGCGACGATACCACCACCCTTGATTACGTCAGTATCAGAGACCGGCAGAGTCGATACATCGGAGAAGTATTCAACGATTGCCTGGGCAAGTGGATGGTCCGACTCGCTCTCTACGCTTGCAATATAGCTACTGATGGACTTTTGATCCTCATTGTAGAAGCGGGTGTCGGCAACCTTGGGGTTGCCAATGGTCAAGGTCCCGGTCTTATCAAAGACAATGGTGTCGACACGGCTGAAGTCGTGGATGACTTCACTGCCTTTGAGCAGAACTCCATGGCGTGCTCCGTTACCAATACCAGCTACGTTGGAGACCGGCACTCCAATGACCAGAGCGCCCGGACAGCCAAGGACCAAAATGGTGATAGCTAGCTCGATGTTGCGCGAGATGAGCCAGACCAGTGCAGAGAGAACCAGAACAGCGGGGGTGTAGTACTTGGAGAAACGGTCGATGAAGCGCTCGGCCTCACTCTTGGAGTCTTGAGCTTCCTCAACCAACTCGATAATCCGACCGAAGGTCGTATCCTCCCCAACACGGTCAGCGACAATCTGCAGTGTTCCATTATCCAGGATGGTGCCCGCAAAGACCTTCGATCCTACCTCTTTGGAGACAGGGATTGCCTCACCGGTAATCGAGGCTTCATTGATGTGCCCCTCACCGACCAGAACAGTCCCATCGACAGGAACTTTTGCTCCAGTGCGTACAAGGAGGGTGTCACCGACATCGACATCCTCGATATCTACCTCTTCAAACTGGCCCTCCTCAGTTTGCCTCAGGGCACTTTCGGGGGCCATCTCGGTCAACTCCTTGATTGCTGAGCGGGTCTTGTTCAGCGTGCGCTGCTCCAGGTACCCACCGAAGAGAAAGAGGAAGGTAACGATTGCCGACTCCTCAAAATTTCGGATGATGATGGCACCGCTTACAGCGATGGTCACCAGCACATCGATGCTCACCACCTTCACCCTCAGGGCTTGGTAAGCTTGGATGGCAATTGGGGCGATTCCGAGGAGGCTAGCCACAACCAGTGCCCACATGCCTATCTGCTCTTGGCCAAGGGCCAGGGCACTAACAAAACCCGCGACGATCAAAACCGCACTGATGGCCGCAATCTGGTTTTTCTTACGTAAGATAAATCTTTGCACGTCTAGCACCCTCAACTGTGGTAAGCGCGATCGAGGTCACCGAGCATCACATAAACTGCCTCATAACTCTCACAAACATCATCGGGAACCTGATAGTCGTTGGTAATCTTTCTCAAGTTGGCGAAGACCTCATCGAGGGAAGTCTCTTTGGCCTTGATGAGGTCTTCCATCTCGTCATAGAGGGCATGCACCTCGAGGAACTCGGGGTGCTCCTTACCATGGACACGGGCGACGATGGGAACATAGAGTTTGAGCGTCTTGTCGTGCTCTGCTCGTTTGGTGGTGAATGCGTTGATATTTGCCATAGGATGCTCCTCGCTTGTGTGTTGTTTTGTTCACTCTAACAAAGAACGAAAAGAAAGAAATTGACGTAGGTCAAGTTTGAAGGCTTGATATGTTCTTTTCCTGATGGATGAAGCAAAACCAGACATTTTCAGCAATTTGTGTCAGATGTGTGCATCAAAATGATATGCTCTTGCACTAAAATCATATAGAAGGCGTTTTTTTAGGGTGTTAGCATAACAACAGTCGGGCGGTTTCGATAGTTATGTATCCATTGTACTTCCCCCTATGCCCGCTGTGAAGGAGTTGGAAGATGCGGTTATTCACTAATACAAAATTGATCTTGGAAGACAAGATCATCAATAACGGATATCTCGTCGAAGAAGGCGGGATTATCAAAGAATTTGGCGAAGGGTCCGGAAGAGACAAGTGGGGTGCTACTGCATCCGATGTAGTGGATGCAGATGGTCTTTATCTCTCCCCAGGCTTTGTAGATATCCACACCCATGGTAGCGGTGGTCACGACTATATGGATGGGACCGCCGAAGCATTCGAGCAGGCAGCCAAAGCCCATATGCGCTTTGGGGCAACGACCATTTTACCGACCACTTTGGCTTCAACCGACGAGCATTTGTATCGAACACTGGATATTTTCAAAGAGGTACAAACGCTTACTGATGGAATGCCTCACCTCCCTGGCTTGCACTTGGAAGGGCCGTACTTCAATGCCAAGGAGAAGGGAGCGATGGAGGAGCGACACCTTCGTCTGCCTGAGAAGAGTCATTACATGCCGGTGCTGGAGTATGCCGAAGGAGCAGTTTTACGGTGGTCTCTCGCCCCTGAGTTGGAAGGGGCCTTGGAGATGGCCGATGAACTGGTCAAGAATGGAATTTATCCAAGCGCTGCCCATACCTCGGCAACCTACGATCAGATGAGTGCAGCCTTTGACAGGGGGGTCACGCACCTGACTCACTTCTATTCGGCCATGTCGACGATTACCCGCGAAGGTGGCTTCAGGATCCTTGGGGTCATTGAGAGTGGCTACCTCATCGATGGGCTGACCATCGAAATTATTGC